>JAIPAH010000152.1 GCA_021740175.1 Bacteroidales bacterium
CCTTTTACCGGTTTCCCTATAACAAGGTCCCACGTATCACCGGCGAAAAATCGGTAAGTTACCTTTATCGTCCCTGGGTGAATCATGTGATTAAAAACATCAAAGCCATTCATCCTCTCGGAAAATTTTTGAAAATCATACTCATACTCAGACAACCTGTAGACAGAATATATTCCCAATATATTTTTAACACACGCAATAATGAGCAACTACCATTTAATCAAGCGATTAAAGCATGGCCCCAAAGAAAAGCTCAAAGCTGGGTCCCTGCTTACGATTACATTGGGGCCAGTTACTATGCAGAAGCTGTCAAAGCCTACCTGGAGAGTTTCTCTTATGTAAAGGTCGTTTTGTTTGACGATCTAAAATCCAATCCTCAGGAAATGCTCAAAGAAATCTATCGGTTTCTGGCGATAACGTCTGATTTTATACCACAAAGGCTTGGCGAATCCTTCAATTTCAGCGGACTACCCAACAACAGCATGATGGGAAAAATCTACAACCAGCATTGGATTCGCAAAATTATCAGACCATTAAAAAATACTTTGCCCAATGATATCATCGAAAAGATTGCCCTGTCAATGAAATCGAAAGCAGTGTGCAAACCCGAACTGGACATTGAGACAAGGAGCGAACTGACAGAGCTGTTTCGGGAGGATATTCGAAAACTGGAAAAAATAATAAACCGCGATTTGTCGCATTGGTTAACTTAAATAACTGTAAAATGAATAAAGCCTTTGTTCTTGGTGGAAGCGGATTTCTTGGTAACTATTTGATTGAGGAATTGCACCGGGCAGACATCAAAGTATCTGCACTCGTGCATAAAACCACATTAAAACAAAATAGTAGACAGCGTATTAATACTTTCAACGGTACGCTTAGCGATTTTGATTGGCATAGCCTTGAAAACGATTTACCGGATGTTATTTTCCATTCAGCCCGTATGGGAGGTCATGATAAAAAAACACGTATTCAGGCAGCCACACAAAACAAACAGGCAAATGAACGTTTGGTAAGCTGGCTGGAAACGCTTCAAAACCCACCTCTTTTGGTATTTGTATCCGGTAGTTTGGTTTATGGCTCCCATGGCATGCAGCGTATCGATGAAACCCAGCCCCCCTGTCCTATCAGCTTTCAGAGAGACTATTTTGAAGCGGAAAAGCCTATTCTGAAAAGTTTACACTCCGGGAAAATACCTGTCCGCATCGTTCGGCCTTCCTGGATCTATGGCCATGGCTCCTGGTTTCAGGCGTTTTACCTGAATTATATGAAAAAGAAACATAAAGTCCCTGTATATGGTAAAGGCGACAACCTGATGGCTTTTGTTCATGCCAGCGATTGCGCAGCTATGATGGTCCATGTAGCCCGGCATGGAACAAAGAATGAGGTTTTCAATCTTTTCACTGAACCCGCCATGACTCAGCGGGCATTTTCCAATCTTTTAGCTGAGAATACCAACCTTCCTTTGCGGCATGTCCCTCTTTGGTGGCTAAACCTGCGGTTTGACCGTGCCGTCAGTGAAGCCTTCCGGTTCTCACTTAACCTTCATACTCAACACCATAGCATTTGGAAGCAATTTTCACCGTATCATCCTTCCATCGAATTATGGATTCTCAAAAAAAATAAAGAAGATTACACTCAATAATCTAATATGCTATTAGTTTAAAACTAGATTTATAACAGCCTCTGCTTTTGCTGTCCAATTTAGAATTATTATAAATATATATATAATTTTTTATATGTTTAAAATTGGATGAATCATCCATAAAAATTTCTACTTTTGACAGGTTTTTCACACAAAAAAATAAAACCATAATTTTATATGTTTAACCTTTTCAAAAACACATTGAATATAAGCGTATGATTACCAGAACATTACAAAAGTTATTAAAATCAGAAGCCACAGGGGGTATTCTCCTGATCCTTGCGGCTGTTGCAGCCATGACATTAGCTAACTCTCCACTACGTGAATGGTACGACCATCTATGGCATAGCAAATTCACAATCGGGAACATGACTGAAAGCCTGCATTTCTGGGTTAATGATGCCTTAATGGTTATTTTCTTTTTCGTAGTAGGTCTTGAAATAAAACGGGAATTACTGGTAGGCGAGCTCTCTTCTGTTCGGCAAGCTATGCTACCGGTAGTGGCTGCATTTGGAGGAATGATCCTTCCTATTGCTATATTTTCTACTTTAAACGCAGGCCAACCGGGTTCTGAAGGATGGGGTATTCCTATGGCCACCGATATTGCCTTCGCGATTGGAATTCTCAGCTTGCTTGGCAAACGCGCTCCTTTAAGCTTAAAGGTCTTCCTTACTGCCTTTGCCATTGTGGACGATATGGGAGCTGTTATTGTAATTGCTGTGTTTTACAGTGAGCAGATAGGCTGGGCAGCATTAGGCAGTGGCGGTGCCTTACTGATTTTATTATATTTCCTCGGACAAAAAGGAGTTCATAATAAACTATTATTTATCACTATCGGCGTTGTTATTTGGTACTTATTCCTTAAATCGGGAGTTCATACTACCATAGCAGGTGTGCTTCTGGCTTTAACCTTACCGCTCAAGGCCAAACTTCAAGCCCCTGCATTTGCGAAGAAAATTGAAGGTGAAGTGAACGAGTTAAAAAACTCTATCGGCGAAAAGCAAGCAGCCTGGAATCATCACCAGTTGGAAATGATAGATAAAGTGAAGAAATATGCTAACCAGGTAACCAATCCGCTGCAGTGGTTTGAAAACAATTTACATCGTTTTACCATGCTTGTCATAATGCCCATATTTGCATTTGCCAATGCCGGAGTGTATGTTGGAGGTGTGGAAGGTTCTATCTTTGAAGGCGTTTCGTTTTCGATAATCGCAGGATTAATACTAGGTAAACTTGTTGGAGTCTTTGGCTCCTCCTGGTTATCGGTTAAATTCAAAATCGCCAGCCTTCCCTCCCATTCCAGATGGACAGATATGGTAGGAATTGCATTGCTGGGAGCTGTCGGATTCACCATGTCCCTATTTATTGCCAATCTTTCGTTCGAGGCCGGTTCGGCACTGCTTGATCAGGCAAAAATGGGTATTCTTGCAGCATCCGGTACGGCAGCTATTATTGGTCTAGGATATCTGGCCATTGTATTGCCAAAAAACAAATAATTTAGACAATAAAAACAGGGATATAATTCCCTTTTCTGATAAGGCGGCAGGATTTTACCATTAAAAAAAATGCTAAACTTCCTGCCGCTTCATTATATATAGACTGTATTCCCCAATGTTCCATAAGGGCGTATGCTGAAGTGCACTATCAATTTTCCATAGTAAAGGCCCCAGACCTTTGATCTTATTCAAATGCCGAGCCCCAAACCATGGCGGATAAAACAGGGAATAGCCTCTTTTGTAAAGGATCTGAAATTGTGGTTGAAACGCCTTTTTTATCCTTTTAGCACTGTAAACATGGCTTGGCAAATTCCGCCCCGGCGAGTAGCCTTTCCACCGGTCACGAAAACGGGCCATAGCTTCTGTCCATTTAAATTTTAAAGTTTTAAAAACAAAATCCATAAAATAGTACCGATTCACGGAAGTCAACATGAAGATAGCATTCCTGGAAGTAACTTCATAGAGGCTTTTTACCGTAGCTTCCAAATCAAATACGGTATTTAATCCCCCGAAATACACGAAAACAAGATCGAACCTCACTCCGGGAAACAAATCGGGAATATCTTCCACACTGCCGGTTTTAGCCACGGCGTTACTTACTCCTTTCTCCTCAATATTTTGATTGGAAATACGCACCATTTCCGGCGACACATCAATCCCATAGAAATGGCGGTCGGGATATTTTCCGGCAAAATATACCAGGTCAATCCCCGGACCACTACCAATTTCCAGTGCATTGGTAAAATCAAATTTTTCGGTGTGCTTTCGGAATTCTCCGCGAATTTTTTTTAAAACAGGGTTTTCCTCATAACGTTTCTCAAACATTTGGGCATCCTCATCGAAATGGGAGGCTACCCTCCGATAGTAGTCCAATGAAGTAGATTCCCGAGCATTATTCATCTTGAAGTTGATTTTTTAACATCATAAAAATGATTTTTATTCTTTTTATCATAGTGAAGATGTATTTTATGTTTTTGCTCAAACCATTTTTGTTTTTCCCGGAACTTTTTCAGGACTTTATCCCTGAAATCCTCGGGATGGTGCTTGGAAGCATTTTTGCGGGTTATAAAAGCCTTCTCAAACTGCTCTGTTGAAAGCCATGAAAACTTTCGCTGCCGGTAATTCAATGTCTTTTTCATCAAAAAATCATCCAGTTTATTTCCGGAATCATTATCAAAAACTTTTTCCATAACACGTTTTAAAAATCCAAATAATGGTTTCACGCAATACGTTGATGCTCGGCGGGGAGCATAAGGATAAAAGCGTTTTGCCCATTGATTTGCCTCCATAAAATTATGATATATCTCGCTATTATAAAGTGGCACCAGGGTTATTATTTCGGTGGCGATATATAAATCGCGGCTTTCAATATGGAGGGAATGATCATCCACAAAATAATTAAGGCAAAAATACTTATAGGAATTAAAAAGAAACAATTTTTTAAAAATCATCAGCATTGTACGACTTATCCACAGCCTGCCAGGTTTAGTGACAACAAAATAATCGATATCGCCATCCTTGGCCGCCCGCATCTTTGAAAGCGAGCCGGAAACAAAAACACCTCTCACAAAAGGGAAAGAAGCAATAATCCGGGTCATAAAACGAGCCATCCGGTAATATTTTTTCACTCGGGTGCGCTCCCTCATTCTTTCGGTAACATTGTCTTGCTTTCCCTCAAGAAAAAACAAACCGGAGGCTTCCCCTATCAAACCTAATTTTTGCAAATGGTCTAAATAAAAACCAAAATCCTTCTCAGCCGTCCCATTCACGCTACAAGTCTGATAAAGCTCTTCATGGCTCAATGGATGATCAAAAACATCAAAATACAATAAAGTATTGAGAATGGATTTTTCTTCGGGAGCTAATATGTTTTCATGAGTTACACCCTGCATTGAAAAGCTATCTAAATATGTAAATAACTAAACGTTAATCCCGGAAGATTTGTTTGCTGCTTTTCCGTATTTAATGTCCAGGGCAACAATAAAACCGGTCATTCCCCAAAATAATGCGGCGATTTTATCCGTATGAAGGAAAAAGTTAAAAAAACCATGCACATAGTAGGTAGTTAAACCCAACAACAGGGAAGCGGCAACGATACGAACGGAAGTATTCTTATTTTTATACACCAAACGCATGCCTCGCCCAACCGTCAATAATATGACAGCAGCAAAGGTTAAAAATCCCGGTAATCCTGTTTCGGTCAAAGGTTTAAGGTACTCCGAGTGCACTCCGCCCTTATCCCCGAAATATGTACTGATGCGGGTCATCAACTCTTCATCCTGGTAAGGCGCATACTGGAACGGGTAGGTGCCCGGACCAAAACCCAGTAAAGGTTTTTCCGAAAACATATCCAACCCGGCTTCCCAACGATTAATACGTTCAAGATTCGATGCGCTTGTATTTACATTAGCTATGGAAGTGGCATGCTCTTTAACAGACGACCCTCTTTCACTTTCTACATTTTGGAGTCGATAGATAATCGGATCTTTGAAATACAAGCCCACCGCCAGCAAAACAAAAAGACCCGCAAAAATATACCGAAGTTTCACCCGTAGTAATATAAAAATCGTCCCTATAATGATTAAGGCTACACTCAGCCATACGGCACGCGAATAGGAGAAAACTATTGCAGCGAGAATAAATGGCAAAACAATCATTGAAAAAAACCGGGGGAATATCCTGTCCTTAGAAGGAATAAAAAACCACCCGGCAAAAAAAGGCAGTAGCAGAGCTACACTAGCCCCGTAAATGGTATGATCCTTAAAAAAAGGCTGAGGGACGTAACCATTTACTTGTTGGATGAAATTGAACTGGGAATGCCGCAACAGCGTATAAACAATCACCATTGTAAGGGCTGCCGCAAAAAGCCACATAAATTTCTGGATATTTTTTAGGCTACCCAGCACCTGCATAAAAAACAAGTAAAATACCACCACAAAAGCTATTCGCATCATCATATATTTCCAGGAGATAACAGGCATCGTGCTCGTCACCGAGGCTATGACCATCCACAGGAGGTTAAGCGCTATTGCAATTGAAACCGGATGCCTGATAATTGTTTTGGTTATATACCGACCGTTGAGCAAATTAATCAATACTACCAAAGCCATAAAAACTACCATTATCTCTCCCGGAAGGCTAACACCCACCCCCATTCCGATGTCCTCAAGATTAACCGATAAGGGGAGTATCAAAGCCATAAGCATGGCATACCATAGCGGATGATAGAGGGCAAGATAAATTGTAATCAACAGGAAAGGCAAGGCAGCTGCTGCTATTCTCAAATAAAGCGAATCATAAATAATAACAAAAAACAAAAAAAGCCCGTAAAGAACGATGACCAACAGCGAAAAGAAATACTTTTTATGAAGCTGGCGATTAAGCATTTTTTTTATGTTATTCGATAGAGGCTTTCCTTAAAATGAGCAACACACTCAGGGTTATAAAGAACGTTAACATGGCCCCAACGCCTGTAATCAGCCATGTTCTCGGATAAGCCGGTTCGTAATCAGGCTTTGCCTCACTGACCATATAGGCAGCCCGCTCGGGTTTATTAAACGCTGCTTGAGCCTCTTCATATTTCGATTTCAATCTTTGAAGATGCTTAAGCTCGCTTTTATACTTCTCATTTCGGGTTTGCATATCAACGCTCTCTACGCTGGGTTCAAAAGAATTCGCGTATTCAGAAATTCGCTCTGCCAGCTTGTCACGCATATTTATCCGTAAAGCCAATTCATTAAGGAGCCTGTTGTAACGACTTTCTGCTTTGGAGTATGCAGTAAGCCTACCGGAAAGTTTAGCGACTTTATTCTTCAAGCCTTCCACTTCGGCTTTTGTCCGAATTCTAGTGGAGTCACCCTCAGGCATATTTTTTCGGTAAGTTTCAAGCTTTCCCTTTTTATACTGATAGCGTGTTTTCGCCTGCATCAATGCTTCCTTGGTTAAATCTATATGATGATTAAGATTATGAAGCTGAAAACGTTCCCTTATAGTTGCCAAATCGGATCGTAAGGATTGGATATTTCTTTCCTCTTTAGCTTTTTGCTGCTGCAGCTGGCTAAGGGCCTTCTTCGTTTCCTTTCTTTTAAAACTTTTGATTTCAGAGGCAAGAGAGTCGACTTCTCTTTGTTTGGTTCGATAATTGGAAGTGATGGCTTTCAGGTTATCCTTTTTATTTGTTTTGATGATGTGCTTTTTTACCCGGTTACTAAGGCGCACTATTCCATTGGCCAATTTTGCTGCATATTCAGGGTCATTGTCTTTCACCGTTACACGAACCGATTTATAAATTGTTCTCTCAAAACTAATATTGTTATCGTACTTGTTGCTGAGAGCGGTAATTCCTTGTCCTGAAGTAGTATCGATGCCATAATGAGCAGCAAGTTCGTATTCGGATATCACCATGTCTTTTAAGTAGCTGGATTTTAAAAACTGAAGCAGTAGCATAGTATTCCCTTGCTTCATGGTCATTTGATTATCCTGACTGGCACCGGCGGCATAAACCACTGCTGTAGACTCAAATTTGGAAGGTGAAAAATACGTTGCTGAATACGCAATTATTCCTCCCGCTATTGCTGCTACAATAAGAATCCATTTATGTTGCCAGAAAAAAACAGGTAGCCATCCGGAGTCCGTCATTTTTTTCGTTTCAACCATTATATCTCCAGTTTAATATACTGTCTGTCTATTACTTAAAAGGTTACCCTATCTTACAATCAGAGAAGTCAATATGTTCAAAATATAGAAGATTTTCTTAAACGGAACCTTATCTCAATTTGGTGGAAGTATATCAGGTAAGTTATGTCAGCACTTTAGCCCATAAAAAAAGACTCCATAACCTTTTAAATTACAGAGCCTTACTTTATAAAAGTACCCGGAGCGGGACTTGAACCCGCACGGCTTTGTGCAAAGCCAAGGGATTTTAAGTCCCTCGTGTCTACCAGTTCCACCACCCGGGCAACTTGTAAAAGAACTTTTTTTTGAGCGAAAGACGGGACTCGATCCCG
>JAIPAH010000021.1 GCA_021740175.1 Bacteroidales bacterium
CTATCGTGGGGTTTTTATTAATCGATAGGATTAATGTGTCAGAATCAGGTGCTTCGCAAGGAGTAACCGCCCAGGCCGATAATTTAAGCGCTATGCTGTCTTTAGCCAAGTCTCCTGAGCTCGGATTGTACGTGGTGGTGAGCGAATTCTCATCACTAAAACTTCCGCTTCCATTTAGTGCGTCCCACTGAACACTGCCATAATGCTGTGCTTCAGCATCTGAAATTTCGGCCATCTCATCTTCACAAATAGTTGTATCCTCGCCGGCATCAGCTACCGGAAGCTTCTGTACATTGTAAATTACTGTATCCCTGGCTTCTATCTGGTTACAATCACCGGCTCCAAAAGCCTGTAACATAAGCTTGATTTCTCCGGCTTCAAAATCGGCACTGCTGGGATAATAAACCGGGTCCTCAACAACCTGACTGCCAAAATTCCCACTATTCAATGTATCGGGTATTCTCTGCCATATTAATGTGCTTTCATGAGATACATCTCCATCGAGTTGTATCGAATCAGCCCCTTCGCATATCACTGTATCCACACCTGCATCGACAGTAGGCTGCCAGGAAAAGCTCAACTCCACTTCATCACTATCCGGAGTCGGACAGGGGCTTATGGCGTTAGCTGTTAGGGTAAGTGTGGCGGACTGATTTTCCATTCCTTGCGGTCCAAAAGAAAAGACAGGGTCCAATATATTTACTGTTGAATCAAAACTACCTGTTGAATTACCTCCTTCCACTGACCAAACATAATAATCGGAATTTTCCACAGAGCCATTTAAGGTGAACTGGGGTGTTACTCCTTCGGGCACGCACTTACTTGTATCTTCACCAGCATCTGCCATAGGATCTCCCTGAATTGTGAGAAGCAATGAGTCCTGATTGTCAGAACAATTATCATTCTCACCGGTAAGCACTAAATAGACACTGTCTTCAGCAATATCTTGTTCACCGGGGATATATTCGGGCGTTAACGTATTCAAAGTATCATCATCAATAAAATTGCCATCGCCGGTGGTGGACCAATAGTAGGTATCCGCATCTTCAACATCCGCATTATTCGGTTCGAATGTCCCGGTTTCACAAATCGTATTATCGCTACCCGCATACACAAAAGGACTTGGCAGGATGTCAAGCTGCATTGAATCCTGAATTGTATCGCTACACGGACTTACCGGTGTGGCCGATAATGTTAGCGTAACCTCTCCGTTCTGACCGTCCTCTTCTACCGGAAAATAAGTGGCATTGAGTTGGGTTGAATCATCAAAAGTTCCCTCCCCGTCCGAGCTCCAGTACACACTTTCCGAAAAAATTGTATCACCATCGAGCTGATAAGCCCCATTGTCGCAAACCTCTCCATTTTCGCCGGCACTCACAATGGGTGAAGGTTCAAAACTCAGCGTCATTTCATCACTCGCCGGCTCTTCGCAAGGGGCAATAGGTTGAGCCGTTATTGTAAGCTCTACACTATCGTTAGCTATGTCCTCTTCTCCGGGATCATAAACCGCATTTTCCGTAGTATCATTTATAAATGTTCCGTCGCCGGAAGTACTCCATTGCACTTCATTGCTGTATTGTACGGTTGGTTGGAGCTGATACGTATCGCTCTCACATATACTTGCATCTTCACCGGCGTCCACTTCAGGAGCATAATTGATAGTCAGCGTCATTGCATCCGACACTTCTTCATCGCAGGCCTGCTGACCGGAGGCCGTCAGAGTTAACATCACCTCTCCGCTCTCAATATCATTACTTCCGGGATTATAGACTGGATTAAGGGAATTCGGATTTTCAAATTCTCCGTCACCATCACTAGTCCAGGAAACGGTGCTGTAATACTGCGCGTTAGCCTGGAAAGGTGTATAAGTGTTGCCTTCACAGATGGTATCATCCGGTCCGGCTTCAGCGATCGGCAAATTCGTGATATCCACTTCTAACTGATCCGTCACGGCTTCAGTGCAGGGTTCCTCGGGATCGGCTGTCAGTGTAAGTTCTACATATCCGTTACTGGTATCATTTTCCCCCGGTGTATAAATCGTTTGAAGTGAATTCGGATCTCCGAAATCTCCGTCACCCCCGGACCATGTTACCTGGCTATAATCCGAGGCATTACCGGCTAATTGCACGATTTCATTCTCACAAATATTCTGATTTTCACCGGCATCAACTGTAGGCTTTGGAATAATAGTCAAAGTCATCTGGTCCGAATCAAAACCTGTACAAGGTGGCGTAGCAAAAGCATGCAGGGTTATCTGCACAGAGCCATTTTGCTGGTCCTGCTCGCCCGGTTCATAAGGGGTTTGTAAAGAACCCGTACTTCCAAAGGAACCATCACCGGCAGTAGTCCACTCGGTATAGTCGTTGTCTGTAGCTTCTCCATTAAGAAAATAAGAATTGTCTGTTTCACACATAGAGGCATCCGCTCCTGCATCCGCTTCGGGATTGGCAATAACATGGACCACTACAGCGTCCTGTGCGGTATTTACACCGTCGTTTACTACAACAGTGTATGTTATATCAGTCGTTGTCGATACATCAGGAAAAACGGTGGGATTTTGTATTGAGGAGGTAAAATTACCTGGGTTCCCAACCCAGGAGTAATCATAGTCTCCCGTTCCACCGGTCGCCTCAGCATTCAATTCTACCGCCCCCTGAGTGCAAACAGTTGAAGGATCAGCAGTAGCCTCTACCTGGAGGTCCGGTTGAGATTGAGCGGTGGGCCCTATAACCATAAGCAAAAAGCAACTTATTATTAAAGCGAACAAATTTTTGGATGCGTATGTGAAAGTAGGCATAATTGATTTTTTAAGCTTAACTCACAAATTTAGTTAAAATGAACAAATATCTCAATAAAGTTTTTCGTTCGGTTGTAAATAATTATTTTTAAAAGGATTGCCGTTGAAAATGTAATTTTGCAAAAAAAATATGTCGGAGAGAAAAAAGAAAGATTCCTCGCTGAAAGTCAATGATGGCATCGAACAGCCGCCTTCAGTGAATCCAAACCTGGAAATAAAGAAAAAGGGGAATACTTACTCTCCTAATCAATATGTCGATGCTATTACAAAAGGGGATCGATATATGCTGAGCAGGGCTATTACACTCATTGAAAGCTCTTCGTCAAAACACCAGGAGAAAGCCCAGGATATTGTTGAAAAATGCCTCCCTCATTCCGGGAACTCCATTCGCATTGGTATCACCGGAGTACCGGGAGTAGGTAAAAGCACGTTTATAGAATCCATTGGCAAATATCTCACTAGCCGGGGGCATAAACTCGCTGTTTTAGCAGTCGATCCAAGCAGCAGCCGATCAAAGGGAAGTATTTTAGGCGATAAAACCCGGATGACAGATCTTTCCACCGATGAAAATGCTTTTATCAGACCCTCGCCGGCATCCGGCTCCTTAGGAGGAGTTGCGCGAAAAACCCGTGAATCTATCATCTTAACCGAAGCGGCGGGTTATGACGTGATTTTCGTTGAAACCGTAGGCGTCGGACAATCAGAGACCACGGTCCATTCTATGGTGGATTTTTTCCTGCTTCTGATGCTGGCCGGGGCCGGAGATGAGCTCCAGGGAATCAAAAGAGGCATCATGGAAATGGCCGATGCTATTTTAATCAACAAAGCCGATGGAAATAATCTCAACAATGCCCGCCAAGCGCGTAACGAATACAAGAAAGCCCTTCATCTTTTCCCTCCCACCGAATCGGGATGGACTCCGAAGGTTGACGTTTGCTCCTCTCACACGGGGCTCGGAATGGACAACGTATGGAGAATCATTAAAGCGTATTACAACCATACGACTTCGAACGGCTATTTCAAAGAAAAAAGAAATCAGCAAGCTCGGATGTTTATGTATGATTCTATTAATCAAGCGCTAAAAGATAACTTCTACAATAATGAAAAAATGAAACAGATGTTGCCGGATATTGAAAAAGATCTGCTCAACTCAAAAATCTCTTCCTATATGGCTGCCAGAAAACTTCTTAAAATCTATTACGGAGAGAAGTAGGCGAATCTACCTCATCGTATAGCGAAACGAATCAATTGTTTCAACAAATTATAAATTAAGAGAGCAACGCTTCTCACAAAATTGAACTCTTCAAAAAATTGCTACATTTGGAGCCCTTTTAACCATAAATGGCATTATTATGAAGAAGAATATTGAGATGCAACCCAATCCGCTGGTACAATATCTGAATAAACCCACCGGTGAATTTACCAAAGCCGATCTCATCAAATACATCGAAGATAATGACATAGAAATGATTAATTTCAGGTATGTAGCCGAAGACGGACGCCTGAAATGTCTCAATTTTGTAATCAACAGTAAGGAACACTTAGACAATATCCTGAGCACCGGTGAACGAGTGGATGGCTCCAGTCTTTTTTCGCATATAGAAGCCGGTGAAAGTGACCTGTATGTCATCCCCCGATTTCGAACCGCTTTTTTAAATCCCTTCTCCGAGATTCCCACCCTGGATTTACTCTGCAGCTTTTTCGATGCCGCGGGGAATCCCTATGAAGGAGCCCCGGAATATGTACTCAAAAAAGCCCATGATGCCCTTCAGCAAAGGACGGGATACCAATTTGAAGCCATGGGAGAGCTGGAATATTATGTTATCAGTGAAGAAGAAAAACTCTTCGAAGCAAGCGACCAGAAAAATTATCATGAAGCAGAACCCTTTGCTAAGTGGGGATGTTTTAGAAGAGAAGCCATGCTGGCTGTAGCCCAATGCGGAGGAAATATAAAATACGGACACTCCGAAGTGGGGAATTTTACACAAAAGGGGCAGGTCTACGAACAAAATGAAATCGAATTTCAGCCCACACCCCTCGAAGAAGCAGCCGATCAGCTCATCATAGCTAAATGGGTTATTCGCGAGTTGGCTTATCAATATGGCGTAACCGTCACCTTTGCCCCGAAAATCACGGTAGGAAAAGCCGGTAGCGGTCTGCATATCCATACCCGTTTAACCAAGGATGGCAAAAATGTAATGACCGAAAGCGGCGAACTTAGCAATATAGCTAAACGAGCTATTGCAGGTTTCCTTGATTTGGCTCCTTCGCTTACCGCTTTTGGCAATACCAACCCTACTTCCTATCTGCGACTTGTTCCTAACCAGGAAGCTCCTACCAATATCTGCTGGGGCGATCGAAATCGCTCGGTGTTGGTGCGCGTGCCCCTGGGCTGGCGGGAGTCCATCAACATGTCGGCCATTGCCAACCCACTCGAAAAAGACGATCCGGTGGATTTTTCGGAAAGACAAACGGTGGAGTTCAGGTCTCCCGACGGATCAGCCGATATTTACCTGCTTTTGGCCGGACTTACGGTAGCAGCACGTCACGGCCTGGAAATGGAAAAAGGGCTGGAATACGCTAAAAAGACCTATGTTGACGTCGATATCTTTGACAAAGAACATCAACATAAGCTCAATCAATTGGACCATCTGCCGGCATCATGTATCGAGTCGGCCCATAGACTGGAAGAACAGAAAACTATTTACAAGGCTGACAATGTATTCCCCGAATCATTGCTCAACACCAGAATTAAACAACTCAAAGATTTTGAGGACCAAAATCTCAGACAAGAAATAGAGAAGAACCCGGATAAAATTCTGGATTTAGTGAACAAATACTTTCACGTCTAACAACATAGCTGCTTATAACAACAAACCGGGCTAAAATAACGGATCGGCATTTTGCTCCAATTCGGATGCTTTCTTAAAGGATCCCTAAGCCCAGTCCAAAAAACCTTATGACCCCTAATCCCAAAAACTTACAGGGCTGAAGGGAACTTTTTCAAACTGCTGATTTTTGGCATTTTGATCCCTGACTGCTAAAAATCAGCATTTTGAAGGCTTTTTAGACCAAACTCTTCCCTGCCTTGTTAGCATAACTTATAAAGCGTTAAATGCCATTTTGACTTGTTTATAAAAACATTAATGCCATTTTGACTGTTTTTTGCTTTATATCATTTTTGGTATACGTGTTGATAAACTTTATTTGAATTCAATCAAAATAAATGTTTAACTAAAAAAACAGGAGTAAAAATGAGATTAATCAGATATGGATATGCAAATCCGATGGAAGAGTTGCTGAGAAATTTTATGGATTATGAAAATGCCGATGGAGAAAACAACTGCTATGTACCAAAGTCAAATATTGCTGAAAAAGATAATGAATATGCAATTGAAATAGCAGCTCCGGGGCTCAGCAAAAAAGACATCACAATAGAAATTGAAGATGATGTGCTTGCAGTAAAATCAGAAAAGAAAGAAGATCCTGATGTCCAGTATACATTGAAGGAGTTTGGTTATGGAAATTTCGAGCGCACTTTTTCCCTGCCGGAAGATATTGACCAATCAAATATCAATGCTTCATTTGAAGATGGGATCCTTACCATTTCGTTACCCAAGAAAGAAGAAGTTGAAGCACCTAAAAAGGAGATAACAATCTCATAAACGGACAAAGTTAATTGCTTAAAGGGATAGGATAGGGCGGCACATCATATCGCCGCTCTACCCAAATTCCAAAAATTTCCGCATTAAGTCCCCTATATCCACTTCGTTAGTCAATAGCTGGAAGATCATTTCTATCCCAAACAGGTGGCTTCTGTTATCTCAATAATATGGGGAAACAGGCTCGATTATTCTGGTAGTATAAATATCGGTCCAAAGTAAAAAAGGAGTGCAAAAAATGTTACTAATTCCGTGCACTCCTGAGTATTATTTGCTAAAAATTTCGCTTTTTATCCAAAAATTCCGCCAAGGATGCCTTTCTTTTGCTCGGCGTTATAACCGGCCGCTTCAAAAGCTTTCTTTACATCCTCCGGATTAATGTTTTCCCCTTCCACGGTTACCGGGCTGCCCTTACTCTTGAGGTCGACATCCCAATCCGTAATATTCAGCTTTTCGAGATGGGGCTTCACTTTGCTCACACACCCGTCGCAATTCAAGTTTGTTTTGAATTTGAGTTTACTCATACTTACTCCTTCTTTTTATTTGACAATTGGCCGTATCATTCTAACAGCCAATTGTAAATGATTCCACAATTATTATTTTAATTATCCCCTAATTTCATCCACTTCAGTCCGAGACTATTCGTAACCACTGACACCGAACTGAAAGCCATAGCGCCGCCGGCAATCATCGGGCTTAGCAACAGGCCGAAAGCGGGATAAAGCACTCCGGCAGCCACCGGGATAGCAATCACGTTGTAAAAGAAAGCCCAGAACAAATTCTGGCGAATTTTTTTGTTGATTGCTCTCGACAAAACAAAGGCCTGGCTCAAATGGTTCAGGTCGGAATGCATAAGAGTGATATCGGCCGTATCCAGGGCGATATCGGAGCCGCTGCCCATAGCAATGCTCATATCAGCCAGGGCCAGGGCCGCCGCATCATTCACGCCGTCTCCTGTCATCGCCACGGTCTTGCCTTCTTGCTGGTATTTTTCAACAAAAGTCTTCTTATCTTCAGGTAAGAGCGAAGCATGATATTTGTCAATGCCGGTTTTTTGCGCCACTTCATGGGCCGTATTTTCAGCATCGCCGGTCAGCATCACCACTTCTATCTTCTGCTTTTGCAGGGCTTCTATAACCTTAGAGGCATTTTCCTTAACCCGGTCTTTCAAGATAAAAACGGATTTGGCATCTCCTCCGGCAGCAAAGTAAATCGCCGTTCCCGTACTTGCGCGGGCTTTTTCATTCAGCTCCCGGTCGATTTGAATATCGTATTGCTGCATTAGCTTGAAGTTTCCTGCCAGATAATCAATCCCGTTAATTGTAGCCGTAATACCTTTTCCGCTAAGATTCTGAAAATCATCCACATCAAAGGTATTACTGCCTTGCTTTTGAAGATAGCTTGTTATGGCCTTTGCCAGCGGATGCTCACTTTTCTCTTCCATACCGGCCAGCGCCGGGGCCAATTCCCTTTTGTCATGGTCGTTTTTCCAAAAAGCTTCTGCCACTTCGGGTTTTCCGTGTGTTAAAGTACCGGTTTTATCCAGGATCAACGTATCGACTTTTTTGGCTATCTCCAAACTAGTAGCCCCTTTCACCAGGATACCATGCTCAGCACCCATCCCGATACCGGTCATCAGGGCTGTGGGAGTGGCCAATCCCAAAGCACAGGGGCAGGCAATAATCAGCACGCTAACCATAGTAATGAAAGCATGGGAAAAAGAAGGACCTGCCCACAGCCAGACACCAAAAGTGATCACAGCTATGGCTATAACTATCGGTACGAAGATGGAGGCGATTTTATCCACCAGCTTCTGCACCGGCGGCTTACTGCCTTGTGCCTGCCTTACCATATCGATAATGCGAGACAGGTAAGAGCTTTCCCCTACACCGGTGGCTGATATAGTAATGCTACCATCCTGGTTCATGGTGCCGCTAAAGACGCTTTGCCCTTTTTTCTTATCCACCGGAAGGGATTCGCCCGTCATCATAGATTCGTCTACGCTGGTACTACCTTCCATTATCTCCCCGTCAACGGGAATCCGCTCGCCGGGACGGATTAATACCCGCTCTTCAGGTTTTACCTGCGAAAGTGGCTTTTCACTGGTCTCTCCATTTTCAATCACCCTAACGCTGTCGGGTTGTAGCTCCATAAGTCTTTTTATCGCCGAGGAAGCATTACTCTTGGCCCGCTCTTCCAGGAAGCGCCCCAGCAAAATAAGCGTAATAATAATCACTGCCGATTCGTAATACACATCAGCCGGTAATCCTTGCGATAACATAAACTGTGGGAAAACCGTATTAAAAACGCTGAAAAGAAAGGCGATACCAGTACCCAAAGCCACAAGGGTGTCCATGTTGGTGGTGCGATGTTTTAACTGCTTCCATGCATTAACGTAAAACTCATTGCCGGCATATCCAACAACCGGTGCCGTCAAAGCAAGGAGTATCCACTTCTGGAAGGGCAGTAACCCTGCAAAAAACATGGAGAGGACAAATACCGGCAGGGAAAACCCAACAGCTATCCAGAGTTTCCGCTTCCTTTTCTGAAAAGCTCGGCGCTCTTCCTCTTCCATATCCTGGTTGTCATCAATGACCAACTCGTAGCCAATCTGATCAACAGCTTTCGCCAGGCTTTCCTCGGCCACTGTTTCATCAGCATACTGGACCCTTACGGAAGAATCGGCAAAGTTAACCACCGCTTCATCCACGCCTTCGGTGCTTTTAAGCATACTCTCTACGCTGGAAGCACAAGAAGCGCATGTCATGCCTCTTACCGGATATATTTTTGTTGTCATTTTTTTATGGTTTTTGGTTTTTCTTATCATTTACAAATGTATTAAGCTACCTAGTGAGAAATGTTATATAATTTTGGTTAAAGTTTGCATGATATTGGAAGGCAATGGGGAAAAACGCAAGTATAATATTGCGACTAAAGCAACTTTTTGCATAAAATTCTTTACCTTGTAACAATTTTCGACGTTTAACGTCATACTATAACAAACGACTGAATAAGAATGAATGACAGTCGAAGAGTATAACACTTGCGTAGATGATTTTTCCGATGGCATCTATCGTTTCATTCTCAAAAATATCAGGGATGAGGATGAAGCGCAGGATATCGTTCAGGAGAGCTATATGCGGATGTGGGAGCGGGTGAATCACATTCAATACCAGAAAGCTCGCTCTTACCTTTTCACAACGGCCTATCATACCATGATTGACCGTTTGCGCAAAAACAACCGCTTATCACCTATAGAAGAAGCTCCCGAACATGAAACCAGGCAACACAACAACTACTCCGACCTGTCGGAAGTCTTAAGCAAAGCCGTGGACACCCTTCCCGTCATTCAGAAGAACGTGGTGTTGTTGCGGGACTATGAGGGATACAGTTATAAAGAAATCGGAGAGATAACAGACCTGAATGAATCGCAGGTAAAAGTATATATTTACAGGGCAAGGAAAGCGTTGCGGAATTATATAGGAAGTGTGGATAAAGTATTGTGAAGATGCGGATTACAAGAGCGAATTATGAAGTGTATTTTGTCGATTATTTCGACGGTCGCCTCAGCCAGGAGGCGAAGGAGGAGCTTATGCGCTTTCTTGAAGCCCATCCTGACCTTAAAGAAGAGTTTTACAATTTTGATGAAAATGTTATTCTTCAGGCCGATTCCGACATAACGTTCCCTAAAAAGGACATCCTAAAAAAACAGGAGACCGCCAAGGCAAAACCGGACCCGGAAGACTATGAAACATGGTTTATTGCTTATGCCGAAGGGGATCTGAACAGGGAAGAGCAACAACAAGTAGAACGTTTTGTGGATGATAATCCCGCACTGAAACAGGAATTCCTCATCTATCAAAAGCTATCACTAAAAGCGGATTCCCGAATCCGCTATCCCGATAAAAAGCGGCTAAAGAAAAAATCCCAGCGGAAAAGAACGCTTCTTGCTCGTTATGCGGGATATGCAGCCGCTGCGGGAATCCTCCTTTTCGCAGGATTATTCTGGTTGATTCGACAGGAAGCGCCCGAAAGGCAGGAAAAAAATATTTCACAATTACCTCATTATGAAGTAGAAAAAATCTCCGGAAACCAAACACTTTACGAGCAGCCACCAAAATTAATCAGAAATAATGCCGATAAGGCTATTACAGAACCCCTGTCCAGTAAGGATAGAAATCAAATAGAAAGGCTTACAAAAATGGAGCCCCTGACTGAAAAGAAAATAAATATAAACAACCGCTCTATAACAAATATATCTCCGCGCTATGAACAAACCAGCGAGTACTACTATCAAACGGTAATGAAAGACCTCGAATACTTAGAAGCTCTTAGTGAGTATAAGGAGAAAACGCTCCCGGGCAAAATCTTTTACCGGATCAAAAACGCAATAGCTCCCCCGGAAGATTATTATGTTATCAGTGAGGGGTTCTCGCCGCTAAAGCTATTAGGCATAACATCGAAATCATTTGGAGAGGTGGCCACAAATACGCTTCCGGAAAATATTACTATCGAAAATAACAACTCAAATACAAAAAAATACGGTATAAAAACCGGAATTCTTGAAATTACCCATAAGCGAACGCTCGAAGAAGACCAATAAGGTAACATTTAAGGCTCTATTCTAATAAATGGCTGATAAATTTAAAATTATGTTTTAGAAATCCTTAAATAAAAGCCAAAGTTCTAAATCCAAAGATCAAGATAGATTATTTTCGATGGTGAACTGCACGGGGGTTGTAACTTTTTTTCACCTCTACCGTCTTAAGAAAAATTAAAAAGGAAAAATGCCATGAAAACAAGTAAAAATTTAATAAAAGGGCTGATAACATTAATTTTTCTCTCAGGACTTTTTTCGATGACTTATGCTCAGCATGAAAAAGAAATGGTTGTAGAGCCTTTTACCAAGATAGAGGCCGAAGGTAAACTACAAATTTACCTATTCCCTGCCGACACTCATAAGATAAGGATTGAGTCGGAAAAAGCCATAGCCGACCCTATTGAATACGAAGTAGATAATGGAACACTGGAAATAGAAAGTGAACAGGATATCAAAAACTCCTTTAAAAAAGGAGATGTTCAGGTTTATCTCTATTTCAAAGAACTTCGGGACATAGAAGCCGAAGGGATGGTGCGTATCGATACAAAAAAAGAAGCTCTCACCACTTCTCATCTGAAACTCAATTTTCAGGGAGCTACAAAAGCAAAGCTGGCTATAGAAGTAGACAAGCTTACCTCCGAAATATCAGGAGCGGCAGAGGTGACCCTCACAGGGAAAGCGGCTCATCACGTCTTAGAGGCTTCCGGAGCGGCAAAAGTTAAAGCTTATGACCTCAGCACCCAAATCACCAACGCTGAAGTTAGCGGCGCATCAATGGCTTATGTGAATTCCTCTAAAAAGCTGGCAGGAAGCAGAAGCGGTGTAGCTCAGTTGCATTATGAAAAGCAAGCTGACACTGTTGACATTAATGAATCGGAATCTGTGGAAGGTATCATAGAAAAAGAAGTATCCCGGAATCATTACGAAGATTCGGTAAAAGTAAAGCTCGGGAAAATGGACTTTGAAGTGATTGACTCGGATACTACCGTCATCAGAATGGGCCGCTCCAAAATCAGCATCGACGACGAAGGCAATATCGACATCGGCAAAAAAGAAAAAGAGCAAACTTTCGATGGCCATTGGAGCGGTTTCTATCTCGGTATAAACGGCTACATGACGAGTAATGATAAGCTTACTCCTCCCGAAAATTACGATGAACTGGATCTCACTTATGAAAAATCCATTGATGTGCAATTAAACCTATTTGAACAGAATTTCAATTTAGTACGCGAAAAACTGGGTCTGGTCACTGGCTTAGGGCTACAATGGAATAATTACCGTTTTGATAACGATGTAAAATTAAATGGAAGTGCCGACACCCTGGCATTTGTAGAACCCGATCCTGATAAGAACTATGAAAAAAGTAAATTAGTTGCCACTTATCTTACTGTCCCTTTGTTTTTAGAATACCAGACCAATAACGATAACGAGACAGACAGCTTTCACATTAACATCGGAGCGATAGGTGGGCTGCGAATCGGTGCCCATAGTAAAAACATTGTCAATGGAAACAAAACCAAGCAGCGCCAGGATTTCCATCTAAACCCTTTCAGGGCAGATGCCGCAGTGCGTATTGGCTGGGGAAAAATCAACCTTTACGGCTCCTATGGCTTAATAAATCTCTTAAAAGATAATAAAGGCCCTGAGCTCTATCCATTTAGTGTAGGCATACAGGTTCTGGGGTTGTAGCTTTAAAGAGCGAGCCCAATCTAAAAGTCTTATGATTCATAAAGGCCCCATCCACTGAAAGCAGTGATGGGGCCTGTCTTAAACTTTGACGTGCCAGCCACTGCAGCCATAGTCTACCGGAAAGTTTTTCTGCCACCTCTTAATTTTTTCTTATCTTTATCCTTGCAAAAACAGGGCAGAAACAAATAAAGCAGAAATTTATGTCAGGTCATAATAAATGGTCCAAGGTTAAGCACATTAAAGGAGCAGAAGACGCAAAACGGTCAAAACTTTTTTCTAAACTTTCAAAAGAAATTTCCGTGGCGGCAAAGGAAGGCGGAACTGATCCGGAGGCGAATCCCAGGCTGCGGTCGGCAATCCAGAATGCCAAATCGGCTAGCATGCCCAAAGACAATATCGAACGGGCTATCCATAAATCCGATAAGGATTCAGAATCTATCCAGGAGATCACTTATGAGGGCTATGCGCCTCACGGCATTGCCATTTACCTGGAATGCATGACAGATAACCAGCAGAGAGCAGTCTCCAACATTAAAGCGATTTTTAATAAGCATGGAGGAAGCCTTGGGAAGAATGGCTCCCTGAAGTTTTTATTCGATACCAAAGGAATCTTCAACATCAAAAAAGAAAAAATAGAGGATATTGAAGCATTTGAGCTGGAAATTATCGATGCCGGAGCAGAAGATGTTAATGTTGAAGATGATATCATTACTATCACAACGCCTATGGAAGATTACGGGCCGATGCAGAAAAAACTGGAAGAGATGGGCATTGAGCCCGAGAATTCGGGATTAGAACGTGTATCCAAAACCACCAAAAAACTTGATACCAAAGATGCTCTAAAAGTGATGAAAATCATCGACTTGTTTGAAGATGATGAAGATATCCAGAAGGTTTATCACAACCTGGAAATCGACGATGAGATGATAAAGGCGTACAATCAAAATTAGATCCGAGAAATTTAAATGAGATTGTAACTAAAGAATAAGACCTGTGTTCCAGCAAAGAGAGGTAAATAAATGACCTCTCTTTTTTCTTTTTCCGGCTATTTTCCTAAAAATCAGCAATATGCGGCTTTATACTATTTGATAATCAAAATTTTTTTTACTATCCCCTGAAATATATAAACATATAGATGTTTTCATTGTTATCGCCCCGAACATAAAAAAGGAAATTATGAAAAATATTTTAATTTTACTCACCGTACTAATCACGCATATTGTAGCTACAGGACAGCAGGAAAATGCTGCTGCCAAGGCCAGCCTTGACAATCATTTAAATCCTAATGATCAAATCATTGACTCCCAGGGAAACGAAAAGAATGCCCTGGCGGCGGAAGGTTTTATGGAGAATCCATATGATAAAAGGGATTCAACGCTGACTTATACTTTCAGCACTGTGCTGGATTCGATGCCATCAAAGCGCTATAAATACCAACATTCGGGAAATGAAACCACTGAAATTTATTATCAATATGATGAAAACGAACAAGAATGGCTCCCCACAACCAAACGAACTTACGTTTTCAACGAAAATGGTAAAACGGTGGAAGAGACTGAAATGCAATGGGAAGAAAGCCTTGAGGATTGGAGCCCTCTTAAAAAAGAAGTTGACGAATTCAATGACGCCGGTATAAAAACCCTCCATGAACAATCTTTATGGGACGATGCAGAAGCCGAATGGTACGTTTCTGAAAAATTTGAGCAATCGTTTAATGCATCCAATCGGAAGACAGACAGTATTTATTATGAATACTCTGAAGCAGAAGGCCTGCAACCAAAAACTAAAGGGAAATGGTATTACAATGATGACAACAAACTTGATTCAACAATAAAATATACACACGACGGCTCGCAGTATGTAAATGATTCAAAAGAGTTTTATTTATATAATGAGGATGGCTACAAAGAAAAAAAGACTCACTGGAATTGGACTGAATCATTATCCACCTGGCAGCTTTCTTACAAATGGGAGTTTTCCTACAACAATCAAAACAAGCTAACAAACAGGGAAAAATCAAGCTGGAATTTTGCAACTGGCTGGAGCCGTGTAAGAAAAAACAGTATCGGTTACAATAACGAAGGATATGAAAACGTAACTATCTCCTATGAATGGGATAGCAACAATGGTGAATATGTGCCGCAGAATAAAGTAGAATACACTTACCCAACAAATTTAGATACCAGCGCCGTTGCAAACATTATTGGGTATACGTATGACAGCAACGCAGAAACTTTTGTTTATAGCTACAAAAACGAAGTGGAATACACAGATTTTGGAGCATGGAGCCTTTTTTCGCAAATGTTCTGGGATGAAAACAATTCAGAATGGGTTCCCGATGTGAAATTTCAATTCAGCTATAACAATAGTCATCAACTCACGATTAGCGAGCGTCATGAAAAAGATCCCAATAGTAATGACTGGAAGCTTTTAAGAAAGTCATTTTACTACTATTCTGATCCGAGTGCAATACCTGCTCATGAAAGTAATGTAGCTTTCAGTGCTTTTCCTGTGCCGGCAGAAAATAATGTGACGTTCAATCTTGATGCGGAAGAAACAGGTGAAATGACGCTAAGCGTTTATAATACGAGGGGTCAGCTTGTTCATCGCGAGGAAGTTAGTAACTCAAGACAGGGCAACTCCCTTCATTGGGATGTTTCCGGAAATCCGCCGGGAATGTACACAGCGGTTCTCGAAACTTCCGAAGTTGCAATAACCCGCAAGATCATTGTGAAATAATCAGATTATACAACTAAAGAAGCCGTCCAAAAAGGTAAATATTTACCGTTAAAGTAACTTGGTAAAGGCCAATTAAAAAAACGAAACTCAATGATATTCAGTAACTACCTTTCAGGGAATTGAAGGGTGAAAGTTGCTGAATATCATGTTATAAGGCTCTTTGGCCGGACCCTTCATTTCCTTCCCATAAATGCTCAATAAGCACTCATTCTGCCTGAATCTTTCACTAAATTATAAACCATTCCGTTAAACTCATCCTGCTGCATCATTTCTTCCAGCGACAGGTGTATGCGGTAGCGCCAATAGTGATTCGGATTGGAAGGCACATTAATACGCTCTTCACGAGCATCTTTTCGGCGAATATTTCCGTCAGCACCCATCAAATCCTGTAAGGGAATAACCGCCCACATGCCGGGGGAATAAAAGTGCTGATCCAAAATCTGCTTCACTATCCATGGCTCGCAGAAAAACGGGGAATTTCCGTCGTTCCCGAGAATACTGTTAAAAAAAACCTGTGCACGATCCGGGTCTTCTTCCCACCAGCCTCTTATAGTCGGCATATCGTGGGTGGAAGTGCTGGCTACCGATAGCCAGGGGTAATCATTGGGATGGTTAAAATCTTTTGTGGTATCCTTGGGCATTCGCTGGATTTCCAGGCTCAAAATCCCCAGGTTATCCATAACTTCCGGAACCACTGCCGGCACCATTCCCAAATCCTCACCGCAAATCAACATATTGGTAGCCTTTTTAAGGGCCGGAAGTTTAATGTTGGCCTGCTGTTTCCAGAGTTCTTCATTGCGACTGTAGAAATAGTCCATGTACAGCTCATTGATAAGATGTTTTTGTTCATTATCAAGCTCCTGGAAAGAACGGGTATAATGCAGGGTGCTCCGGGGAAAATAGCTTTTCTTTGATCCGTATGGATTTTCAATAAACACCACTTCAGCCACAAGGCTCATTAATCCTTCTTTTAACCGCTCTTTAGTCATTCTTTCGTGGACCGAGTCGGAAGGTTCGGCGCTGAAAATATCGGCGATCTTACGCTGCGTATTCACCTCTTGTTTCAGTTGAAAAAGTCCGGGAGCATATTCGTCCAGGTAATTTTGCTTAGCCACATCCGTAAGATCACCAAAACGTTCATGAAGAAAATGTTCACGGATGTAAGGTTTGCAAAATCTTTCCTCATCCATCATTATGCCCCGCTGCTGAAGCTCTTCTGTATCATAAGCCAGGGAAGGATTGAAATAGCCCATCACTCCTTCCACCGATTCTATCGGGATTTCCCAAATGCGGAAAAAGCCCAGTATATGGTCTATTCGAAAGGCGTCGAAGTATTCAGCCATTTTCTGAAGACGATTACGCCACCATCTATACTTATCCCTGGCCATCTCTTGCCAATTATAGGTAGGAAACCCCCAGTTTTGTCCATTCTCGGAGAAATCATCAGGAGGCGCGCCCGCTTGTTTATCCAGATTGTATAATTGGGGTTCTACCCAAGCATCCACGCTATTACGATAAATACCTATCGGAATATCTCCTTTAAGAATAACGCCGTTTTGCCGGGCATATTCCGCTGCCTCGTAAAGCTGCTTATGGAGATGGTACTGAATAAAGTAGTGTATGGCAATATCATCATAATGTTCGCTTTTTTCGGAGGTAATTTCTTCAACAATAGTCTCGGAATAATTTCTATAAGGCCCCCATTTTTCAAAATTGGGTGTATTGAAAAGGTCCCGCAGATAGCTGAAAGCTGCATAGGGTTTAAGCCAATATTTATTTTTTTCAAAAAAGTCATTAAAATCTCTGTCTTTTAAAAACTGTTCTTTCTGCTCATCGAAAAGCATTTTAAAATACCTCGACTTCAACTGCATCACCCCTTCATAATCCAGCTTGCTGTTTTTATTAAGGCTGAGGCCTCTTTCCTTCACGATATTATTGGCCGTCTCTGATTTTAAGCGACCCATTTTCTCGATATTAGCATAAATCGGATGAAGGGCATAAACCGATATAGCAGCATACGGATAGGAATCCGTCCATGTATGGGTAGCTACTGTATCATTAACCGGCAGGATTTGTATCATTTTCATGCCTACCTTCCTTGCCCAATCCACAAGCATTTTAATATCGGTAAACTCGCCCACACCATAGCCTTCTTTCCGGCGAAGAGAGAAAACAGGTATCGCTATACCGGCTCCTTTCCATGGCTCCATGGGGAAAAGGAACCGTTCATCACCTTGTATGAAGAGGGTATCGCTACCTGACTCTTTCACAGAGGGCAGATACCGGTCTTCTCCTGCTTCAAAAAACAAAAAAGTGTCATTATTTTCATCGTAGATAAAGTATTTATAATGCAGGGGAAAATCGGACTTTGACAACCTCACTTCCGCTTGCCATTGAGGATGGCCTTCGTTTGTCATCAATATGCCCTTGGCCGTATTCCATCCTCCCAAAGCATCGGCATTTCCGGTAAGGCCTACACGCTGACCACGCTCTATGCGGGCTACATGTATCTGAAAACGAATGAGGATATCATCATCACTATCTAAGGGGAAAGCAGTGGCAGTATCCTTCCAAATCTTTTCGGGTTTAAGGAGGGCTTTCGTAAAAGCAGAGGAGAACAATGTATTTTCCTGGTCATCGGTGGCTCTCCATGTATCGTGAATGACAGCATTTTTACAATTCTCGTTCACCACCTTAAGCTGGCGATCATCGCACTCATAAATTCTTATGTTTTGGTTTTCATCCTCAACAAAATAGCGATACTGCAAAAGATTGAGAGCTTTTCGGGAAATATCCACGGAAAATTCCCAAAGGCCGTTTTCGGGAGATACGAGGTGCATATCGGGAGCGTGTTCTTCATTCATAGCGCCCATCTTGTCAATATTGCTTGTTATTCGTAGGCGCTGACCCCAAACGGTGAAATACTTTATCCTGAATGTAATATGCATAAAACTTCTAACTATTTAGTATATTCCATTTGCAAATTTAAGATCAAGATATGGCAATTCTTCAGGAAAAACAAAAGTTTCCGCTGACCGCTTAAGAAAATTTTTCGGCTTAACCAGTTCTCAAACTTTTGGCTTTAAGATAAGCTATACCCTGCCAATCATTTCCATCATAAAAACACAGACATCAACCCTCTTATCAAGCCACTACCAAAAAATGGCTGCCTTCTGCATAGCCTTTCTTACAAAGCTTCTTAACGATTGCTTGCTGAACCGATTCACTTTTTACATATATCAGGATAAATGCTTCTCCGGGTTGAGGTAATTCAGAAAATCGAATAACGGGTGTTTTTAGACCACGTTCCTTCTTTAAATCAATAAAAGCACAAATCCTGATATTATAATTTTCAAGAAGTCCGGAATATCTGCGCAATTGCCGATTAGCCCCCCAAACAAAAACTTCGGGATGGTGTGGATTATTGATTTCAAGCCATTTAGCCAAATAAAATGTTTTTATCCGCAAAAAAGCATCTTCGGAATAAATCGGGTAATTTCTTGTGATACGATTCGAATAATCGTGCCACCTGAGCACATAGGCATCCGTTTTGGTGATTTTTGCCCCGTAGTGCAGCCATCTCAACCACATCTCATAATCTTCCGGATAAGAACCTTGTTTGTAAAGGCCATATTTTTCAGCGGAAGCCAATCGCCACATCATGGAAGGATTAACTACCGGCATTCCTTGAAATTGCTTTAAACAAATCTGTTGTGGAGTTTTTATAGTGTTAATTCCAGCGACATATCTCTCAAAGCCATCAGATTGTGAGATATGAGAACTATATTCTACCAAACCACCCACGGCATCACATTCAGCATCTTTTTCCAGTATATGACTCTGAATTCTAAGGCGTTCGGGAAAAGATTCATCATCGGCATCCATTCGCGCCAGGTATTTGCCTGCAGCCAAGCTTGCTCCCCTGTTAAAAGCGTTTGCAACCCCCTGTTTTTCCTCGCTTATCCATTTGAAGCGGGAATCATTTTCAGCCCATGTTTTGGCGATAGCTAAAGAATCATCCGTCGAATTATTGTCCACCATGATGCATTCGAAATTCCCGCACGATTGCTCAGAGATACTTAAAAGCGCTCTTTCAAGGGTGTTTTCGGCATTAAAGAAAGGAAGAATAACCGATATCAAAGGAGATGGGTTCTTCATAAGTTATTGACCATTGTCAATGATTATCCTGCGATAGCAACCAAAGAGCGCAACCCTATTACAAATTATCAGCTAAAAAAAACCGGAAATTCTTTCGTAAGGTAAAGAAAAAATTCCCGGTTCATCATAAAAAGCGTTATACTTTAGTCTCTTCTCCTGTCACAATCCCATAGGTATCAGAAGCTATGACCAACTCCTCGTTTGTAGGAACGACAATCACCTTCACGCTCGAATCTTCGGCGGAAATCACTTGCTCTTTACCCCGCAAACCTTTATTTTTTTTATCATCGACTTTAATACCTAAGTACTCCATATCTTTCAGCATATCACGCCGTGTAGTGTCGGCATTTTCACCAACACCGCCGGTAAATACAATAGCATCCGCGCCATTCATGGAGGCGATATACGAACCGATATATTTTTTCGCCCTGTAATGATACATTTGAAGCGCTAATTCGGCACGTCGGTTTCCTTCTTCGGCGGCCTCTTCGATTTCCCTCATATCCGATGAAACTCCTGAAACACCAAGCACACCGGCATGCTTATTCAAAAGCTTATTAGATACGCTGATGCTAAGCTCCTCTTTATCGGCGATTGCCAACAAAGCTCCTACATCGAGGTCTCCCGAACGGGTACCCATAATAAGCCCTTCCAGCGGTGTTAATCCCATGGAAGTATCCACCGATTTGCCGTTTTGAACAGCAGTAATAGAAGCTCCATTACCAAGGTGGCAGGTAATAAGTTTTGAATTGTAAATATCCAAATTTAAAAGTTCAGCCGCTCGCTGGGAAACATAGCGATGGCTGGTACCATGGAAACCATAGCGCCGTATACCATGCTTTTCGTACAAGGAATAGGGAATGCCATAGAGATAAACATGGGGCTTCATCGTTTGATGGAAAGCCGTGTCAAACACGCCGGCCATAGGTACTCCGGGGAGTAGATTCTGGCAGGCATAAATTCCTTCGAGGTTCGGGGGGTTATGCAGCGGTGCCAATTCTATCGTTTCCTCCAGCGCCTTAATAACGTCGCCGGTTATTTTAACACTTCCATTGAATTTTTCTCCGGCATGGACAACACGATGTCCCACGGCATCGATCTCCTTCAGGTCATTAACACTGCCGTATTTTTTATCTGATAAAATACCTAACAGGTACTCGATAGCTTGCTGATGGTCAAGGATTTCTCCTTCGAGATTTAATTCGGTACCATCTTTTTTGGTATGTTTAATGCCTGCACCCTTAAGGCCTATTTTTTCGACAACGCCCTTGGCGAGAACATCCTGGTCAGGCATCTCAAATAATTGATATTTTACTGATGAACTTCCGCAATTGAGAACGATTATTTTCATTTGATCTGTATTTTTTTTCGAGATATCAGTTATTTAATCTGTGATCTGGGCGCAAGTTACAGCCTGCTCCACAGGTTGGCTGCCCTTATATTTATAGAATCCTATTTCCGTTTTACGGCCCAGATGGTTAGCCCTAACCAACCGTTTTATAACCGGAGAAGCTTTATATTTTTGTTCTCCGAATTCCTGGTAAAGGTTATCCATCCAGCGCTGCAACTTATCCAATCCGATTTTATCCGCCAGTTCAAATGGCCCGTATTGATTACCAAAGGTGGTAGTCATGGAATAGTCGATGTCTTTCACCGATGCCACACCTTCCATAAGAATATTACAGGCTTCATTAATCATTGGCACCGTCATTCTTGTAGTGATATTTCCCGGGGATTCATGAACCTGGATGAGCTCTTTGTTGATCATCCGAACGAATTTTGCGGCAGTATCATGAGCCTCATCAGTAGTTTTGACGTGCCTAACCACTTCAACTATTCGAACGTTTTCGACCGGCGACATGAAATGCATCCCCAGGGTGCGACCGGGATATTTAAGGACGGAAGCCAAATCGGAAATCATCAGGGTGGAGGTGTTGGAAACAATCACGCTATCTTTGGGAACGATCGCTTCCACATTTTTGAACACTTCCTGCCGTTGATAAATACTGGTTCCTTTTGTTGCGGTATTGATAGCTTCGATAATAAGATCACAATCTTTAAGGATTTTATAATCTGTCGATCCTTCAATACGGGTGAGGGTGGCTTTTTTCTCACTTTCGGTGAGTCCCCAATGGGCAATTTTTGCATCCAGGGCCTCTTCAATATCCCGGATGCCTTCCTTTACCACTTCATCATTAACATCCACAAATCTGACATCAAAGCCTTGTTGGCTTACATATTTTACGATTTCCTGCCCCATTGCTCCGCAACCTATCACGCCGATGGTGGAAAGTGCGCCTTTAGGTTGCATTTTAGCTTCAAGGGCAAAATCTTCTAATTTTGGTTGTTCTGCCATTTTAACTCTTTTTTATTTACTTATTTTTCATTCCTTCAGCCTGGTTAGCAGTAATTGCCGCCAGGTTCACAATATCACTCACTGAACATCCCCTGGAAAGGTCATTAATTGGAGCTGCCATCCCTTGCAGAACCGGACCTACCGCTTCAACACCGGCCAAACGTTCAACTAATTTATAAGAAATATTACCCGTTTCCAGGGAAGGGAATACCAACACATTGGCCTCTCCCGCTACCTGGCTTTGAGAGGCTTTCTTGGTTGCGATTTTTTCCACAATGGCAGCATCGGCCTGAAGCTCTCCGTCAAAAGCAATATCCGGGGCTTTTTCCTTAGCTATGCGGGTAGCTTCAGCGACCTTATCCACCATTTCGTGCTGAGCACTTCCCTTGGTAGAAAAACTCAATAGCGCTACCTTCGGTTCCAGGCCGGCAATATCTCTTGCGGTTTTGGCGGTTGAGACAGCAATTTCGGCCAGCTCTTGAGCATCCGGATCGGGGTGGACAGCACAATCGGCAAAGACAAGGATATTGTCCGGGGCATATTCACAATCCTTAAAAATCATGAAGAAAGCTCCGGAAACGATACTAATACCGGGCAAAGTCTTAACGATTTGAAAAGCCGGTCGCAAAACATCACCGGTAGCATTGTCGGCACCGGCCACTTCGCCATCGGCTTGCCCATCTTTAATCAATAAAGTAGACAAATAAAGCGGGTCGGTTACCAACTTAAGGGCTTCTTCTTTGGTAAGGCCCTTCTTTTTTCGGATTTCTACCAGCATATTTGCGTAGTAATCCTGCTGTGGGTTGTTTTCAGGATCAATAATGGTCGCCTGGTTGACATGTTCTAATTTCCATTCACCGGCTTGTTGTTCAATGGTCTGCTTGTTGCCCAACAAGATGATATTTGCGAGCCCTTCTTTCAGGAGTTCATCAGCAGCTTTCAGAGTTCTTTCCTCTGTGCCTTCGGGCAGGACAATGGTCTTTTTGAGCTGCTTGGCGCTGTTTCTAATATTTGTTAATAAATCCATCTTCTTACTTTAATTTTGATTGAGTTTAAATAATTCTGACAATCAATGTTTTTCACGCGAAAATATAATTTATTCTGCATTGTTCCTAACCCCTTAGGGTTAATTTTATTTGAAAACAGCAGCGAAAACGTTAAAAGGGAGAGCAAATTTTGGTTTAACTTTGTAGCTCAAACAATAATCGGTTTATTTCGCCATAAGCGATGAATTTCATGCATTTTATTCCCACATTGTTTAAAGATTACACGCTCAACCTGGCTAGTTTCTTTCCGGGTAAAGGGGTAGAAATCACCCCCGTAGTCTTGGATCGCCCGGAGACTAACTGGTTCTTTTATATTGTCGTAGCTCTATTGGCATTGCTTGCATGGAGCCGTCATTTTTCACCTTATCGTTTCTTTTTCATCCTGGGCGCTATTTTCTCGTATCGTAAAACAGAATTTCTTCAAGACGATGGCAAAGTTATCCGTAATGGCACCTCATTTGCCTTCATTCTTATTGCAGTATTCAGTATCGGCCTTTTTGCCTATCAATTTAAGGAGATATTCCATTATAAACTCTTGCAGGATGGAGGCTCTCCCCTGCTAAATATCACTTATCTCAGCTTTGCTGCCGGAGCCATATGGCTGGCTAAATCTATTGTGGCAAAAATCGTGGGAAGCCTGTTTAAAGCTCCTTACAGCAGTTCGCTTTTTGTTTCTAACATCTTCATCATCAATACCGCCGGAGGACTTTCCTTATTAGTCTTTACTACACTGTACTTTTATACCAAAGTAATGTTTTTTTTGTATACCCCTTTATATGTAATCTTAATCCTATATATTTATCGCTTAATCAGAAACTTTCTTATAGGGCAAAGGGCAGGCAAGTTTTCAATATCATATATTATTTTGTACATTTGCACTCTTGAAATATTACCTGTTTTGGTCCTTTATAAATTTTTAAAGGACCAAATTCTTCAAGGGATATAGAAGGATTTAGGTAATAAATGAGTTAATAATAAAAAACATGAAAATCAAAAACGTTTTAGTTTCTCAGCCAAAGCCTTCGGAGGTAGAAAAATCTCCCTATTATGAATTGATGACGGATTATAATATGAACCTGGATTTTAGGAAATTCATTCAGATTGAGGGAGTGACTTCTAAAGAGTTTCGCGAATCAAAAATCCGTATCATTGATCATACGGCAGTTATATTAACCAGCAGAAATGCGGTAGACCATTTCTTTCGTTTATGTGAAGAATTAAGAGTGGAGGTTCCGGATACCATGAAATATTTTTGTACTTCGGAATCCACGGCATATTACTTACAGAAGTATGTACAGTTCAGAAAGCGAAAAATTTTCCACGGTAATCAAAATGTTAAACAGCTTGTAGAAATTATCAAAAAACATAAGGATGAAAAATTCATCCTCCCTACTTCTGAAGATGGTAAAAAGTCGATCATGACTTATCTGGATAAAGAGGGCATCAAATATACCAAAGCTGTTATGTACAGGACTTTGCCCAGTGATTTATCGGATCTGCAACTTGACACTTATGACTTGCTGATTTTTTTCAGCCCGACAGGGGTCGAATCCCTTTTCAAGAATTTTCCCGATTTTCAGCAAGATAGCAAATTAATTGCTGCATTCGGTCCTAACACGAAAAAGGCATTAAAAAACCATGGACTGAAGCTTGATATTGAAGCGCCGACAAAGAAATCCCCTTCTATGACAATGGCTATCAAAGAATATCTCAACGACAAGTCTGCAAAGGGACAGAAAAAGAAAAAATAAATTACGGAAATTTAAGCATACAGGGATCTTATATCGTACCAAAACTTGATATAGGTCCCTTTTTACATTTTATAACACCCATGCTCCTTTACGGCAATACACTAAAAAAACAAGAGCGACTGAAAAAAAAGCAGTTGATTGACCAAATCTACCGGGAAGGCGACAAGATTTTTGATTACCCTTTCCTGGTTAGATGGATAATCGCTGATTTGCCAACAAAATATCCCGCTCAGGTGTTGATAGGAGTGTCGGGGAAACGAATTAAAAAAGCCGTACAGCGAAACAAAATTAAAAGGAGGATGCGGGAGGCTTACCGTACCCAAAAACACATTATTTATCCACTATTGGATAAAAATGATCAACAGATGGCGATAGCCATCAACTACGTCGGCAAAAAAATGCCGGAATACAGTGATGTTGAACAAAAAATAATTATACTTTTACAGCGTTTAGCCAATCGATATGAAAAAAGTTAAACCTTTCCTCGGGAAAATAATGATAGGATTCATCCGGTTCTATCAATACGCGATTTCGCCTTATACACCGGGTTCTTGTCGTTATGTGCCCACATGCTCGGCCTACGGTGTGGAAGCCATAAGTAAGCATGGCCCTCTCAGGGGAGGAAAGCTGGCTATTAAACGTTTCGCTTCATGCAACCCATGGGGCGGTAGTGGTTATGATCCTGTACCAGAAAAATCAGATAATTCATGGAAAAAACAAGAAAACATCTCACAGCGCTAATAGGGGCTTTTTTAATAGCCATCACGGCCTTTGGCCAAAGCAAAGAATTTGAAATTTCAAAAAATGTGGATATTTATTCCACGCTTTTCAAAAAATTAAGCCTCAACTATGTAGACGAGCTCAAACCCGGTGAGCTAAACAAGACAGCCATCGATGCTATGCTCGAATCATTGGACCCGTATACCGTATATATCTCTGAATCGGAAATCGAGGATTACAAATTTATGACAACAGGCCAATATGGAGGTATTGGTGCCCTTATCCAGAAAAAGGGCGATTATATTGTCATCAGCGAACCTTACAAAGGTTTCCCCGCCGATAAGGCCGGAATCATAGCCGGCGACAAAATCCTGGAAATCGACGGGCAATCCATGAAGGGAAAGCAAGCCGACCAGGTGAGCGAGTTGATGAAAGGTCAACCCGGAACCGAATTCGATCTTACTATCAAGCGTCCCGGACTGGAAGAGCCCCTGACCAAAACCATCACCCGCGAAAAAATCAAAATTGATGATATTCCCTATTATGGCATTGTACAAGAGGATATCGGGTATATCAAATTGCGTAGTTTTACAAAACACTCAGGACGAAATGTAAGAAAAGCTTTCCAGGATTTAAAAAATAAAAATGACCTGCAAGGGATTATCCTCGACCTGCGCAACAATGGTGGAGGTTTGTTAAGCGAAGCTGTTAATATTACCAACCTGTTTGTGGATAAAGGCCAGACCATTGTTAAAACCAAAGGTAAGCTGCCCGATAAAAACAAGACCTACAAGACAACACAGGAACCTGTGGATACGGATATTCCGGTGACTGTGCTGATAAATGGAAGAAGCGCCTCAGCTTCCGAAATTGTTTCAGGCTCACTTCAGGACCTCGACCGCGGGGTTTTGATAGGACGCAGGACTTTCGGCAAAGGACTGGTACAAAATATCATACCCTTAAGTTACAATACCAAAGCCAAAATCACCGTAGCTAAATACCACATCCCCAGCGGACGGTGTATCCAGGAAATTGATTATTCCGACAATGATGGAAATGGCAATGGGGAGCAAACTCCTGATTCGCTCATAAAATCCTACAAAACAAAAAATGGTAGAACAGTGTATGACCGTAAGGGTATTGACCCGGATGTTCACATCGAAAAAGAGGAGCCCAGTCGCATTACCCTTACCCTGCTTTCCAAAAATTACATCTTTAATTTTGTCAACCGTTTTTATCAAAATCATGATAGTATTGCCCCACCGAGAGAATTTGAAATCACTCCCGGAATCTACAAGGATTTTGTGAATTTCCTTGACAACAAAGATTTTGAATATACGACGAAGACCGAAGAGTCACTTAAGAAACTTAAGAAAACCGCTAACGAAGAAAAATATTCTGAATTTATCGAGGAAGAATATAAAAAACTTAAAGAAAAGCTCCTCGAGCATAAGAAAAATGACCTTCAAACCTTTAAAGATGAGATCAAGGAAGCTTTGCTTGATGAAATTGTCACACGGTATTATTACCAACAGGGTGCTGTCGAATCTTCTTTAAATAACGACCGGTTCGTTCGGAAAGCTATCAAGTTCATTGATGATACCGACCGCTATCAGGAAGTCTTCCGGGTTAGCCACAAAAAACCTAGCGAAGAGGAGTCTGAATAAGTTTTCAAGCCTTTTCGGAATTTTCTATGGCCTAAAGAAGGATAAGGGCAAAAGAGCCCTCATCCTTCTTTCTTTATTCTAACCCGAGTCGTAATTATTTACTATTCAAATCATTTTTACGTGTCGAAGCCGTCCAAAAAGGTAAATGTTTACCGTTAAAATAACTTGGTAAAGTCCAATTAAAAAACGAAACTCAATGATATTCAGCAACTTCCCTTCAGGGAATTTAAGGGTAAAAGTTGCTGAATATCCTATTATAAGGCTTTTTGGACGGACCCCTCTGATGATACGTTTTACCATCTACACAGGGTTCCATTTCATTCCACCCCCGCCCGAACGAATCTCGAGACTTCGGGATTCGGGCGGGGGTGAAGCGCAGCGGAACCCTGTGATAGAATGGGCAACGTTATAATAAAAGCTCTGAAAGAGCAACGTGTACATTGCTATAAAGCTTTGGAAAGTTGAACAAGCCTCATCCCCAACATGCCAGTTTCCATTCCCTGAAATTTCATTACATTAGTTGCGAAAAAAATAATACCTACATTGAAAAAGAAAAAGCTAGAAATACAGTATAAGGAATTAGCCTCTCGGGAGGAGCTTAGCAAAGAAGATTTTGAACTACTGAAAAAATCCGAGGAAGCAAGAGAAAGAGCCTATTCACCATACTCGAAATTCAAAGTCGGAGCAGCCCTGATGTTAAGTAACAGGAAAATTGTCACGGGCAATAACCAGGAAAACGCCTCTTTCCCCGTGGGGCTTTGCGCTGAACGTGTGGCTTTATTTGCCGCCCATTCCCAATTTCCCGATGAAAAAATCAACACACTGGTGATCACAGCCTCAGGAAGCGAAAAGGTGCTGGAAACGCCCATCTCTCCCTGTGGTTCATGCCGCCAGGTTTTTACGGAATTTGAGAAAGAGCAGGGCGCCCCCATGCGGATTATTCTTGCTTCGGGAAAAGGGAAAATCCTGGTTTTTGAGGAAGCTGACACCCTGCTGCCGCTATCTTTTTTCTCAAACCAGCTTAATGAATAAATTATAAAACTTATCAGGTCACTTATCCTGGCATCAATCCTATTGCTCACACTCTCATTCAACAGTGATAAACCAGGATATCGTATTTACAATTCGGCCGTTGTGAATTGCTTTCAAATTGGGAATTAACGTTCTTTGAAACAGCTACCTCAAATCAACTTTCTGGCTTGCTGTTGTTTACGTCAGTTTTTGGAATGAAAAAAAGTGCTGTATGATAAGCAATCGGAGGTCTATCCGGTCGCTTTTTTTATTTAAAACATTTCAAGCTGTTGGGGGGTATCAGGTTTATCCTCCGGTTTTTTCCTTTGAAAAACTCCATCATTCCAAATTGCTTATCGGTTAATGTGAAAATTACTACTTCGCCTTTTGGGGGTAAAAAGGATTTTACCCGTTTCTTGTGTACATCAACATTCTCCCGGTACTGCAATGGCGAACGTAGATAGAGTATTGTAACATAGTAAAACCATCTCGCTTCAAATTCTTTCTGAACTGTGCATATTGTTTCCGGTCTTTTTGTGTTTCCGTTGGCAAGTCAAAAAATACAAATACCCACAAAATCCTGTATTGATTTAATCGTTCCATAAATTAAGCTTCCTGCAAGTGGGGATATAGCAACTTTCGACTGCTTTTTTCAAAGCATTGCATTAATGATGCAGTTGTTCTCTGAGTTGCTACCATTAAAGGACTTTGCATCTATCTCGGGATCAATTCCAACATGGTGCGATTAAAAGAAGCTCATAACAGAGCGAATGCCTTCAAGGGTTGTAAATTTCAATTCCAGTATGGTGCGATTGATAGTCTTGGAAAATCCAAAGTTTTTGATTCTTTATAAACCATTTCAATTCCAGTATGGTGCGATTGATAGAAAAGACATCAAGATCGAGCAGCTTCAAAAGGAAGATTTCAATTCCAGTATGGTGCGATTGATAGTCGGAATGGAAAAAATAAGGCGCGCGGCATCAGTAAATTTCAATTCCAGTATGGTGCGATTGATAGATGGCAACCTCGTTTTCCATTTTCTCATTTGTTTGATTTCAATTCCAGTATGGTGCGATTGATAGAAATGTTGCACAAAATTAATATTCCAGCCCCCGTCAATTTCAATTCCAGTATGGTGCGATTGATAGATAAACAAAAATATCAAAAACGCTCGCTTAAAACTATTTCAATTCCAGTATGGTGCGATTGATAGAAAGCCACGCCACCATCTTGCAGAGGCTCTTGTGGTTAATTTCAATTCCAGTATAGTGCGATTGATAGAGCGTCTGAAAGCCCTGCACTTCTTTCCGAAGTTTATTTCAATTCCAGTATGGTGCGATTGATAGAGCGAGGAATACAACCGCACCACCCGCAAAATCAAGATTTCAATTCCAGTATGGTGCGATTGATAGGGGCTTAGATGTCGAATCGCTTCAATTTAATCTTGATTTCAATTCCAGTATGGTGCGATTGATAGGTTCATTCACGCGCTCCCCCTCTTCCCTGATGGTGTATTTCAATTCCAGTATGGTGCGATTGATAGGTATATAATCATGCTGTCCATAGGTCATACTTTTTTATTTCAATTCCAGTATGGTGCGATTGATAGTTGGTCTAATTCGTTAAGGTAAATATTAGAAAATAAAATTTCAATTCCAGTATGGTGCGATTGATAGCTCAATAGCTTCTTCCTTTGCATCAAATACTTTTTTCATTTCAATTCCAGTATGGTGCGATTGATAGGCAAGAAAAAGCCGGTTTTTTAGAAGGTGTGGAATCATTTCAATTCCAGTATGGTGCGATTGATAGAAGATCACCGAGCAACAGAAAATCAACGTATCGACATTTCAATTCCAGTATGGTGCGATTGATAGATCACGTTTGAAGATAATGGACAGGACTTTTTAAAAATTTCAATTCCAGTATGGTGCGATTGATAGTACGCAGGATTTCCAGTTTGCCCAGGTTACCGGTTATTTCAATTCCAGTATGGTGCGATTGATAGATTTCTCAGATTGGGTTTTGGCTGCTAATAGCGAATTTCAATTCCAGTATGGTGCGATTGATAGTATTTAAAGCGTTTGATATTTCTTTTAATGATTTCATTTCAATTCCAGTATGGTGCGATTGATAGAATTCAATTAATGACTGGGTTAAAACGGCTTCCGTATTTCAATTCCAGTATGGTGCGATTGATAGTTTTGTACTCTTTCATAACCATTTTTCCTTTCTCCATTTCAATTCCAGTATGGTGCGATTGATAGTGCTGGAGGGCATATCCCTGGTAATCGCCTTTTTGTATTTCAATTCCAGTATGGTGCGATTGATAGGTCACTATTGCGCAGATTAAACAGCTTCTTAATGAATTTCAATTCCAGTATGGTGCGATTGATAGTTTTATCCCCGCGCAATATTAAGATATGTTCAACATTATTTCAATTCCAGTATGGTGCGATTGATAGTTTTTTCTTTTCTCTCATAATCAGATATTTGCCAAGTTATTTCAATTCCAGTATGGTGCGATTGATAGTTTAAAATCCCGGCACAGCGTATTTGTGTCGGGTTTTTATTTCAATTCCAGTATGGTGCGATTGATAGGGGAGGATAACCAGTTTGATTCTACTCATAGTAATATTTCAATTCCAGTATGGTGCGATTGATAGATGGTATGTAACCACAACCGACACATTTATGAGCGGATTTCAATTCCAGTATGGTGCGATTGATAGGCAATAAGTTGAGCCATACGTTCCCGTTCTTTGTTAAATTTCAATTCCAGTATGGTGCGATTGATAGGGATTGCCTGAAAAACGTGTTAGGCAGGGATTGCTTATTTCAATTCCAGTATGGTGCGATTGATAGAAAAGTTCTTTGAAAGATAAAACAAGAAGTACAGGTATTTCAATTCCAGTATGGTGCGATTGATAGCCAACTACTACACCAAAACGGAGCTCGACGCAAGCGAATTTCAATTCCAGTATGGTGCGATTGATAGAGGGTATGAGGCACAGATTCGTACAAGAAGTGGTTATTTCAATTCCAGTATGGTGCGATTGATAGTAAATTACTTGAAAGGGCTTATGCGTTGGCTCAGAGATTTCAATTCCAGTATGGTGCGATTGATAGTTTGACACTCTGTGTGATGACTGAGAAAAGATCATATTTCAATTCCAGTATGGTGCGATTGATAGGCGCCAGGTAGGTGGCGATATATTTGTGGTAGGACAATTTCAATTCCAGTATGGTGCGATTGATAGGACGTGTAGAACTTGGCAAACAAATTCTCCCCGAAATTTCAATTCCAGTATGGTGCGATTGATAGATGATAAAAAAATATTGGTGGGTTGGATTGCTGCTTTATTTCAATTCCAGTATGGTGCGATTGATAGATGTTAGGTTTATATTAGAAAAATTTAAGGTTTTACAATTTCAATTCCAGTATGGTGCGATTGATAGCTATTCACCCAGAGACGCCGCAAACGCCCGGATGACAATTTCAATTCCAGTATGGTGCGATTGATAGATTATTAACCTGGACTATCCGGTTAATGCTGAAACGCATTTCAATTCCAGTATGGTGCGATTGATAGTACGCGATATGAACGTGATGATAAAAGTGGAGCGCAATTTCAATTCCAGTATGGTGCGATTGATAGGGTAAGGACCAGGCCGAAGATGAAATCCGGGAATATATTTCAATTCCAGTATGGTGCGATTGATAGATCGGCCACGGGCCTGATCCAGTTCCTGCAATCCAATTTCAATTCCAGTATGGTGCGATTGATAGAATTTAGAAAGAGAATCTCAAGACCAAGCTCTTGCATAATTTCAATTCCAGTATGGTGCGATTGATAGTGTTTTTATACTCTTTCATAACCATTTTTCCTTTTTCCATTTCAATTCCAGTATGGTGCGATTGATAGTGTCATTCTGATTAAAATCTTCTGCCGGTGGTCTTTCGATTTCAATTCCAGTATGGTGCGATTGATAGCCGTTAAACCGGGCCTTAAAAAAGCCCTTTTAACAGGCTTTTCAAAAGGACTAATATACGAATTTTTTCCGGTTTACGTCGTCAACCGTCAATAACCGTATTTTGATCCGTCGATCGACGACTTTTATAAATATTTTATTTCCAGGATGTCAAAGAACGTACCTGTAAAATTAATCGATTTGAATGAGGATAACAAACCTTGTTTAGGGCTGACCGACGACTATAAAAAGGTATCCAAACCGGCCTTCTCCTGCCCGATAATCTCCTTTTTGAGCCATTTCTCCTCGCGCGATTTAAAAATGATCATGCTATCTTCTTCCTTATCCATGATTTTACCGGCGGCACTTTTCAGTTCTTTTAACTTAACCTGTGTGATTTCGCCTTCAAATACCGAGTTCTGAATCCAGTTTACATATCGGCGGCACAGTTTGAGCATCTTGCCCACGCGTTTCTCATTCACATCATAAACCAAAATAATATACATAATGTCTGTTTCTTATTTCTTTCAATCTTCCTTTTCAATCTCCTTCAATCTCCTTCAATCTGATTCCAAAACGCTAAGATAAAAACACAAGCCCAATCTAACGCTTACCGGTAGTAACACCCCACCATTCAATCTCCCCTCCTACCACCAAATCTTAAACGGCTTGTAGGTATCCATTTTCAAAATATGCTTCACCAGCTTGTAGCATTCCAGCCGTATTAAATGCTTATAGCTTACCTTTCTTTTGAGGTGCCGGTGATGAATGGTTTCGTTAAGCCGTTCCTCAAAGGCTGCAATGAATTTCTTTTTCCCGGCTTCTTTCAGCACAATCCGGTTGACCTTCTTGTCAAAATCCTTTACCTGGATTTCCTTTTTATTCAAAACCTTAAAAATGACGCGATCCACCAGTAAAGGCTTGAATATCTCTGCCAAATCGAGTGCCAGCGAATAACGCCGCTCGCCGGGCGTATGCAGGTAGCTGATGGTTGGGTTGAGCTGTGTTTGATGAATAGCCCTGAGGCATTGGCTGTAGCACATCATGTTACCGAAAGAAATCAGCGAGTTGAGTTCGTTTTTCGGGGGTTGCTTGCTGCGACCTTCCATCCTGAAATCTTCGGCCACAATATGGTCAAACGCTTCGTAGTAAATATTCCGGATATTCCCCTCGAGTCCCATCAACTCATCAATGGCTGTGGTTGCTTCGAGGTTGTTCCGGTAATCTTCAATCACATCAATATAGGATTGCAGCTCTTTGCCGCGACTGTTATAGTATTTCAGGTTTCGAAGGATGTTATAGCTGGCCCCGTCGATAAATTGTTTAGCTATAACGCTCCGTTTTTTCTGCGATTTATGAAACTCCGCCTGGGCCAGGATGACCTTCCCGGCCAGTAATTGGTCTTTGGGCATAAACGACCCGGAGTAGTTCTCGTAGTAATCGAAAAAGTGTACGGCAATGTCATTCTTTCCCAGAAAGTTGTACAAGGCCGAATTCGCATCCAGCGATCCAAATATGTACAAATCTTCCACCCCTGGATATACCGGAGCAAGCTGACCCCCCAATTCTGCCGATAAAAAGGAAGATTTTTTTCTGTCATTCCGGCGGATGTTGACCCCCAAATCCTGATAATAGGGAAAATTTCCGGAGCATATTGACCCCGGATTATAGCAT
>JAIPAH010000153.1 GCA_021740175.1 Bacteroidales bacterium
ATCCAGGTAAGCTTTGCAACGGGATTAACAGAACCTGATAAACAGTCATTCTCAGTATATCCCAACCCTGCAGAATCGAAAATTAATATTCAAATGAGTCATAATATTAATAAAGCATTTGTTAAAATGGAAAATGCCTTAGGAAAACAACTAATTGAAAAGCATATTCATTCAAAAACAGGAGAAATAGATGTCAGTCATCTAAAACCGGGCATTTACTTCATAAACCTGAATACTGAAAAGGGGAAATTGGTTAAAAAGGTCATTATCAAATAAATAAAAGTGCCGTTTATTTAAGTAATATTACGGTAAACTTGTTATGTTCGTTGCCCCCGTCTCCCCAGGCTATATGGATTCGCCTGGGGAGAAGATGGGGTGACCTGTTATATTTACAGGAAGTTCCCCAAATACATGACTTAATTGAGGTAAACAATTAATCTCTAGGTTTAACTTATTTTTCCTACTTAAAATGAGTGTTTATTTGAAAATTCAATTTTAGATAGATCTACCAGGGTGCTTTTGAAAGTATTATTTTGAATTTATCCGTCTGAGCCGGACAGGTTTTGGATTTTTGTTTTTGGATTTTGAACTCCGTTTTACGGGGTGAATTTTCTCGGCATGTTCAATGATAAAGCTCGTTAATTTTTACAAATCAACCGATATATAGAATAAAACGAATTAAGAATAATTTTATCCCCTCATAAAAAAACATTTTGGAGCAATCTCTTTTAATCTTTTATTTTTGCGGTTAGAGAAGCAAAAAAGGATATGACGAGAATCGACATCGTACATTATCACCTGCAACCCGGCGGAGTGGCAAAGATTATCAAGTCGCAGATAGAGAGTCTGCAGCAAAAGGAGGGGGATTATCATATCAGGCTTTTTTGCGGGGACTGCCCGGACCCGGAATATTACAAAGCCCGCGGCGTGGAATTGGTGGTTGATGAGATCTTTAACTATGCGGATTTTGATATAGCTGATCCCAAAAAGATTGCCCGGATCCAGGAAAGCACAGAAAAAGCTGCTTCAAAATTTTTCAGTCCCGATCGGATTATTCATTTTCATAATTTAAACCTGGCAAAAAATCCTTTTTGGACGTTGACGATGTATAAATTAGCCCTCAAAGGCTATCCTATCATAAATCATGAGCACGATTTTGCAGAAGACCGTCCGGACAATCAAAATTTCATGAAGCGAATCATCGAAGGTCATTTTGGTTATCACCCTAAAGAAGTGATGTATCCCGAGTTGAAGAATTACCACATGGGTGTGCTTAATCTTTACGATTATCAGCGTGTTGTTTCCTACGGCTTTGCGGAAAGCCGTCTGCACTATTTCCCTAATCCGGTTGATTTCACTCAGCCTCTGCCACCTGCTGATAATACAACTAAAACAAAAATCTATGGCCAGCTTAATCTTGACCCAAACAAAAAATTAATCACCTATCCGGTCAGAGTCATACGCCGGAAAAATATTGGGGAATATATTTTGTTAAGTCATTTTTTCAGAGCGGAGGCCAATTTTGTGGTCACCCTTCCACCGAAAAACCCCGTTGAAGTGCAGGAGTACAAAAAATGGGTCGAATTTTGTCAAAAAAATAACGTGCCCATAGCTTTCGAAGCGGGAACACAAGTCGATTTTAGCGAACTTATCACTTCCTCGGATTTTTGTGTAACAACAAGTACAAGGGAAGGTTTTGGGATGGCTTACCTGGAGCCCTGGATGATGAATACGCCGGTGGCAGGGCGCAAGCTTGAGAACATTCTGAAAGATCTGTGGCATGCTGGATTGGAGTTCCCGGCCCTTTATGATAGGTTTTTGGTAAAAGACGGCGAGCAATGGAAGGATTTACCTGAAATCGATTTCGACCGGCAGCGAAAAATTATTCATCAAATAATTAGCAACAAAGCATTATCTGATCTTACATTTGCACAAAACTCTCAGCTAGCAGGGTTGTTTAATCCCATAGAAAAAGAATTAATAGGAAAAAATCAGGAAATAATAAAAGGAAAATTTTCATTGGATTCATATGGCAAACGACTTGAAAGAGCATATGAAGCGCTTGCTGGATGAGCAATCACCCTTGGCGCCTTTAGCAACCGATTTTGAAGAAAAGACAGAGCTTAATGGGTCGCATGTTAAAGCTTTCATTTTTGATGTCTACGGAACCTTGTTAGTTTCTTCTTCGGGGGATATCAAGGAGTCTACTTTTAGCGAATTAAATCTTCAGAAAGCCTTAATAGATGCCGATTATATAATACATGATGATTTGCCCGAAGGCGCTTTTAGTTTCATGTTGGAAGATTTCCGTTTTACTATTCTTGAGCATCACAAAAGGGCTAAAAACAAAGATATCCCTTACCCTGAAATCAATATTAAAGAAGTGTGGGAGGAGGTTTTGAACCGCGCTGCTGAAAAGTTATGGATTACTATCAAGGAAGAAAGCTGCCTTGAAAAGTTTATTATCACTTTTGAAGTGCTTAGCAACAAAGTCTTTCCTATGCCGGGCATGAGAGAGATTATCGACGAGCTAAAAAAACTCGGTTATCCGATGGGGATTATTTCCAACGCCCAGTTTTATACGCCTCTGATTATGAATTATTTCCTTCGGAATGAAAAGCTGGAAGAAGCCGTACCTCCATTCGACCCGGAGCTCACTGTATTTTCCTATCAATTGAATAAGAGCAAGCCGGATGATCACCTTTTCCGGAAAATTATTCCCGTTTTGCAGCAAAAATACAGCATCCAACCTTCGGAGGTTGTATATGTTGGAAATGATATGTTAAAAGATATTTATGCCGCTAACGCAGCAGGGTTTAAAACGGCTTTATTTGCCGGCGACAGACGCTCCCTGAAATTGCGGGAAAATCGTGTTAGCGATCTTTCTCCCGATTTTATCATAACCGAGTTGCATCAACTAAAAAACCTTATAAAAGTATGAATATTCATCACCTGAACATTGGAATGATACATTCGCTGGTGGGAAAAAACGACGGCGTATCGATTGTGATCGATCATACCGTGAATGCGCTTACCGAATACCTGGATGTGGAACTGGGTAACATTTTTTTCCTTGCAGCCCATGCTTCGCCCCGCTTTAATGCGGTTACCGATGAAGTTTTCTGGCATAAAAATAAAGTCCACAAAAAAATCCTTAAGCACTTTAACGAAGAGCCGCCGGAAAATCTGGAACAAGAGATTAATGATAATGCCTTGTATGCCAAAGAGGTCATTAAAAAATGGGTGAATGACAATGAGATAGACCTGATTATTGCTCACAATACGTCGCATCCCTACAATTTTATCACGGCAGTGGCACTTGGCTACTATTTCGAAGAATTACGCGAACAAAATTACATCTGGCCCAAGCAGTTGGTGTGGTGGCATGATTCCTACATGGAGCGGGAGGAATTCAAAAGCCCCAACCCGGTGATAAAGAAATACATGAAATATCTCCCGGGCACTTATGTCGATGGCATTGCTTTTATTAACCAGTCCCAGGTTGAAAAAGCTAAAAAAGTTTTTAAAAAATATAATAGTACGCGTCTTGATGCTTTCTTTGAGAATCGTGCAATCGTCGTCCCCAACACAAGCAGTATACATTGGGATTGGCGAGCAAGAGACTGGATCAAAAATGATCTCGTTTATCCTCCGCAAAGCAATTATAATGATACTTTTCTCGAAGATATCGGTTTAACCAACGCCATAAGAAAAGAAGGATTTACGCTTGATGATACTGTTATCCTCCTGCAACATACGCGGGTGGTGCCCCGGAAAAAAATTGAGATCGCCCTGGACTTTGCTTATCGCCTGGAGGAAAAATTTAAGAGCAAAGGGGAGGATAAGTGCATAGCGCTTTTGGTAAGCGGCCATTCCGGCGATGAACAAGTGGCCTACAAAAAGTTCTTATGGGAATACTACCATAAACAGAAGATCAAAAATCCCGATTCTCACGTAGTTTTGATATTCGGGGAAGGAACGATCCTTTCTCACCGGGATATTATAGTCGACAGGAAGTATTACAAATTTGCCGAAATTCCGGAAATTATCGCCGCCTATAATGGTTTGGCAACTTATTTCAGCGAAGTAGAAGGCTATGGTAATAACCTGCTGGAAGCTATTGCCAGCGGATTGCCGGCGGTTATCAACAAGTATAAGGTTTTTAAAACCGATATTGAACATTTGGGATTTCATCTGCCGGCAGTGGAAAATTGTCAGCTTAACGACGCTATTGTTGAGGATACTTACGCGATACTTAATGATCCGGTTTATAGAAATAAGGTGGTAAAACATAATCTTGAAGTTTTGGATAGGGAGTTGGGTCATCGCAAAATTGCTGAAAAATTACGACCTTTGATCACGAGTATATTTACAAAGATTATTAACTAAAAGCGATCTTAATATGGGCGATTTTTATCAAAGTGGATTAGTCACTACCTTGCATAATCTCCGAAATGTTGATTACAAACAGCTGGAGGAATGGCTTACCCAATATTCTAAAAAACGTCCGGCAGCCCTGGTCATTCCAAGTCTTTATTCAGAGCTGCATGGGGAAGCACTGCCCCATATAGTCAGCATTTTAAAGGATGTCCCCTACCTCAATGAAATCATTATCGGATTGGATAGGGCTAACAAGGATCAGTTTAAGGAAGCCAAAGAGTATTTTTCCGATTTACCCCAGCGTCATCGAATTTTATGGCATGACGGGCCACGACTGCGAAAAATGGACCAACTCCTTAAAGATCACCAGATAGCTCCCAGCCAAATGGGTAAAGGTAGGAATGCCTGGTATTGTTATGGCTATCTGATCGCGTCCGAACGCTCGGAAGCGATTGCCTTGCATGATGCTGATATTCTGACGTATGACAGAAACATGTTGGCCAGGTTGCTCTACCCCGTGGTTGACCCTACTTTTAACTACCGCTTTTGTAAAGGTTATTATTTTCGTTCTGATATGGAAAAATTAAACGGAAGAGCGGCGCGATTACTGGTCACACCTTTGCTGAGAGCTTTAAAGAAAATATTTGGCCCGCTGAATTTTCTTGAGTACCTGGATAGTTTCCGTTATCCCCTGGCAGGAGAATTTTCGATGCGTACCGACGTGCTTAAGACGATTCGCATTCCCAGCGATTGGGGGCTTGAAATAGGAATTCTGTCTGAGGTTGAAAGATTGAATTCGACCAACCGTGTTTGCCAGGTAGAAATTGCCGACCGCTACGATCATAAACATCAACCGCTATCTCCCGATGATCCTACCAAAGGACTTTCAAGGATGAGCATGGATATTGTCAAGGCCATTTACTTAAAGCTTTCACAGAACGGTATTGTCTTTACGCGGTCGATGTTTCGCTCCATTAAATCGACCTATAACCGTATTGCCCTTGAATTTGTCGAGCGGTATGATAATGATGCCACCATGAATGGTTTTTCCTACAACCGCCACAAAGAAGAATTGACCGTCGACTTGTTTGCCAACAATGTCTACAATGCTGGGATTGAAATGCTCGATCAGCCGGACCACGGGGCTTTTATTCCAAGCTGGAAGCGTATAAAATCTGCATTGCCGGGATATATGGAAGACTACTACGAGGCTGTTGAAAAGGATAATCTGGAATAGCCTGAGGCTGAGTTTATTTTTCGAATAGTTGGGTTCGGGCTAGTCAACACCCGATCCCCAGGCTATCACATGTCTTATTACATTGTGGTATTTCATACCTTTTACGGATAGTTTATGTAAAGTTCGAATCGATGTTTTGAAAAGAATTTCGGTTGAGGCAAACTAAAAGGCTTTAAATGAGTTAATACTGAAGGAAATTTTTTGGTAAGAAAGATTGTTTTATTATTCCTAAATCCCATGAATGTTCTTTTATAAGAAAGTATGAGATCATGAAAAAAAATACGCAAGACTTTGCAGAAAAACTAAAGCAGCATCTTGAGTTTATTTATAAAGATCAATATCATAAAGACCTGTTAAGTAAGACTCAGCAGTTGATCAATCAATATGCTGATAAAGTTCCCGGCCGATCCGGTAAATGGGACCAGAATGATGTTTTTTTGATCACTTATGGTGATACACTAAAAAGGGAAGGTGAAAAACCCCTGAACACGCTCGAAAACTTCTTAACGAGTTATTTCGGTGATAGCATTTCCGTTGTACATCTTTTACCTTTTTTCCCTTATAGCTCTGATGACGGCTTTTCGGTTATCGATTATTACAAAGTTAGAAATGACCTGGGTGAATGGGAAAACATCGAAAAGCTCGGGCAGCATTACGATTTAATGGCAGACCTTGTCTTAAACCATATCTCGACCCAGTCAGAGTGGTTCCAAAATTTCCTCAAAAATCAATCACCGGGAAGGGATTACTTTATTGTCAAAGATCCGGATGAAGATTTATCCAAAGTGGTAAGGCCACGCAGCACCCCTTTGCTAACGGCCTTTGATACCACTGAAGGGAAGAAACATGTCTGGACAACCTTTAGCAGCGACCAGGTTGATTTGAATTTTAAAAATCCCGGGGTATTTCTTGCTATGCTGGAGATTATGCTTTACTACCTTAGCAAAGGCATAAGGATCATCCGCCTTGATGCTATTGCTTTTCTATGGAAAGAAGACCAAACCTCATGCCTTCATCTGCCCGAGACACATGAGTTTGTGAAACTATTCCGTGATATTTTCGATTACCTGGACCCGGGCTTAGTTTTAATTACCGAGACGAATGTCCCCAACGAAGAAAACCTGAGTTACTTCGGCGACGGCGATGAAGCTCATATGATTTATCAGTTTAATCTCCCGCCGCTGTTGTTGTACTCCTTTTTTACCGAAGATTCTTACTACTTCGCCAACTGGGCGGCTACTTTACCTGAACCACCGGAAGAAAGCACTTTTTTAAACTTTACGGCCAGTCACGACGGCATTGGTGTCAGGCCGCTGGAAGGTATCGTCCCGGAGGATAAGAAAAAGGAACTCTTTGAAAATATTCGCGAAAACGGGGGAATGATAAGCACCAAGGTCAATGCCGATGGAACGGAGAGTCCTTATGAATTGAACACCACTTACCTGGATGCACTCAAAGAGACCCGTTTTTCACCGGATAAATACCAAATTGAACGTTTTATCAGCTCACAGGCTGTCATGACTGCCTTTAAAGGAGTGCCGGCATTTTATATTCATAGCCTGCTGGGAACGGAAAATGATTATGAAGGATACCGGCAAACCCAAAGAGCACGAAAGCTCAACCGGAAACAGTGGGATTATAATGAGCTCGTTGGAATGCTGGAGCAGGAATCAAAAAACCGTACCATTCTCGATCGGCTATTGCGAATAATAAATGTCAGGAAACAGCAGGAAGCGTTTCATCCCGATGCTAAACAGGAATGGATGGATTTAGGCAGCAATTTTATCGCTTTCAGGCGCAAGAACGAAAACCAGGAAATTATATCTGTTACCAATGTTACAAGCCATAGACAGGGGATAAGGATTGAGGCGATGCAGGCTGTCACCGAACTCATTAATGAAGACCATGAGCCCCATGGCTATGCCGAATTGCTGTTGCCACCCTTCGCTACCCGCTGGTTTTCATCAGGCCCCGGGATGATAGATATAAAGGAGGACTAGTATGAAGGTACTAATCGCCACGGATTCTTTTAAAAACAGTTTGTCCGGCGCTAAAGTCGCAGAAGCTATTGCCCGGGGAATGAAAAGTGAAATGAGTGATGTCAGGATTCACTCCCTACCCTTGGCTGATGGCGGGGAAGGAACAGTAGATGCGCTTGTGGCCGCTGCCAATGGAACCAAAAGAAAAGTCCGTGTTCATGATCCGCTAATGCGCGAGATAGAAGCGGAATATGGGATTATTCAAAAAGATACGGCTGTTATTGAAATGGCTGCCGCCTCCGGTATGGGATTGCTTTCAGAGGTCGAGCGTAATCCGATGATCACAACAACCTACGGCACCGGGGAGCTGATTAGAGAAGCGATAGAAAAGAATTTTAAGAGAATAATCATCGGCGTGGGTGGAAGCGCAACAAATGATGCCGGGGCAGGAATGGCTGAAGCTTTGGGAGCCAAGCT
>JAIPAH010000154.1 GCA_021740175.1 Bacteroidales bacterium
TCGAAGTCGATTTTCAGCACACCTGTTAATGATTTCTTTTTGGACAGCTTTTTTTGTTTTTCAAAATTTTCCCGTAAAATCTTTTCTTATCAACAAACAAATATTTATCGCCAGAATGGCAAAAAAGTGGAATATTAAGTAATACACACTTTATCTGTTAACAGAATAATAACAAAAAATCGAAAAAAACAGGATTAATTCTTAGAACAAAATAGGTTTATCGTTAGTTACATAACCGCATCTACATATATAACTATATGAAACAAAAAGAATATTTTTAGCATCAATAAGTATATGTAGGAGCATGATCATTATACATCATTTTAATAAAAACTGAGAGACATTCATGTATGTTTTTCAGGTCATTCGATTTTATTAACCCTTTAAAACTGATTTTATGAAACACAGGTTTTTATTTTTCTTATTGCTCATTCCCTTTTTTGTAGGAGCACAAGTTTCCATAGAAAGGGACGTAGTTGCATCCGGTGGAAGCAGTTATTCATCGGTGAATCTGCAAGTTGATCAAACCATTGGTGAGTTGAGCGTGAGTACTCTCTCATCCGGAGATGTTATGATTGCGCAGGGATTTCACCAATATTTTGAGAAACCTAATGCCATTCCGGAACAGAATTTAGTGGATGATTTTAACCTTTATCCTAATCCGGTTTCAGATGATCTTACGATTACTTTTAGTTCATCCACCCAATCCGAATGGAATATTCACATAACTAATCCCATGGGTAGTGTGATGCCCGGTAGTTCTGAAATTTTAACGACTCGTGAAGAGAAACGGGTAACCATTGATTGCAGGGACTATCCCCGGGGAGTTTATTTTGTTCGTCTGCTCTCGAAAGAAGCAGATCAGGAAATGTCTTATAAGTTTATCAAAATTAAATAACAAAAAATTAGAATTATGATGAAATTAAAATTACTATCTGCCGTATTTATGATTTTTCTCGGTGTAAGTGTGTTTTCACAGGCACCGGAATCTTTTAATTACCAGGCCGTAGCACGAGACGGTGATGGAAATATTATGCAAAACCAAAGTGTTACTGCCGTTATGGGTATTTATAGTGGTTCAGGAGGCTCCACGCTTGTTTACGAAGAGTCGCACAATGTCACCACCAATGAATATGGATTGTTTACGCTTAAAGTAGGTACAGGTACCGCTACATCCGGTAATTTTGGCGATATTGACTGGAGCAGTGATGTTCATTTCTTGCAGGTTGAGCTGGATGTAGGTGATGGCATGGTAACCCTGGGCAAAACTCAACTGGTAAGCGTGCCCTATGCCCTGCATGCCAAAACGGTTGAAAATACCACGTGGCAATTAAACGGCTCAAAAGCCTTCTATAATTCAGGTAATGTAGGAATTGGGACAGATTCTCCCAAATATCCGTTGCATCTTCATACCGAAAGTGGAACTTCTTATATGCGTATTTCCGACAATACCGCAGGTTTGAACAGTGGACTGAGAGTAGGAATGAATGGCTCGGGATCGGCCGCCATAATAAATGATTATGGAGGTGTGTCTTTAGGTGCGGGAGGCACAACGGATGTGAGGCTGAATACCGATGGCCAGCTAGGTGTCGGCGCTCCGATCACTATGGTAAATCTTCATTCGTATGAAACAGATTTTGATGGGGTATTAGGTTCTGAACTTGGTGTGCAATATCTCACCAATAAAGATTTGTCTCCTGCCATATATGGTCATGCCGAAGAAAATACCGGAGGTGCCTCTTATGGTGTATTTGGTAATTCCTATTCCAATGAAAGCGATTATAATACGGGTGTTTACGGCGAAGGCGGAGGCGGTACATCCAATAACTACGGGGTTTATGGCGTAGATTTTGGTGAATCCGGTTCCGATTACAGTATCGCAGTTTATGGTGATAATCAAGGGAATGGTGATGAGGGCAGTTATGCCGGATATTTTTCCGGTGATGTGGAAGTAACCGGTACACTCAACAAAGGGGGCGGTTCGTTTAAAATCGACCATCCCAACGACCCGGAAAACAAATACCTGTACCACAGCTTTGTGGAAAGCCCCGACATGATGAATGTCTACAACGGGAATGTAACAACCGATGCTAACGGTATGGCAAAAGTTGAACTACCGGATTATTTCCAGGCCCTCAACCGGGATTTCCGTTATCAACTGACGGTTATCGGCGAATTTGCCGAGGCTATTGTATCTGAAGAGATTGAAGGGAATCACTTTAAGATTAAAACCGATAAGCCCAACGTCAAAGTAAGCTGGCAGGTGACCGGCGTGCGCGAAGATGCCTGGGCAGAAGAAAACCGCATCAAGCCCGTAGTGCCTAAGGAAGGTGTGGAAAAAGGCAAATACCTGCATCCCGAAGCCCATTCCAGGTCTGAGGATGAAGGATTGCCTACGGGTGCGAAGAAATAATCTTATAGGTTGTTTCCTTCCCGGCAAACAAGAAAATGAGGGAATTATTTAATGAATCTCTCAGCGAAAAGCAGTTAGATTCCCGCCCTTACCAGGTTGCAGTGTAGGGGCGGGATTTTACAGGAAGGCAGGAATATTTCAGGTCACCCTTGCCTTTCTACTATACTCGCGCTTCCGCGCGACTGTGGCGCATGGAATTTTTCTTGGCGTTTGGTAACGCCCATATCATAGGTTGAGCGCCGTAAAAAGTTAGCAGTTTGTATGGGGGCTGTCCAAAAAACGTTAGGCTGAATATTCAGTAATTCTAACCCTTAAATTGCCTCATCCGCTATGGTGCTGTTTTGTGTCTTTCTCAGCCACAACACCGATTTCATAAAGGAATTCCGGTGCAAAGTCCGCCCCGTTTTTCCATTCTATAGTATTAAAATTGATGTAAAACTGCTTAAAATATTGCTTGTCTTTGAGGGGTTCAAAGATTTCACCATCCAACTCATTCTTCAAATCGACAATTTTTGTCACCCCATTATTAAATTCGATAAGAATTTTATAATCACTAATGTAATTTGCTTCTTTAACTTCCAAAAACATAGTCTACTACTTTAATGGTTCAATTTTGTTTAATTATCAAATGGAATCCAAATTAAAACGAAGGTTAAATTCTTTTAGTTCGATGCAATCTTTGTTTTTTAGATTTTTTGATAAAAAGTTATATGCCGATCGGGTTCTTTTATCAATTTTGCGGCAAAGCAATATCCCACGTATTTTTTGATTCGGAAATTCATCTTTAATTTGATTCATATAATCCAATAGCTGTGTGAGTGCTTTTTGTGGAGAATTTCCTTTTTTAAGTTCAATCACTACATGATTATTTTTTGAGTCTTTCGCCAATAAATCAATATAATTCCCATTAAATGTACGGAATTGGTTATTATCGTCAATAAGCTGATAATCTGGAAAGAAATAATTGAAGTTTTTCCTGATGATTTGCTCTATTTGAGCTTCCGGTAGATGGAGTGAGTTTGTGTTTCCTATATTGTTATTCTGATAGTTATTGGTTTCAGATTTACCATTATTTTTATTGCTTAATGCTTTAAGTATTTTTGTGATATAGTCTGAATCTATGTACATTATCCCTGTATAGCATAGAGTCCCACGAATAACCGATTCATCCTCCCCGGTTATATCATGAATATATTCGATTAAATCGAATTCTTCATTAGTTCGATTTAATTTTTCTTCATATTCTTTCCATTCTTTCGTATGTTCTAAATCATCAGTTAATATAGATGTCTCATTTCCAAATTTATGGGATTCCTTCTCTAATTCAATAAATTTTTGACGATAGTATTCATTAATATCTGCATAAACTTCAATTATTCTTCTTTGATTCAAATCGGTAATGTATCGGCCAAGGTATTCCCTAAGAAAATTTAAATAAGGATCCTCGGATTCTAATATTTGAATAGCCTTTTTTGTAAAAAGACTTCTGGTTTTAGGATTAAAAAGTTTGTTTCTTTTTAGAAAAAGAAGTCTTTCTGTTATTGCTGTAGGGCTATCATCCACTTCACCATTATCCGAGTCATTTCTTTCAAGTTGTTGCTTCTCATATTCATGATAATTCAAACAAATATTGTAGATTTCGTTAGAAATCTCTAAATTCTCATCTTTTGTTTCATGTTGAAAAGCATTTATTGATTCCCCAATATTCAGTAAAGTTTGAATTCTTTTCATGCTGGATGGTTCCATGGCTTATGCTAAATATTTATTTATCTTTATAAGAATTAATAGAAATTGTAATATCAAAAATAGTTATTTGTACGTAAAATTGCATTTTAGCAAATCCTTTATTTTAAAAAGCTTAAATTTGGCTGACAAATTTAAACGGTAATGCGGAAAGAACAGGATTTCATAGGTGAAGTAGAACTCCCCGATGATGCTTTGTATGGTGTACATTCCTACCGGGCCACCCATAATTTCCCGGATCAGACACGGTTTCACAAGGAATGGTACCAGGCGGTCGGTCTGGTCAAACATGCCTGTTACAACACTTACAGCCGGTTTAAAGAAGCTTTGAAATCAAGATACGAGGTTTCGAAGCTTCCCCTGCAGTTAATCGACGATGAAGTTGTCAGCAGCTTAATCCGAAGCTCCCTGGAAGTAGCTGAAGGGAAACACTTCGAGCATTTTGTCGTGCCTGCCGTAAACGGAGGGGCAGGAACCAGCATCAACCTTAATGTGGATGAAATCATTGCCAACCGGTCCTTGACACATATCGGAGAAACTCCGGGGCGATACGATAAAATCGACCCCATAGAGCACGCTAACATCTACCAGTCTACAAACGATGTCATCCCTACAGCTCTTAGAGTTGCCGTTATGAGATTGTTAGACGGCCTGGAAGAAAACATTAACAACATGCGTTCGGGAATTGAAGCACTGGAGACGCAGTATCGCAACGACTTGCGGGTGGCCTACACCCAAATGCAGGAAGCGGTGCCTTCGAGTTACGGGAAACTCTTTAGCGCTTATTCCGATGCATTGTCAAGAGATTGGTGGAGAGTATCGAAGTGCTTTGAAAGAATAAAAGTAGTCAATCTTGGGGGAAGTGCTGTTGGAACAGGAATTACCATTCCCCGGTTTTTCATTATGGAAGTGGTCCCGGAGCTTCAGCGTTTGACGGGATTACCCCTCACGCGCGGCGAAAACCTGACCGATGCCACGCAAAACCTGGATTCATGGGTGGAAATCCATGCGATTCTTAAAGCTCATGCTGTTAATCTTGAAAAGATGGTAAATGATTTGAGGCTGCTTAGCTCCGATGTTACAGGACGGGGCGAGGTCTCTATACCAAAGAAGCAGGTGGGTAGTTCTATCATGCCGGGAAAGGTGAACCCGGTTATTCCCGAATATGTGGTTTCGGCGGTGCACAAGGTTTATAGCAATGATCAGTTGATCAGCTCACTGATCGGACAGGGTTGCCTGGATTTGAATGCTTATATCCCCGTGATAGGGCATGCTATGATAGAAAGCCTGAAATTACTCATTAGTGCTGACCGCACCATAAAAGACAACCTCCTGGAGGGCTTATCCGTTAATGCAGAAGCAAGCCGCGATCGTTTGATGAAGAGCCCGTCGATAACAACGGCGCTCAGTCCTTACATAGGCTATAACAGGGCCTCACAACTTGCGAAAACGATGGAAAATGAAGATAGGGATATTTTTGAAGCCAATGAGAAGCTTAATGTCATTGGCGAAGAGCGACTCAGGGAAATATTGAAGCCTGAGAATCTTTTGAAACTTGGATATTCGATAAAGGATATCGCTCAATGTTAAATTTCGGTTGATTTGAATAATTAACTATCTATATCATTGAGCATGTTGAGAAAGTTCACCCCGTAAAACGGAGTTCAAAATTTAAAAACAAAATTTTGTAAGTCACTCAACCATTTATTAAAATATAGCTAAGGATAACATAGGATAACAGATGGCAAAAGGAAAAGAGAGCAAACCTCATATAGGAATTTTTGGCCGGCGCAACAACGGGAAAAGCAGCTTGATAAATGCGTTGGCCCAACAGGATATTGCGATTATTTCGGAAACGGCAGGAACCACGACCGACCCGGTAAAGAAATCGATGGAAATAACCGGCATCGGGCCGGTTATTCTTGTGGATACTGCCGGCATTGATGATTTCGGCGAACTGGGGGATAAAAGGGTGAAAAAGAGCATGAAAACATTGAAGACCATAGATTTGGCGGTGCTCATAATCACTTCCAATACCCTGGAAGAACCCGAAAGAAACCTTATCAAAGAATTCGAAGAGTATGCCACTCCTTATTTTATCATACACAACAAAAGTGACATCGAACCTTTGCAAAAAGAGAGCGCCGGGCAATGGGAACAGGAATTTCAGACGAAGGTGATCGATTTTAGCGCTATTAAATCGGGAAAACCCGAAGAAATTGTTGCTGCCCTGCGAAAGTATATGCCCGAGAGTGCTTATAAAACCCGTTCCTTAGTGGGCGATGTGATTGCTTATGGGGATATTGTGCTTTTAATCACTCCTATTGATATTGAAGCGCCGGAAGGCCGCTTGATTCTACCACAAGTGCAGGCTATCAGGGATATTTTAGATAATGATGCCGTTGCCGTAGTCGTCAAAGAACGGGAGGTGGATAGTTTGCTGAGACAGCTTAATCCCAGACCAGCTTTGGCGATTACTGACAGCCACGTCTTTCTTAAGGCGGATGCCTCTATCCCAAAAGATATTCCCCTGACGAGCTTTAGCATTGTTTTGGCTCGGCATAAAGGGGATTTTGAAAATTATATCAAGGGAACCCCCCATATTTCGAATCTGAAGGACGGAGACCGGCTCTTGATCCTTGAATCTTGTACGCATCACGTGTCATGTGACGACATCGGAAGAGTAAAAATACCGCGGTGGTTAAGTAATTTTACCGGGAAACAATTGGATTATGACGTGGTATCCGGGTTAAATGACTTGCCAAGGGATATCCACGATTATGCCATGGTCATCCAATGCGGCGGATGCATGCTGACCCGTAAGCAACTGATTAATCGCCTGAAACCTGCCGTGGATGCGGGCATACCCGTGTCAAATTACGGCATGACGATAGCGTATATCCATGGTATCTATGAAAGGGCTATCGCTCCCTTTGTCCAAATGGAAGAAAGCTCTTATGATTATTTGTAATGCTGGAAAATTAGAAACATTGTAAAAAGTTATACCTATGAGAACATTATTAATATCAATCATCGTATTGCTGGCCATGTCGGCCACAGCCCAAAGAAATTCGGATATTTCCATAGACCGGTACTATCATATAAAACGGGGAAATGTCTGGTTTCATGCAACGCGCCTGATGTATGGATATCAGGACGGTATCAAATACCCTAAGACGGAGACGGATACCATTTATTTTTACAACAACATGGACAAACCGTTGGATTATAGTTTTCAAAATCTCCCTGATTTCTTGAATGTACAGGTTATACCTCATGAAATACCTGCTAAGACCGAAGGCAAAATTGCCGTAGCTTACGACACCAAGATCAAGGATACTTATGGGCCGACCTTCGATTATTTTTATATGAAAACAAACGATTCTGAACGCTCAAAAAAACGTTTGATTGTGAGCCCTGACATCAAACAGGATTTTTCGGGGTTGTCGGAGGAAGAACTGGAAAACGCCCCGGAAATCGTTTTTGAGAACCCGGAATATAATTTCGGAACACTAACGCAGGGCGAAAAAATCACGCATACTTTTAGCTTTAAAAATAAGGGGGAAAGGGATTTAATCATTCGTGCCACCGATGCCAGTTGCGGCTGTACTTCCCCGGAACCCGAAGAAAAACAGATCGCCGGCGGCGAAAGCGGTACTATCAAAGTAATATTCAACAGCCGGGGTAAAAAAGGCAGACAACATCAACAGGTGACCGTCATTGCCAATGATCCGGATCAACCGGTTACCACTCTTCATCTTAAAGGAAAAGTGAAACAATAAAAACGGATAGCATGAACATTATAGTAACAGGCGCCAGCAAAGGTATCGGCTATGCGACGGTTAAAAAGCTGGCGGAGAAAGACAGCCATTCAATTATTGCCGTTTCCAGGAACGGGGAAGCCCTGGA
>JAIPAH010000022.1 GCA_021740175.1 Bacteroidales bacterium
ATAAAGGAGAATAACAATGTTAACAAATGCCGAAATAAAAAAGAAAGGGTTAAAAGTACTTATCGAAAACCTCGGTGATATAGAGGCCGAAAAGTTTATACGGCTTATGCGACAAGATCCTTTTGATTACACCACCTGGCAGGATGCACTGTGGGAAAACAAATCTGTCAGGCAAGTTAGCGAAGAAGCCATGAAATACCGGCGTAAAGACGATAAGGAGGGGTAGTACGATAGCCCGAAGGTAACGAAAGAGAGAATTGGCGAGCTGGCGAATTGGCGAAACTGAGTAGAGCAATGAACAACCAACAACCGATAACCGACAACCAATTACTAAAAATTACGCGAAGCAAATGACAACAAATGACCATTGAATGACTATCGAATGACGCGAAGCAAATTACTAAGAATTACGCATTCTTCGCCCTGCGCTCTAGGCTCTAAGCCAGTTGGCAAACGGCAGTTGGCAATCCGCAATCCGCGCAATCCGCCAAAATCCGCGTAATCTAACTCTTTAGAAACTTTTACCCTATGAAACTTCCTTCTGTTTCATCGGGGCAAAATAACAAACAACATTTCCCAAATTCAGAGATTAAAAGTAACTTTGTTGTCGTTGACACGTGCATTTAAAACTAAAGGAAAATGAAGACTTTAAAATACATCGTTTACAAAGAAGGTAAATATTACGTTTCGCAGTGTTTGAATGTTGATGTTTCCAGTTTTGGAAATTCTTTTCAGGAAGCCATTGATAACCTGAATGAAGCACTTAAGCTTTATTTTTTCCCCAACGCAGGAGCCATGCAAAGTACAGGAAAGGAAACAGAATAGTCATTGTCCCTTCACCAAAGAAAGAAATTCCTTTAGGAACATTTCGCTCAATAATAAGGCAATCAGGATTAACTAAAGAAAACTTCGATTTTTAACTTTTCGGGTTTGCCAATCCGCAATCCGCGCAATCCGCCAAAAATCCGCGTAATCCGCGTTTTTGGAATTTTTATAAATCATCTATCCATTCAACCAAAAATAGTGAACTTTGTGCCTTCATAGTGTTCCTTGTGGTTATTCTTAACCATGAGGAATTAACAACAATCCCGATAGCTATCGGGAACAAGGGAGAAATCACGATTCAGGCATTAACACGAAACCTTTACCCCGTGAAATGCGAAGCAAATTTCACCGGGGCGAAACCCGAAACATTATCAGTGCAAATCAGTCATATCAGTGTCATCAGTGTGCAATAATTCAATTCTCAGTTAGCAATCGGCAGTTGGCAGTTGGCAAAATGACAACAAATGACGTCCCGAAACTTCGGGACAAATGACAACAAATGACCATTGAATGACAATAAATTACGCGAAGCAAATTACCCCAGTGAAATAAGAAGAGATTTCACGGGGCAGGCAATAAATTACGTGCTTTAGCACAAATGACGCCCAGCAAATGACCACTGAATAACCATCAATGACTGTATGACTGTATGATTGTATGAATGAAATAAAACCAACCATTCAATCATTCAACCATTCAACCAATTACAATAAATGACGCCCAGCAAATGACCATAAATGACTGGATGAATGTATGACTGTATGATTGTATGAAAGAAACAAAACCATCCAACCATTCAATCATTCAAACATTCAATCATTCAACCAATTACTAAAAATTACGCGAAGCAAATTACAATAAATTACATGCTTTAGCACAAATTACGCGAAGCCAATTATGTCCTACAGGGCTATTGACTAATTAACTATTTAACGAATTAACTAATCAACCACGCATCCCTGCGCTCTACGCCCTATGCTCTTAGCCAGCTGGCAATCCGCGTAATTCGCCAAAAATCCGCGTAATCAGTGTTTCACGTAATTCGCCAAAAATCCGCGCAATCTAACTTTACCTAAAACCAAAGATTTCGTGTTTATTCGGGTTAAATATTTACGATAATAATTAAATTTGGGGTTATGAAGCCTGATAAGAAAATATTGAATAAAATGTCGGGGCATTTGTTTTGGGATGCAGATTTATCCGAAATAGATATTGAAAGAAATGCAAAATATATCATTAAGAAAGTATTACAATACGGGTTTTATTCCGACTGGAAAATCCTTCTCGAATTGTATGGAATAAATAAGATTACTCAAATTGCAACACAATTCAATGATCTTGATAAACGTACAGCTTCGTTTTTGTCAATTGTAGGTAACGTACCTAAAAATAAATTTCAATGTTATTCTACGAAACAATCGATGCCACAACACTGGAACTTTTAAAAAAGCTCCAAAGCAACAAGGTAGAAGAAGACCCTATGCCGCGCATGCTCCACAAATCAGATTGGGGAAATGTGAAAACAAAAATTATGGGTGAAATAAAAAAAAGTAAGTTGAACCTAAGAACATTTACCAGAATGGAATCTCGAAGTGAATATTCCAACAGGGGCCGACAACGAACAAAAAACAAAAAACAAACAACCGACAACCGATAACTGACAACCGACAACCAATTACAATAAATTACGCGTAGCAAATTACTACGAATTACACATTCTCCGCCCTGCGCTCTATGCCATAAGCCAGTTGGCAGTTGGCAGTGCCGAAAAACCAGAAATCTTTGATTTCACGGTTTTCGAGCATCCTCGAAAAGTTATAAAAATCACAGATTTTAAACTTTTCGGGATTGGCAAAATGACAATGAATTACTACGAATTACAATAAATTACTATTAAATTACGCAAAGCAAATAACTACAAATGACCATTGAATGACTATCAAATGACGCGAAGCAAATAACTACTGAATGACCAAGCCCCAGTTGGCAGTTGGCATTCCGCGCAATTCGCCAAAAATCCGCGTAATCTAATTTTATCGAAACAACGAACACAGAACAAATAAACAATGCCAAAAGCAAATAGCAAACAATCAAACCTCCGCTTCGGCCTCATCGGCGCGGCAGGCTACATCGCCCCCCGCCACATGAAAGCCATTAAGGAGACGGGCAACGAACTGGTAGCTGCGCTCGACCCTAACGACAGCGTGGGGATTATCGACAGCTACTTCCCCGAAGCTGACTTCTTTATCGAGTCGGAGCGCTACGACCGCCACCTCGACAAGCTGCGGCGCAAGCCCGGACAAAAGATAGACTACGTCAGCATCTGCTCGCCCAACTACCTGCACGACGCCCACGTGCGGATGGCCCTGCGCAACGAAGCCAACGCCATCTGCGAAAAGCCCCTGGTGCTTAACCCGTGGAACGTCGACGCACTGGAAGAGATAGAGCAGGAGAGCGGCAAAAACATCTACAGCATCCTGCAGCTACGCTACCACCCGGCTATCCTGGAGCTGAAAGAGAAGATAGCCGCACAGCCCGCCGACAAAATCCACGACATCGACCTCACCTACCTCACCTCACGAGGAAAGTGGTACCACATGTCATGGAAAGGCGACAAGGAAAAGAGCGGCAGCATCGCCACCAACATCGGCGTACACTTCTTCGACATGCTGAGCTGGATATTCGGCAAACCCACCGAAAACATCGTCCACCTCTACGAGGAAGACCGCGCCGCCGGATACCTGCAGCTCGAAAAAGCCCGCGTAAGGTGGTTCCTCAGCGTCAGCGACCGCTACCTGCCTAAAGAGACCCTCAAAAAAGGACAGCGCACCTTCCGCTCCATCACCGTCGATGGCGAAGAACTCGAATTCTCAGGAGGCTTCACCGACCTCCACACCCTCTCCTACCAGGAAATCCTCAAAGGAAACGGCTACGGTCCCTCTGCAGCAAAACAATCCATATATATGGTACACAGCATTCGCAACAAAAAACCTATTGGATTGCGCGGAGATTATCATCCCATGGTAAGATGAGGAAATAAGAAAATTTCGAATTCCGGGTTTCGAGTTTCGGATGATATTCTTTTTGTTCCTTGTTTGATACCACATTTAAAAACTCTGAACAAAAAACAACGAACACCAAACAATAAATTAAAACAATGAACAGAAAACAAAAAAATATGAAAAACAAAGTGTTAGTAACCGGAGGCGCAGGATATATTGGAAGTATTCTATGCCGTTTACTCCTTAAAAAAGGATATAAAGTTAGAGTGCTTGATAAACTATTATTTGGAGGCGAATCATTAGTAGAACTATTGAATGATCCCAATTTCGAATTTATAAAAGGGGATGTAAGAAATGAAGAGGATAGAAAGAAAGCCTTAAAAGGGATGAGCATGGCTGTTAATCTTGCTGCTATAGTTGGCGATCCGGCTTGTGCTAATGATCCTGACTTAGCCAAAGAGACTAATCTGGAAGCTACTAAGAAGCTTTACCAGGAAGCAAATGAAGAGGGCCTGGAGCGTTTTATTTTTGCTTCTACTTGTAGTAATTATGGAAAATCAAAAAATCCTGAAAATTACATGAACGAAGATTCTGAGCTATCTCCGGTATCATTATACGCAGAAACCAAAGTTGCTGCTGAAAAATCCCTTTTAGGACAACCAAAAAATAATAGAACTAAACCCACATGCTTACGGTTTGCTACTGTATATGGTCTTTCTCCGCGGATGAGATTTGATTTAACCGTAAATGAATTCACAAAAGATTTAGCATTAGGGAAAGAGCTGCTAATTTTTGGCGAGCAATTTTGGAGGCCATATTGTCATGTAGAAGATTTAGCCCGTTCTGTGGTTCATGTGATTGAGGCTGATCAAAATAAAGTGGCTTTTGATGTTTTTAATGTTGGCGATACATCAGAAAACTATACAAAAAGAATGCTGGCTGATGAAATGCAAGAACAATTACCTGAGGCTATTATCAAATACGTTAAAAAAGATGAAGACCCCAGGGATTACAGAGTCAATTTTGATAAAATAAATGAAACCTTAGGATTTCAAATTACCAAAACGGTTACTGATGGAATAGGCCAAATAAAGAAAGTTGTACAGGAAGGGTTACTGAGCAAACCCGATGAACAAAAATATAGAAATAGCTAGAATATGTATAAAGATTTAGTTAAATTTATCAGGGAGTTGTATAATGAGCCGGAAGCTTTTATCCCTCTCCACGCTCCCGTCTTTCAGGGCAATGAAAAGGAATATCTTAACAACTGCATTGACTCCACCTTCGTTTCCAGCGTAGGAAAATACGTGGATAAGTTTGAAGAGATGGTTGCCGAATACACCGGTGCAAAAAAAGCCATCGTTACCGTAAACGGAACAAACGCTTTACACCTAGCTCTGCTCGTTGCAGGCGTAAAACCCGGCCATGAAGTCATTACCCAACCGCTAACCTTTATTGCTACTGCCAACGCCATAGCCTACACCAGAGCAAAACCCGTTTTCATAGACGTCGACAATGACACCATGGGTCTCTCACCAAAAGCCCTCAAAGAGTGGCTGGAAAAAAATGTTAAGCTTGAAACAAAGAACACAGAACAAGGAACACAGAGCAAATCACCAATTAACCAATTAACTAATAAACCTGTTTCCGCTTGCATCCCCATGCACACCTTCGGTCACCCATGCCGTATTGATGAAATCGTTGAGATTTGCAATGAATACAATATACCTATAGTAGAAGATGCTGCTGAAAGCTTAGGAAGCACCTTTAAGGGGAAACACACCGGAACATTTGGCAAGCTCGGCATTTTAAGCTTTAACGGCAACAAAACACTAACCACCGGCGGTGGCGGAATGATTTTAACCAATGATGAAGAACTCGGAATCCATATCAAGCATTTAACCACCCAGGCAAAAGTGCCCCACCCCTGGGAATACATGCACGACCATGTGGGCTACAACTACCGCATGCCCAACATTAATGCAGCGCTCGGCGTAGCCCAAATGGAGCGAATTGAAGAAATAATCAAAAACAAGCGCCAAACAGCACAGCACTATAAAGAGTATTTAAATTCCATTCAAACATTCAGTCATTCAAACATTCAGTTTTTCACCGAACCAGGAAACGCTCGCTCAAACTATTGGCTTAACGCTGTTTTATTAAACGACAAGGAGCAGCGCAATGAATTCTTAAAATATACCAACGAAAAAGGTATCATGACGCGTCCAATATGGCGGTTGATGAATAAGTTGGAAATGTTTAAGAATGCTCAAACCGGGAATTTGGATAATGCGGAATGGTTGGAAGATAGAGTGGTTAATTTACCAAGTAGTCTTCGAATAAAATAAAACCAAATGAGTAAAAAAGTATTAGCTGTATCAGTTCACCCGGATGACGAAACTCTTGGTTGCGGAGGAACACTTTTAAAGCATAAGGCCAATGGTGATAAAATATTTTGTGTCTATATCACCAATGGGAATGCTTTCCAGGCAAAAACAATTAATGAGCTAAACAAGCTCTATGAATTTGAAAATACTTTTCAGCTTGGATTACCTGAATTAGAATTAGATGATATTTCTTTGAACCATATTATTCCAAAAATTTCTGAAGTTATTAAAGAAGTAGAGCCAGAGGTTTTGTATATACCAAACAGGAGTGATGTTCACTCTGATCATAGAAGGGTTTTTGAAGCGTTGGTTGCTGTGACAAAATCATTCCGATATGATTCTATCAAGAAAATATTGATGTGTGAAGTAATGTCTGAAACGGATTTTTCTCCGGCGTTAATAGAAAATGTTTTTCAGCCAAACGTTTTTAATGACATTTCTGAATATTTTGATAAAAAAATCGAAATATTAAAGATTTTTAAGTCAGAACTTTTTGAAGCTCCATATACAAGAAGTATTGATTCAGTAACGGCTCATAACAGATATAGAGGCAGTCAGATTAATACTTACTATGCCGAATCCTTTATGTTAATCAAAGAAATAAATTAATAAGCTATGGAGAAACTTAACGTAGTTTTTATTGGCGGCTTGACCAATGGAAAAATTGTGTACGATTATTTGTCAAAAAATAAATACGTCAATTTAGGATTAGTAATAACTTATCCCGACAATACAAATAAACCCAAGCATATTGTTTTTCCTGATGCAGAAAATATCATAAAAACAGATAATGCAAATAATTTATTGGAAGAAATTAAAGCAATAAAACCTGACTTTATTTTTGTGTCGGGTTGGTCAGAATTACTTTCTAAAGAACTGAGACAGTTACCTCTTAACGGCATGATAGGTTTTCATCCCTCAAAGCTTCCAAAAGATAGGGGAAGGTCAGTAGTTGCTTGGCAAATTTCAGAAGGTTATTCCCAGTCTGCTGTCACAATGTTTTATTACTCAGAGATACCTGATGAAGGCGATATTATTGGGCAAGAACTGTTTAGTATAGAAGAAAATGATTATGTTAAAGACATTCATCGTAAAATTGATTTTGCAGTTTATAATCTTTTAAGAGCATATTTCCCTCTCTTAAGACAAGGAATTGCACCTAGAATAAAACAAGATGAAAGTAAAGCTAATTTCAGACGCTTACGACATGAAAAAGATTCATTAATAAACTGGGATGAAAACTCAAAAAATATTTATAATAAAATCAGAGCAATTTCTTTTCCTTATCCAGGCGCGATTGGTATACTAAATAATAATCAATACAAAATATGGAGTTCCGAAATAGTGACTTTTCCTTTTGGTAATGATAAGAAGCCTGGAGATGTCATAGCTGAATTATTTGATGAAACATTAATCATTAAAACCAGAGATGGTTTTATTCGCGTAACTTCTTTTAATCCATTGTGATTAGATTAAAAATCATTTTACTAAGAGATAATTAATTATTAAAACTTGAATAAAAAATAGTTATGGGTTTACCTGATTTTATAATACTTGGAGAAACAAAATGTGGCACAACATCCCTTTACAATTATCTTATTGAACATCCAAAGGTAAAAGAAAATTTTGGTAATAAGGACGTAGTCCCGGAAGCTCAACATAAGGAGATGCGTTTTTTCGATAAGTTTTTTGATAGGGGGATAGGATGGTATCAATCGCTTTTCCCCGAAACAAAAGAAGGGGAACTTACTGGTGAAAGTACACCGATGTATTTATATAGAACGATCACTATACAAAGAATATTGAAATATACTCCTAACGTAAAGTTTATAGTATTATTAAGGAATCCTGTTAATAGATTATATTCAAATTATTACCATTTTTATAAATATATACCCCAATGGAGTAAAGAATATCCAGATTTTGAAACGTATTTAAATAGATGTAATGATAGAGATTATTATTTAATAGACAAAGGGTTATACTACTATACACTTATTAAATGGTTTGATTATTTTCCAAGGGAACAATTTTTTATAGAAACTACTGAGAATTTAAATGCCATGCCGCAAAAAGTATATAGCTCATTACTCAAATTCTTGAATTTATCAGATTTTAAAATTCAGAAATATGAACATCATAGAATAAATAGCTATCCGAAAATTAGTGATAATACTGCAAAATATTTGAATGATTTCTATTCCCCTTACAACGAAAAACTTAAAGCATTATTAAACATTGATTTAAATTGGTAATAATATGAAATTTAGTGATTATTATATAAATAACGAAGCGAGTATCCTGGAGGCAATAAAGCAAATGGATAATATTGGTAAAAAACTACTCATTGTTATGGAAAATGAAAGATTTCATAGCATGCTGAGCATAGGTGATCTGCAAAGGGCTATAATAAGGGAGAATAGCTTCAATATTCAGATAAAAAGCATTTTAAGACCAGCTAATAAGCAAAGAGTGGCTAAAACAACAGATAGTTTTGAAGATATAAAAAAAACAATGCTGAATTACCGTACTGAATATATGCCGGAAATAGATGAAAAAAATAGTGTAGTTAATATTCATTTTTGGGAAGATGTCTTTTCCCAAGATGAAGTAAGAATTAACAGAAAAGTTAATTTGCCTGTGGTTGTTATGGCCGGAGGCAAGGGAACACGTTTAAAGCCCATCACCAATGTCTTGCCAAAACCATTAATCCCTGTTGGTGACAAAACGATGTTAGAACATATTATGGATCGATTTGCCTCGATTGGTTCAAATAATTTTCTGATTTCTGTGAATTATAAAGCTGATATGATTCAACAATATATGGATTCTTTGCCAAATAAAAATTATAAAATTGAATATTTCAGGGAAAATAAACCACTCGGTACCGCTGGTAGTTTATCATTGCTAAGAAAGAAATTAGATGAGCCCTTTTTTGTATCAAATTGTGATATTATTATAGAAGAAGATTATTCAGAAATTTTTAATTACCATGTTGAGAATGAAAATGAGTTAACCATCGTTGCCGCAATTAAAAATTATCCTATTCCATATGGCACACTCGAGACAAGTGAGAATGGTATATTACGGTCACTATTAGAAAAGCCGGAATTAACTTTCAAGATTAATTCCGGAATGTATATTTTACAACCCCATTTGTTGAATGCAATACCGGAAGATAAATTTTATAATATTACTGATTTAATTAATAAAGTAATAAAGCGTAAAGGAAGAGTTGGGGTTTTTCCAGTAAGTGAAGGGTCCTGGAAAGATATAGGGACATGGAATGAATATCTTAAAATAATTTAATTGTATCCATGAAAATTTTGTTTTTTATAAAAGTAAAAGAAGATTTCACTTTCTTAAGGTCTGATTTTAATTTGCTAGCTCGGAATCTAATTGAAGAAGGCAACAATGTATATGCATATGATGTGAAAAAGTTATCATTTTTTGATTTAAATAGAAAGGAAAAAACGAGAATTTTCAAGTTCTCTTTTTTCGAAAGGGCAAATCTTCTAAGAATAATCGCACAGTATTTTGCATTATTAAAATTATTAATGTCAATTCAGAAGGACGAATATGATTTTTTTCAATTTAATTATATTAGACATGAATATTTACTTTTACCAAAACGATACTTAAAAAAGGCAAAATACTCAATAGCACGTGTTTATGGGAGCGATATCAATAGGCGTGATTTTATAAAGAATAATTTCAGGAAGTTTTATAAAGAGGTTAATATAATACATTTTAGTTATAATAAATTAATTAAGACATTTGAAAAGTATCATAGCAAATCTTGCAGGAACAAATATTATGTTCTACCACCACCAAATCTTAACTTGGCATATATAATAGAAAATAAGTACTCTAGAGATGAGGCAAAAAATATTATTGGTGTAGATATAAATACAGTAGTAATTCATTGTGGTACTAATTCGTCATCTATTGAACAACATTATAAGATTCTTGAAGCTATTAAAGATATTATAGACCATGTCAATGTTAAAATAAAGTATGTTTTTCATTTAAGTCACAGGAACAATAGTAATATTAAATATATTAGCAATTTCCGAAAAAAACTTGAAAATGTTATTAATAAGGATGAATTAATTATTATTGATCAATATCTCGAAATTGATAAATTAAATCTAATCAGATATGCCACTGATATATTTATTAATATAAGAGAATATGACCAAATGGTTGGCTCTATGCTTGAGTATTTCGCGACTGGAGCGCAAGTATTAACAGGCCATTGGTTAAATTACAACAAATTTATAGAGATGAACGGTTTTTATGTTAATTACATAAATAATGAAAATGAGTTAAGAGATAAACTTATTGAATTGATAAATAAGAATTCTTTTCAAATTTCGAAGAATGAGAGAATAATCAGAGAAGTTTTTAACATAAATAGTATTTTAAAACGTAACAAAGAACTTTTCTACAATATGTATAAGACAAATGAATGATATTTTACTTATAACCGGCGGTACTGGTTCCTTCGGAAATGCTGTACTAAATCGTTTTCTAAATACGGATGAATTTTCCGAAATCCGCATTTTCAGCCGTGATGAAAAAAAGCAGGATGACCTGCGTAAGAAAGTCAACAACTCTAAGGTGAAGCTTTACCTGGGCGATGTGCGGGATAAACGTTCTGTGGATACCGTAATGACGGGCGTAGATTATGTGTTTCATGCTGCGGCATTAAAACAAGTTCCTTCGTGTGAGTTTTTTCCCATGCAGGCAGTACGTACCAATGTATTGGGAACGGAGAATGTACTGGATTCAGCCTTACAGCATGGGGTTAAACGTATGGTGACCTTAAGTACGGATAAAGCTGTTTATCCTATTAATGCTATGGGAACTTCCAAAGCCATGATGGAAAAAGTGATGATTGCCAAAAGTCGCAATTCAAATGGTACGCTAATGTGTGGGACGCGTTATGGCAATGTAATGGCTTCACGGGGTTCAGTAATACCGCTTTTTATTAAGCAAATCAAAGAAGGGAAGCCCATTACTATCACCGACCCGGATATGACGCGGTTCATGATGACGCTGGAGAACGCGGTGGAGCTGGTTTGGTATGCATTCAACAATGCGAACCCGGGGGATATGTTTGTCCAAAAAGCTCCGGCAGCAACCATTGATACGTTGGCCAAGGCATTAAAAGAATTGTATAAGGCTGATAATGAAATCAGATATATTGGCACACGCCACGGGGAAAAACTCTATGAATCACTGATTAACCGGGAGGATATGATGAAGGCAGAGGATTTGGGGGATTACTACCGCATCCCTGCTGACAACCGCGACCTGAATTACGATAAATACTTTTCCAAAGGCGAAGGCAAAATCTCCCTCACGGATGAGTACACATCGCATAATACACACCGCATGGATGTGGAAGAGACGAAGGAGTTGCTTTTGAAACTAGACATGATCAAAAAAGATGTAGAACACAGATGACACTGATTATACGGATAATCACAGATTTTTATCAGTGCAAATCTGTTGCATCAGTGTCATCAGTGGTCAATCTTAAATTATGAAAGTACAAGTTATAAAAGGCGGAAACCACACAGACGATCGTGGAACCCTCAGGTTCGTAAATGATTTCGACCTAAAAAACGTCCGCCGTTTCTACACCATCCAGCACCCGGATACTTCTGTCGTCCGAGCCTGGCAAGGCCACGAAATAGAAACCAAATGGTTTTTTTCGTTGAAAGGGAGCGTTGTGGTCGCCTGGGTTGAAATCGATGATTTCGATAACCCATCAGATAAACTAAAAGCCGAATACAAAATACTTAAAGCCGAAGAACCCACGGTAGTATATCTTCCTCCCGGCTACGCCAATGGATTAAAAGCCTTAGAACCCAATTCAGAAATAGCCGTATTCTCTGACCTGGACGTCAAGGAATCCGTAAAAGAAAAAAGAAGATACCCAGCGGAGTGGTGGTTTGATTGGGGGGAATTTGAAGAATAGAACACAGATGACGCTGATTTAACTGATGACCACAGATATTAGTGTAAATCTGTAATATCAGTGTTCAAAATTATTATGGTTTACCTACATCAGGATATAACGCAGAAGATCATTAAAGCCTTTTATAAGGTTTATAATACGCTTGGTTATGGATTCCTTGAAAGAGTCTATCAAAAAGCCATATTAGTTGAATTGAGGAGAGCAGGTCTACATTGTCAGGAAGAAGCACCGGTTGAAGTGCACTATGAAAGACATAATGTAGGCGATTACCGAGCAGATATCATCGTTGAGAATTGTGTTATTGTGGAAAATAAAGCAAGCGAAGCTCTTTGCGAAGAAAATGAATTTCAGCTAATAAACTATCTAAAAGCGACAAATATTGAAGTAGGTTTACTACTGAACTTTGGTAAAAAGCCAGAGTTTAGAAGAAAAATATTTACTAACGATAGAAAGAAGATGAACACAGATGACGCAGATTAAACGGATTAACACTGATAATTATCAGTGAAAATCAGTAGCATCAGTGTCATCAGTGTTCTAAAAAAACAGCGTTCCAAAATAAATTAAACAGCTATGAAAATCGGAATAACAGGTCAATCAGGATTTGTCGGTACACACTTATACAACTATCTGGGCCTCCAGGAAAACGTCGAACGCATTCCATTTGAAGATGATTATTTCAAAGATGCTGAAAAGCTTGAAAACTGGGTACAACAATGTGATGCCATCGTCCACCTGGCCGCCATGAATCGCCACGGTGATCCGCAAGTGATTTACGACACAAACATCAAACTCGTAAAGCAACTTATTCAAGCCTGCGAGCAAACCAATTCCACACCTCATATTCATTTCTCATCCTCAACCCAGGAAGAAAGAGGCAACCCATATGGCAACTCCAAGAAGGAAGGGCGTATGTTGCTCGAGCAATGGGCAGAAAAAAACAATGCTCAATTTACAGGCTTTGTCATCCCCAACGTCTTCGGACCGTTTGGCAACCCTTATTACAACTCCTTCATCGCTACTTTCTGCCACCAACTAACCCATGGCGAACAGCCAATGATCGACGTAGATGGAACAGTAAAACTAATCTATGTAGGTGAGCTTGTGCATGAGTTCTGGAGTGAAATAAATAGAACACTGATAACACAGATGGAACAGATGAACACAGATGAAAAAATCAGTGAAAATCAGTCTAATCAGTGTCATCTGTGTTCCATTAAACCAACCAAAGAAATCAAAGTATCAAAAGTTCTAAGCTTACTAGAGAGCTACAAAGCCAACTACTTCGATAAAGGCATCATCCCCGATTTATCAAATGAATTTGAAAGGAACCTGTTCAATACCTTTCTCTGCTACATAGACCACAAAGAATTCTTCCCCTTCCATCTCAAACTAAACACCGACGATAGAGGAAGCTTCGTTGAAACAGTAAAACTCAATAGCGGAGGCCAGATTTCATTTTCAACCACAGTACCGGGAATTGCCAGAGGAAACCACTACCACACTAGAAAAGCCGAACGCTTCGCCGTCATCAAAGGCAAAGCCAGAATCCAGCTCCGCAAAATCGGAACCGATGAAGTGCTGAATATTGAATTGGATGGAGAAAAACCATCCTTTGTTGATATGCCCATCTGGTACACCCACAACATCACCAATATCGGCGATGAAACCTTATATACCATCTTTTGGATCAGTGAGTTTTTTGATCCTGAAGATCCAGATACATATTTTGAAAAAGTTGAAAAATAGAACACTGATTACACAGATTAGACGGATGCTCACAGATAATATCAGTGAAAATCCGTTGCATCAGTGTTATCTGTGTTCCATAAACATATACAGATGAAGAAACTCAAAGTAATGACAATCGTCGGTACGCGCCCGGAGATCATTCGCCTATCGCGTACCATGGCCCTGCTCGATGAACACACCAACCATGTCATCGTCCACACCGGCCAAAACTACGACTACGAACTCAACGAAATATTTTGGGAGCAGTTAGAGCTTCGTAAACCCGATCATTTCCTGGATGCTGACCGATCTTCCTTAGGCGGCGCAGTGGGTGACATCATCAAAAAATCTGAAGAAGTATTACAGCAGGAAAAACCTGATGCATTGCTGGTGCTGGGAGATACTAACTCCTGCCTCTCAGCTTATATGGCCAAACGCATGCACATCCCCATCTTCCACATGGAAGCTGGCAACCGCAGCTTCGACTTCAACGTCCCCGAAGAAGTCAACCGCCGCATCATCGACCACCTCGCCGACTTCAACCTCGTGTACACCGAACACGCCCGACGTCATTTGCTTTCCGAAGGCTTGCAACACCGCCGCATTTATTTAACCGGCTCCCCCATGAAAGAAGTCCTGGACTATTACAAGCCCAAAATCGATAACTCTAACATCCTGGAAAAACTTTCAGAAGAGTTACAAGAAAATGATCAGCGAAAATCAGTTAAATCAGCGTCATCAGCGTTCTATTCTTTAAAACCAAAAAAATACTTCCTCGTATCCGTCCACCGCGAAGAAAACGTAGACAACCAGGAAAACCTCAAAAAGATACTCACAATCCTAAACAACTTAGCCGAAAACTACAATCTACCCGTCATCGTCTCAACTCATCCCAGAACCAGAAAACGCATAGAAGCGTTGAAGCAAGGAACAACAAACAACGAACAACAAACAACGAACAAACTAATCCATTTCATGAAACCCTTCGGCTTCTTCGACTACATAAAACTCCAGATAGAATCCAAATGCGTTATTTCAGACTCCGGCACTATCAGCGAAGAATCCTCCATCCTCAGCTTCCCAGCCATTAGTCTCCGCCAGTCCATGGAACGCCCCGAAGCACAAGATGCCGGCACTATTATTCTCACTGGATTTGAGCCGGAATCAGTTCTTAATTCAATAGATTCAGTAGTTAAAGAATTTAAGCAAAAAAATGTATATCAGCACATCACTCCAGATTATAATAAAACCAACATTTCATGGAGAGTATTAAAGCTGATACTGGGGAATACTTACTTGAGCAATTTATGGTGGGGAATAAAAATTAATTAAATGGTACAAAAAGTTGCAATAATTATAAAAACTAGTTTCCCATTTGGGGGGGCAGCATCAAATATGGTCAGGAATCTTAGTTATGGCCTAGAAAAAAACAATATTGAAGTTTTTATATATGTAATAAGGAACATTAATGAGAATAATAAGTATGGTGGGAAAACCCTTTCTAATAAAATACATTACTATTATGTTAATCCGGTACCTTTCAGTAATAGTTTTATGAAAAAGACTACAATGTGGGTTATTAGTATCCTTTCTTTGCCAGCAATATTAAGTCATATCAGATTTAAAGTAAAAGCCAAAAATATTCTACTCTATGATTTAGATTACCCCTATTATTTTTTGCCAATTTTGGTAACAAAATATCTATTAGGCATTAAAGTTTATAATTTCATTGTTGATTTTTATGATGATTCTAAGTTTAAGGAAAGCATTAAGGATAGAATAAAGAAAGCTTTATATAAAACCCAGCTAATACATTTCAATAAGCTTTATGATGGTTCAATAACTATTAGTAATTATTTATACAACTTTTATAAGAATAAGATTAATAAACATAATTTATTAATAATTAATCATTTTATAAATATGGAGTTTTTCTCAATTGAAAAATCAATTGATTTAAATCCTAAAATAATAAAAATTGGCTATTTTGGAACTCTTTCTGTGTTAAATGGAATATTAGAATTATTTGAAGCATTCAATGATTTGAGCAAGGAATACTGTAATATCCACCTCATTATTGCCGGTGTTGTCAGAGATAAAATTATTCAAGAAGAGATAAATAAATATGAAGAAAACAATGATATAAAAAGAATTCACTACTTAGGGAATTTACCAATAGAAAAAGTTCCTTATGAGATGAATAAGTGTGAAATTTTAGTTAATCCACGTCGTAAAGGAAGGTTTTCAGAAGCCGGATTTCCTACTAAAATCGGCGAATATTTTTCTACAAAAATACCAACAGTAACGACTTCAGTTGGAGATCTAAAACTAAATATTAAGCATAAAGAACATGCTTTATTATGTTTACCAGATGACTCAAAGGATTTGCGAGAAAAAATAGAATATTTAATACTTTATCCTGCAGAGAGAAGTAGGATAGCTGAAAATGCTTATCAATGGGCAAGGAATAATCTGGAATATAATAAAAATGCCTATCGACTACTAATGTTTATAATCAGAAACAATAATTAAAGAGAATAGAAAGTTGAACACAATTTTGTAATATCCCCAAAATAAGACTGATATAATTATAAAGATAAAAATTTATAATTATGCAAGCAGACATGAAAAGACCTAATTCGATGTATTGGTAAGTTTGCTGCCTAACCATTGATTCGCAGTATTAATTAAATTTAAGGACTATATGTTTTCAATAAATTACTGATAATGCAAAATAAACTCTTAAGAAAATATTTTAAAGTCGTTAGTTTAATAATAGCCACTTTAATTCCGTTATCTTTTTATGGAATATTTCCTGTTTCTTTTATAGGGCATACCATAATATTCTATTTCGAAGTCTATCTTTTAATCCAGTACTTATTTATTAGATTTTATCTAAATAGGCATAATATACCCATCATAATTGTATTAATTAATATTATTATGTTCATGTTTGCCTTCATTGGGAGCTTAAATTATTTTACGGTTAAATTCATTTTCCCTGACTATAATGAGGGGATTGAAAAGACTACTCTATATTGGATATTGTATAATTCATTTTTAAATATCGGCTATCTATTGAATTATGGAGTTTGGCGTATTCATTCTATCAGATATAGATATTCAATTGATAATAGGGTTTTACTAGCTATTTTTTTTATAGGTACATTAGCCTCCATCTACATGATTGTTACAATCGGTTTTATTCCATCATTTACTGAGGGATCTGCTTCCGGAACAACCAGATTTTTCAAACAATTTGGAGGGTTAACTGTCAAAGCTTGGTATCTATTAATTCCATCTGGACTAATATATTACTATAAATATCTCGACTCCAAAAACCCTGTATATTTTCTATTTTTTATTTTTGGAGGCACGATGCTAGCAACTATGGTTGTGAGATTTCCTGTTATGCTTTATATTGTAAGTACATTGTTTTTATACCTTGTTTACAAAAAATTCTCAATAAGAAAAAAGCTAATTGTAAGATTTTTCATAATTTTTGTTTTGTTTATGGTTTTAAATAATCTATTTCTAAGCTATAGAACTGGAGAAAAAATTAGCATAGATAATAATAATAATACGTCTATAGGATTAAGTAGATTTTTATACTCTACTTTCAATGAATATCGCCAACTCAATCAACTAATAGATATATATGATACCAAAAGAGATTTATATATGGGAGAGACATTATTAAACTTTCCTGTTGCTTTCTTTCCGCAAGAGTTTTGGGATATCTTTAATATTGAGAAAGGAGAAATCAGAGAGAATAATTCAGCTCTTATATTAATGAGGTATCTTAATCGGGAAAGATCTGGTATAAGAAATGGGTTGGCAGGTGAGTTCTATATCAACTTTGGCTTTGCTGGTTTTTTGTTGGCTCTCATACCTGGTTTTTTGCTTAAATATCTTGACAGGAGTTTAATACGCCTTCAATTCAATGATGTTCGTACTATTTTTATTTTAATTTACGGGGGGATACTTGTCTATGCACTGATTAACGGACAAATGGATGCAATCAGCTCAAATGTTAGTTTAATAACATACTTTTTTATTATTTTTATTGTAATGTCAAAGAAAATATATAATAATTGATATAGAAAATGAATTTAATAGATGGACCTAATAGAACAAATAAGCTAAATAAACAAGTTATATATTCCTTTTTAATTAAAGGCGTATCTATTATAATAAACTTCATTCTTGTTCCATTAGTATTAGAAATCCTTGATGGAAGAAAATATGGACTTTGGGTAACAATTCAATCTGTTTTGTTTTGGATACATTTTTTCGATATAGGAGTAGGGAAAGGTCTACAAATAAATTTGGGAAAGGCATTAGCAAATGAAAAATTACATCAAGCTAAAGTTATTGTCAGTACCGCATACATTATTATTGGTTTTATTTCAATTTTATTATTGGCAATACTTTTCCTTGTATACCAACATATAAATTGGTTTAAACTTTTTAATGCCATGGACATGAAAAATGTTGATTTAAACTTACTAATGGTAATAGTTTTTTCCACTTTTATTATTATTCTTACATTTAAACTGACTCAAGCAGTTTATAGAGCTATCCAATTACCATCATATGAAAAAGCGATTCCGGTACTAGGAAACGTAATGGTTTTATTGATTGTATTTCTTTTTAAAGATGATTTAAAGGGGGAACTTATTGTTGTTAGTGCAATATATACTATTTCTCCATTGTTTATATTTATACTGTTTTCTATTTATTTATTTATTAAGTATCCTTTTCTAAGACCTAATGTTAGGTTATTTGATAAAAAAACGGTTCCATCTATTCTAAATCTAGGAGTTAGTTTTTTTATCATTCAGATCGCGGTATTAGTACTGTTCCAATCAACTAATTTTATTATTAACTATTTGTATGGTCAGGAGGAAGTTGCTAGATTTGATACTGCAAGAAAACTATTTGCTACCATGTATATGCTTTTTAGTTTATTTATGACTCCGCATATGTCACCATTTACTTATGCATTTCAAAAAAAAGATTTTGTATGGATTCGAAAATCAGTTAGGAAATTATTCATATTTTGGATGATTATTGTTCTTTATGGTAGTTTTCTATTAATCTTTTCTGATAAGATTTTTAATCTTTGGATAGGTGATAAACTAAGCATACCATTCAATTATTCATTTTATTTATTTATTTTTTTTAGCATACTGACTTTTGGTGGAATATTCAACTCATTTATAAACGGGATAGGATATATCAAATTACAGATGTATAGTAATGTGGTAAGCATTTTCTTATTTCTTATTCTGGTTTATATATTTAAGTATATTTTGGAACTCGAAGCCTATAGTATTATTTTAGCAATTATATTTTCCAATTTTTATCATTTAATTATTGCTCCTATCCAATATTATAAAATAATAAGTGGAAAAGCAAAAGGAATATGGATTAAATAGTATTTGTCATGGTTATAAGTCATAAGCATAAATATGTGTTCGTAGAGTTACCACGTACAGCAACTTCCGCAATTAGTAATGAGCTGGTGGAGAACTATTCTGGAAAACAAATTCTTAATAAACACTCCACATACAGAGAGTTTTTAATGCAAGCTACCGAAGAAGAAAAGAGGTATTTCGTTTTTTCTGGTGTTCGCAACCCACTTGAGAGAATAATTAGTATTTATGAAAAGTTAAAACAAGATCATAAGGGGCAGTTTTCCTCCTTGAAAAGAAAAAACAAAAAGACTTTAGGGGATAGGTGGCTGATAAAGCAATTTGATTTCATTCAAAATAGAAATGCTTGTTTTTCCGAATATTTTCTAAAATTCCATATTATACCTTACAATGACATGTCATGCTTAGACCATCATAGATTTGACTTTATTTATAAATATGAAAATCTTAAGGAAGATTTTTCTCGATTGCTAAGTAAACTAAATATAGAGATTAAAAGACCTCTACCAATAATAAATAAGACAAAAAAATCTCAAAAAAATCTTGAATCTTATTACAACAATGATAAAGTTATAGGTAATGCAATAGCCAAATTTGGACCGTTTATGAGAGAATGGAGATATGATTTTCCTGTAAGCTGGGAAAAAAAGGAAATTGGGTATTTTGATACACTTAATTATAAATTATTCACTTCTCTTAGAATTATTTATTATAAACATATATATAAATCATAGTCAACGTAAATCTTATATGAAAATAATTTTTGATTTAAACCATCCTGCGCACTTAAACTTTTTTAAATATTCTATTAAAAAGTTAAACAACAAGCATGAAGTTCTAGTATATGTCTTGAGAAGAGGAAAACTACCTAATATAGTGGAAAAAGAATTAGCTGGTATAAATTATAAGGTAATAGGCAGACATAGAGGTAATTTTCTCTCTATAATATTTGAAGCAAATATTTTTAAGTTTTTACATTTACTATTTGATATATGGAAGTTTCGCCCAGATCTTGGGGTGAGTGTTGGTGGATTTGTACTCGGAGCTTGTATGAAAATATTTAGAAAACCTAATATACAATTTGATGATGATCCTGAAAGTAGTAATAACATTTTATTGGAAAAACTTACTTCTAATGAATTGTTTATTCCTCCTATAGAGTATAGCAGTAGGAAGGTGAATTATTTTTATGCAACTAAAGAATGGTCGTATCTGTCTCCAAACTATTTTATACCAAACGCAGAAGTCTTAAAATATTATGATTTGGAGCCTAAATCCTATATTTTTATAAGAGAAGTATCAACAGGCAGTTTAAATTATTTAAAGCAAGAAAAAAACTCAATTCTTTATTTTGCGAAGGATCTTCCTGTAGATTGTAAAGTGTTGTTTTCACTAGAGGATAAAAAAACTAAATCCTTATATCCAGGTGATTGGATTCTTCTTAGAGAACCAGTAGAAGACATTCATTCTTTAATTTATTATAGCAAAATTCTTATTTCATCTGGAGATAGTATGGCCAGAGAAGGGGCTGTTTTAGGAATACCGAGCATTTATTGCGGATTCAGAGAAATGAAAATTAATAATTTCGTTGCAGAAAATGGATTGTTTTATAGGACAAATCCTGATAAGGTAATACATTTATACCATAAGCTTAATAAAAATCAAAGCAATATTCAAAAACAAGAGAAATATAGAAATAAATTAAAAGAGGAATGGAGTGACATTACTAAATTTATAATTAAAAACGTTGAGAAATATGAATAAAACTAAAATTTCAATTTTTGGCTTAGGTTATGTTGGCTGTGTAAGCCTTGGTTGCTTGTCAAATGAAGGTTTCGATGTTATCGGAGTTGATGTAAGTCAATCCAAAATCGATTTAATAAACAAAGGGTTACCCACTATTATAGAAAAAGATATTGGCAATTTAATAGACAGTGCTTATAAGAATGGCAGAATTAGTGCTACTTCTGACTATATAAAAGCAGTCAATAAATCAAATATATCTATAATATCGGTGGGAACACCGTCAACTAAAAAAGGGCATTTAAACCTAGACTATATTTATAATGTCTCTAAAGAGATTGGAGAAGCACTCAAGGAGAAAAATGATTTTCATACCATTATCATACGAAGCACTGTATTTCCTGGCACAAATAATAAGGTAGGGGAACTTATTGAAAAATCTTCTGGAAAAAGACGAAATATACATTTCGCTGTAGTATCTAATCCTGAATTCTTAAGAGAAGGATCGGCTGTTAAAGATTATTATAACCCGTCAGTTACTGTAATAGGTTCAGATAATGAAAAGGCATTAGAAATAGTAACTAATATTTATTCTTCAATTGATGCACCTATAGAAAAAGTTGACGTCAAAGTAGCTGAAATGATAAAATATGTAAACAATTCTTTCCATGCTTTAAAAATATCATTCGCGAATGAAATAGGTAATATTTGTAAAGAACTAGAAATTAGCCCTCAAAGTGTAATGAATCTTTTTACTATGGATACAAAGCTTAATCTTTCAGCTTATTATCTTAACCCGGGATTTTCTTATGGTGGTTCTTGCCTGCCAAAAGATTTGAAAGGTTTAAGAACAATGTCTCACGATCTTTACTTGTCTAGTCCAATTGTTGAGTCGATCGACGAGTCAAATAATAATCAAAAAATGAAAGCCATTGATATAATTGAATCAAAAAGAAAAAAGAAAATCGGTATTCTTGGATTAAGCTTCAAGCCTGGTACGGACGATTTAAGGTATAGCCCTATAGTCGAGGTATCAGAATATTTACTTGGCAAAGGCTATGAAATTTTAATCTATGATGAGAATGTGAACTATTCTAGGTTAACAGGTACTAATAGGATTTATATTGAAAGTCATATACCGCATATAGCAAAGTACTTAAATGATGATATTAATAAGGTAATAACTAGTTCAGACTTACTTGTAATAACTCATGACTTCGAAGATATAGAATTTTACATAGAAAAGTATCGGGATAAACAATTTGTTGATTTATCAAAGGAACGAACTAATATGGGTAATAATTATGAGGGTATATGTTGGTAATAGCCAGTCTTGTAAATGTCAAAAAATTATTTATTAGTAAAATTTTGTAATATGAAGAACATTAAAACATGTAAAAGATGTGTTATGGATACTACAGTTCCAGAGATTCGATTTAATGAAAATGGGATTTGTAATTTCTGCTTGACACATGATGAAATGGATAATAAATATCCGCTCAATAAAGATGGTCATGAGAAATTACAATCGATAGCGGATAAAATAAAGCGCCAAGGAAAAGAAAAGCAATATGATTGTATAGTAGGTGTCAGTGGTGGCAGAGATAGCACATATACACTATATCAGGTTGTAAGGCTTGGTTTAAGACCTTTAGCTGTTCATTTTGATAATGGATGGAACTCTAAAATTGCTGTGAGAAATATAAAAAACCTTACAAACCAACTTGGTGTAGATCTTCATACGGAAGTAGCAGATTGGGAGGAGTTTAAAGATTTGCAATTGGCTTTTCTTGAAGCATCAGTTTCCGATGCAGAAGTGCCTACAGATTGGGTGATATTTTCTATTCTATTTAAAGTAGCAGCTCAAATGAATGTCAAATATATTATGCAAGGTCATTCTTTTAGAACAGAGGGATTTACTCCTTTAAGTTGGACGTATATGGATGGTAAGTATGTATCGAAGGTTCATGAATTGTTTGGAAAGAAAAAAATACATAGTTTTCCGATAATGTCAATGTCGCAATACCTATATTATACTCTTTTCAAGGGTATTAAGCAAATCAGACCATTGTATTATTTGCAATACAATGAAAAAGAGGTATTAGACTTACTCCAAAAAGAATTGGGATGGTCTGATTATGGAGGAAAACATTATGAGTCTACATATACAAGTTTCTTTCAGGCGTATATATTACCTAGAAAGTTTAATATTGATAAACGTAAATTGCATTTGTCTGCACTAATTCGTTCAGGGCAAATATCTAGAGAAGAAGCTTTAACTAAATTGAAACAAAATCCATTTTCAGGAGACACTAATGAGATAAATTATGTGATTAAGAAATTTGGATTGAATCAAACTGAATTTCAAAGAATAATGAATAAACCGCTTAAAAGCTTCAAAGATTATCCCACATATTATCCAATAATTAAGAAACTTGAAAAACCTATCAGATTTTCTAATAAATTGGGGCTAGTTCCCGATGTGGTAATTAATAAATATTATAACCTTTAACTAAACATGATTACTATTATAGACTATGGGATGGGAAATCTGAAATCTATCCAACGAAAATTCGATAGACTTGAGATTAAGTCAGAAATCACTTCAAATCCTGAAATAATTCGACTTGCAGACAAGCTAATTCTACCTGGTGTAGGTCATTTCAAAACAGCAATGGATAACTTAAGGGGATTAAATATTATTAATGCCTTAAATGAAGCGGTAACAACCAAGCAGAAGCCAATTTTGGGGATTTGTTTAGGTATGCAACTTATGACATCTTACAGCGAAGAAGGCGGTGTGAATGGTTTAGGTTGGATTGAAGGCGAAGTAAAAAGATTTAATGTTCATGATAAAATCAGATATAAGGTGCCACATATTGGTTGGAACTCTGTCAATATAGAGTCCCATTCTAAGTTATTAAATAATATCAGTAATAATTATTTCTATTTTATTCATAGTTACCATGTCGATAGTGTAAATTCTGATAATGTACTTACTTCCACCCGGTATGAATATGATTTTGTCTCTTCTATTTACAAAGACAATATTTTTGGTACTCAGTTTCATCCTGAAAAAAGTCATGGAAAAGGAGAGCAACTATTAATTAATTTTGCTAAAATATAGTTATGTATAGACCCAGAGTTATACCTGTTTTGCTTTTAAGAAATTTGGGGCTTGTTAAGTCAATTAAGTTTAAAAAATATAAATATATTGGGGATCCTATTAATGCAGTTAAGATTTTCAATGATTTAGAAGCTGATGAATTAGTTTTCCTTGATATTAATGCAAGCAAAGAGAAAAGGTGTATAGATTTAAGTTTTGTGGAACAAGTAGGTAGTGAAGCAAATATGCCATTTGGAGTTGGAGGCGGTATCACTAATATTAAACAAATAAAACAAATTTTAAATGCTGGTGCAGAAAAAATAATTTTGAATTCAGGAGCAGCCCAGAGTCTTGACTTAATAAAAGATGCATCTTTGTCATTTGGTTCTTCCACCGTATCTGTTGCAATAGACGTTTTTAGCAGCAAATTTAAAAAGGAAAAGGTGTATATTCATGGAGGTAACAAAAGAACAAAATGGGATCCAGTAACTTATGCTAAGAAGCTGGAGGATTCTGGAGCTGGAGAAATATTAATTAATTCTATTAATAATGATGGTATGATGAATGGTTATGATATTGAATTAATCAAAAAAATATCAAAGAATGTTACAATACCGGTTATAGCTTGTGGCGGAGCAGGTAGTTTGGATGATTTTAGAACTGCTTTAAGGGATGGATACGCATCTGCAGTTGCAGCTGGATCTTACTTTGTGTTTCATGGACCTCGAAGAGCAGTGCTTATCAACTATCCTAGTAAAGTAGAACTCGAGTCATTATATAAATTATAGCCATTGAATTCATCTAAATTTTTTTTTTTGATGATTGAAAAAATGTGTTTACTAACCAATGATGTGGAAACCACCTCCATCTGGTTAAACGACCTGAGGGATGCTACCGGCCTGAAAGTTTATCGTGAAGGGATGCCGATATTGTTGGATATCTATAAAAAGCACAATATCAAATCTACATTTTATTTTACCGGTTACATAGCTCGTTTAGTCCCTGATATTGTAAAAATGATCATAAAAGATGGCCATGAGGTGGCATCGCATGGAAAATCGCATCTTAAAGAGAATGGCTTTGATGTTATGTCATTCGAAAGGCAGAAAAGACATCTTGCCGAGACTAAAAAGCTGCTTGAGGATATTTCGGGGCAGGAAGTAATATCTTTCCGTTCCCCTGCTTTACGGGTCAATGAAGATACAGGCAGAGCCTTAATTGAAACAGGGCATAAAATAGACTCTTCCGTTGCATCGCAGCGATTTGATTTTTTTATGTCATTTGGTGGGATGAAAAAACTAAAGTGGCTAACAGCGCCACGTCTTCCTTATCATACTTCACCGGATTCATTATTCACAAAAGGAGATGGTCCTTTGATTGAGGTTCCTTTATCTGCATTATTTTTGCCCTATGTAGGTACAACCATGCGTATTTTTCCATGGATTACCAATATCCAGCGCCATGGAATTCATCTTGAGTCTTCAAAAATAAATGGCAAACCCGTAGTCTTTGATATCCATCCCAATGAATTCATCGATGAATCGGATGAACCCCGAAAAATCAATAAGCGCTCTAAAAATCCGGTTGCTTATTTATTACAAGACGTTATTAGATCACAGCTAAAAACAAAAAACCTCGGCAAAGACGCTATCCCGCTATATGAGAAAGAGATAATGTTCTATAAAAATCGAGGGTATCAGTTTTCAACAGTCCAGGAGTATTGCAGGAAGAGTGGGCTATTGTAGGGGAGAAGGTCAGAGGCCAGAAGTCAGAGATCAGAAGTCAGAGGACAGAGATCAGAAGTCGGAGATCAGAGTTCAGTATTATAATAATTGAGTGACTAAGCAAATTAATTCGGCTAAGGAACTTAAAGTCTATAAAAAATCCTACGAGTTGGCGATGAGGATTTTTGAGATTAGTAAAACCTTTCCGAAAGAAGAGCGATATGCTTTAACAAGTCAGGTCAGAAGATCATCTCGTTCTGTTTGTTTAAACCTAAGAGAAGCCTGGGAAAAAAGACGATATGAAGCACATTTCATCAGTAAACTGACAGATTGCGACGGTGAAAACAGCGAAACTAACACAGCATTGGACTTTGCAAAAGATTATGAGTATATCTCTAACGAACTTTATCAAGAATTAGTAAACGAAACCCTTGAAGTAGGCAAGATGCTCGGCTCCATGATAAAATCGCCGGAATCCTTCATCTTGAAATCTAAGCAATAGAGGGCAGAAGTCAGAGGTCAGAAGTCAGAAATCAGCCCTCTGATCTCTGATCTCTGGTATCCGATCTCTGATCTATTTATCTTCAATCATCAATTACATAAACAAGCAACTTAAAAAACAACACACAATAATGCGCATCTTCATAATAACCATGGACGATCCCGTCCAGACCAAACAATTCATCAAACACATCATCGACAATAGAAAGGATGACATTATCGGCCTGGCCGTGCCAAAAGGGGACAGGTTAACTTTAAGTAAAGGGAAGTCAAAGTATGAATACCTGATTTCTCTTTTTTTGATTATGGGGCTATGGCATTTTTTAAAAAATGCTTTTATTTCTGTTTTTCACAAACTTAAAAAGAAAGGAAGTAAAGCAGGTTTTTTTAAAGATCCTACTATTCTCGGGTATGCAAAGGAAAAGGGTATACCAGTTTATGATATAAAAACTCCAAACAGTAAGAAATTCAGAGAGCACTTAATGACATTGAAACCAGATATTATTATCAATCAGAGCCAAAGTATCATTAAGAAAGAGTTATTGGAAATACCTGTCATCGGGGTGCTGAACCGGCACAATGCGCTTCTTCCCAAAAACAGGGGGCGGTTAACACCCTTTTGGGTACTATTAAAATGTGAAAAGGAGACCGGGGTCAGTATACATTTTGTTGAAGAAGGTTTAGACTCGGGAGATATTATTGTTCAAAAGAAATATAGGGTAGAGAAGAAAGATACGTTTAATTCACTTGTAAAGAAGAATTATGAAATAGCGCCCATCGCTATGTTGGAGGCTATATCATTGTTAGAAAAAGGGCATCGCGATTTTATTGAAAATGATGACAAATTAGCCACATACAACTCTACACCGTCACTTAGGGAAGCATGGATATATAGGAAAGGAAGGATGATTAAGAAAAATTATTCGTTTGAAAGCATTTAAAGCTTTGTTTCTTATTGTGGAGTTTATTACCTTAGCAACTCCATTCAGGGTTTATGTTTTTGACCCATAATAATAGAGTTTTAGGGTTAATAATTTTAGAGGTTATGTTGATTAAAAGGCCGGAGCAGTGATTTTCCGGCCTTTTGATAATTTAGCAAGGGAAGTACTTTGAGATAAAAGCTAAGGGCGTAGAAGGGATTGCTTACAATTCAATATATAGAGGCAGGATTTAATGAATAGTCAGCGCCTTTATAAGAAGACACGAATTAACTAGTGTCCGTCTATAATATCATCGCTTGGATTCACCCCTCTAACTCTCCGCCTAGGCGGAAGAACCAATTAAATTATTGGTTGTGTGGGAGTTCTCCGCCTCAGGCGGAGATTAAGGGGTAGCGGGGAGGAAATTAACATTAGTACGACTTTATAGACAGATTGCGCCAAGCTAAGCCCGTGAAAAGGGAATTAGCATAGTTCTTTGAAACTTTTCAGCAGAAACCTGTAGGTAACCAATCCTACCTGGGAAAGCCTAACCAGCCCCAGAACCGAGTGTTGCGTAGTCAGCAGAGATGCTGGCACGAAGCGTACACAGGGAGTACAAAAGCTGTGTGATAGAGCCTCGAAAATAAAGATAATGTTTTGGTTTTCATTTTTCTGTCTGTGGGAACGAAAGCATAGTAACCGTCAAGGTAAGGGAACTATGCCTGACCGGGGTCGAAGAGCAGGGCAAATGTATAGATAGGTTTCTACGGGAACTTGGGAGAGCCTCCCGCCTCCAAACGAAAAGTGGTTGATATGGAATGACCACACCCGAAAATTCCAGGTTCGCAGGGTACATGGTACCACCTTGCGAACGCTAAGAAAAAGGTAACATCGGATTGGTATCAAAGTCGAGGGAAACCGAAGACGATGAGAAGGGCGAAGGCAGTCTTAGCATCCCCATAGTACCGATAGAAATCTGGCAAATCAGTCCCATGAAAGCCAGAGAGTAGGGAAGGGAAAACCGGCCGGTCAGGCCGGGGATGCCTTAAACCGGGACTACATTTTGGAAACATTAAACGTACCAGAGATGTCTAAGAAAATGTCAACAGAAGAAATGCAGATAGCAGCGCGTGCAAGGAAACACAAAGGCGAAGCTTTGACCAACCTCCATCAGTTCATCGATGAGGGGATACTGCAACGGAGCTATCACAGCCTGAACAAACAAAGCAGTGCAGGGGTGGACGGCCATAGCTGGCAGAGCTATGGACAGGTGCAAGCCGACCGTTTACCGGAACTGCTGAGCAAGTTCAAGGCAGGTAGTTACAAAGCCCCGCCGGTGCGGCGGACATATATACCCAAAGGCAGGGATGGGCAACGCCCGCTGGGCATACCGACCATCGAAGACAAGATATTGCAGGAAGGTGTCCGTAGGACACTAACCCCAATATACGAAGAAGACTTTAAGGACTTCTCATTTGGCTTCAGAAAAGGTCGTTCAGCCCATCAGGCCATCAGGTATATGTTTACAGAAGTCAGTTTTAGAAAGAAGCACTATATCATAGATGCAGATATCAAAGACTACTTTGGCAGTATCAACCACAGTCAACTTCGTGCCTTTCTTGACCGCCGGGTGAAAGATGGTGTGATACGCAAGATGATAGATAAATGGCTCAAGGCCGGGATACTGGAAGATAAACAATTACATTATCCAACAGAAGGCACGCCTCAAGGCGGGCTTATTTCCCCGCTGCTGAGCAACATTTATCTGCATTATGTATTAGATGAGTGGTTTTCAGAACAAATCCAGCCATTATTGAAAGGAGAGAGTTTTATTGTGCGCTATGCCGATGATTTTATATTGGGATTTACCGATGGGAAAGACGCCCAAAGGGTGATGGAGGTGCTACCCAAACGGTTCGGGAAATACGGACTGGAGTTGCACCCGGATAAGACCCGATTAATCAAACTGGGCGATAAACCCAAAGGTGGCCCGCGGGGATTTGACTTTCTTGGCTTCACACATTTTCTGGGCAAAAGCCGCAAAGGAAAATGGGTATTGAAAAGAAAGACAAGCCGCAAAAAGTTCACCCAAGCGTTGAACAACATGCGGGGGTGGATATCCCAACATCGGCATACGCCACTCATAGAGCTCATTCCGGCGATAAATGCCAAATTACGGGGGCACTACAATTATTATGGAGTCACCTTTAATAGTCGGATGCTACAGAAATTTCACCATGAAGTGTCTCGCATCCTGCACAAATGGATTAATCGCCGGGGAGGAAAGACTGTTTGGAACTGGCAACGGTTTTCCAAACTGATACACCAATGGCAGCCTTTGCTCAAACCCAAAATCTATCACAGCTATCGTTCAGCGAAATCGGTTTAAGAGGAACCGGATGCGGGAAAACCGCTCGTCCGGGTCTGTGGGGGAGCAGGATGGCAACGACCTGCTCTACCCGGACTCACCAGCATGCGCCGAACAGAGTCCCCGCCGTATCTTTAATGTCCATCGCAGCCGCAAGTTGCGTTCAGGCGGAATACCAGGAATATTAGATGGCGCAGGGGCTACCCTGATGGTTTTTGTGCCGCTCCTGACGGAGCTAATATGCCTGGAAATATATTCTCAATGTAGCTCTGAAGATAGAATTTGAACTATAACAATAAATCCAACCCCAGACGTATTCCCCTTCTCCTTTGAGGAGAAGAGCCTGTCCCGCTTTGCGGGAGGTTAGGGGATGAGGTGCTACCCGAATGGCTTTTGTACCGCTCCTGCCGGAGCTCATAGGATTGGATGCCGGACATATTTCTACCATACTTTCGCTCCTAACGGAGCTAATATGCCTGGAAATGTATTCTCAATGTAGCAACGCCAGATATTAGTATCCTTAGCCCCGGGTTTTAACCCGGGGGCATCGGCCAACACACCATCCCCCGCCGTAAACCAATCTTCAATCGCAGCCGCAAGTTGCGTTCAGGCGGAAAACCCGGATGTTTGTTTCTGCTTGCCCTGTGAAATTTTTTCCCATTTAACAGGGCCTGTCTAGGTCTCAGGAATTCTCTAAAACATAAGTCTACGGCGGTAAAAAGAAGAATGCAATCCAACCCCCGGGTTGAAACCCGGGGCTATTCTCATTCAGCCCCTTCAGGGCTATTTGCTATTGGCATTTAAATATAGACACAGAAATATTTTTGGAATCCCGCTATAAAAATGGTTTTTGAGTGCTTATAGATGACTTAGAAATAGTTAGTTTTTGGAGCTGCAACAACCTCCGATCGCAGGATCTCCGCTCCGCTCCGATTTGGAATTTGGATTTTCCAATTTGGAATTTCAACAACAAGCTCCCCGGAACCACCGAACGCTGTCGGCAGCCCCGGGGAGTTGTTTGCCCCGGCTTTTATGGTGAATCCGGGAAAACCGCCGGGAGTGCATAATTCCCGGACTTGATGCAACATTTAAACAGCGTTCTTAAGTGTTAATGGTTAAACTTTTATTTAATTCTCCGGTTCTAATCTCCTGCGCATTGCCGTATTTGCGGCGCACCACCAGGGCATAATTCCCCGGGGTTAATGCAGAGGGGATTTGGAACATTAACTTCCCGTCGGTGCGCACCGAGAGCACATCCACCCGCGTTTCGGTTCCGGCATCTTCAATAAAGAAGATCCCTTCTTCGGCATCGTCGTGATTGTACTTCAGCTCTTCGCCGGTAATCTCGCCGATACCTCCTGGCGTGAGCAGCGCGTCGGTGGTTTGTGAGTTGTAATCCACAAAGGCCACCAGCTCCGGTTTCGGACGGTTGTGCAGGATCTTCTCGGGACGGCCCTGGCTCATCTTTTCTTCGAGGAGCGGCCCGGCCGATACGGTTGCACGTATGGTATGACGCGCAGGGTCGAAGCTGTCGGAAGCCCCGTTGAAGACCCCGCGGATACCCGGCCGTATGCTGACCAGCGGAAGGTTTACATTATTTCCCTCCGACGCTTTGTCGGAGATAACTTCCATAAAAAGAGTTACCACCGCCTGGGCATCCGTGTCTGTGACCGTCGTACCCCGGCGCAGCATCTCCTGAACAATGGAATCAAAATCCAGTGACGCCACCGGATTTACCCTGGCAGAATGATCATCAGGATCAGTCGTTATAGGGTTTGGTTGTAAGTGATATTTAACACTCATACTATTGAAATTTAGGTTTATAATAGGGTGCCCGGCACAGGCCAAAGCACCATGAATTCGTGTGAAAAGCATACCATGAGCCCGCCTGTCTTTATCCATGCATGAGGTGGCAGCAGATTGCAACAGCAGTATCGTCAGTAGCTTACGCCTGTCTGCTGATGCCGCATAACAGCACCGCCTGATGATGGGATAAATGCTCAGTCTCTTTTTTATCATGACTTTGAGGGCGTTTTGTGTTGTTTTTGATGTAAATAAAGCATTATCAGGTATTGTGTAAGCCGGTTGCTTTTATAGAGCCAGATGATAAAGAGGATCATCAGCGTCTTCAGGTAAAACAAGCCGGCCGAGAAATACAGACCAAGCATACGCAGCGTTCCGTTATCGAGGTTATGAATACGCAGAACGCTCCATATCACGATTACAAACGACAACAGGTACAAAGCCGTCTTAAAGGTCCAGTGAGGGTTGATATGATAATTGTCGATTCGTCCGTTAAACATCACCAGGAATAATCCGGATATCACAGACATGACAAGGTAACTCGAAAAGAGCAGCAGGTTATTTGGGTATTGCGCATGATAGAAATGAATAATAAGGTGTGTAAGAATCAGCGTAATCAAGATAAAGGTCACCTTATGTCGCGATTTGGGCCAGATAATCTTTTTATCGTTACTGCGGCAGGAGCCTGCGAGCAGGTAGATATTATAGAACGCATAGAAGGCGAAGAGCATCAGAAAGGGCTGCAGCAGATTTTTGTAAATGTCCGGAATCTACAGGTCTATTGACAGCAATTCAAGCACATTTTCTATCACGGGTATCAGGTAATAAGCTGCCATTAACACCGTGGCAATTTTCCAGTAGAGGGTGGATTTGTCGGTAATACTGAAAGCCTTGTCGCGCATAGGAGTAAATGTGGTGGGGTTGCAGTTGAAATGCTTTTTTATAGCTGAATTATCAAGCGATTTCAGATCATTTGTCTCTTCCTCGAACAAGTTAAAAGCGATAAAAAAAGCCAGGAGCATCTGCGTAAGATGCATAAGCTTAAAAAGAAAAGGCCTTTCGGGTTGAAAGAAATTGCCTTCATCCAATGCGGCATAATCCTGCGGATGGAACAAAAGTATCAGGTGCACTAAAGCAAGCGCTGAAATAATCAGATAATCGCCGTGTTTATTAAAAATACGGCTCTTTACAATCCTATCCAGATAATTCTCTATGTCTTTTGGCTCAAAAGAGATTGAAAACATGCATTAGGGTGTTTTCACTAAGAGCGCTGTTAAATGTTGCAGTTTCAAAAGTAAAAAAGGAATTTAAGTTTTCAAAAGAAGAAAAGAAAAATATCTGAAATTTTTTATTTTTCGCAGGTTCCGGCAAAAGAACATTCCAGACGATAATATTGAAAGCGCTGTTAAAAAAAGAGATAAATATTGCATTGTTTAGATTATGTAATTCAGAGAGGAATAAGCATCAGGCAAAGTGATTTCGGGTTTATGTGAAAACCAGTTTGTCTGTATCAGCTACGAAATCAAAAAACCTTATTTTCATTCTTTTAGCCCTAGTAGCCAGCATGAACCCAAAAAACACCCAACCTCAAAACAGGCGGAACCATCCAAGATATTGAAACCTGGCAAAAGCACTGAAAGCTTTCGGGGAACAGCCTGCCCCGACACCTCGGGGGCAAAGGATACTGATTCTTTATTGTCATTATGCGATGTGGGGCAATTTTTTGATCTTCTCTCTCGGGATGACGGTATTATTTGGGTAATAGGGGAAGAAAAATGGTTGTAGGCGGCAGCGGTAAGGCAACCAGATCCCTCCCTTCGATACTCCGCTTCGCTTCGTATCTTTGGTCGGGATGACCTGTTTTTGGGGTAATGGGGGAAGAAAAAGGGCGCGCC
>JAIPAH010000023.1 GCA_021740175.1 Bacteroidales bacterium
GACTCCAATATCCCCTGTGAAAGCGTAATACTGGCAGGGATCCCAAACTGGTTCATCTCTTCAATGGCAATATTTTTATATTTTTTAATATACTGAAGCCTTTTCTGATGATTCGTTTGGCCGTTCACGGCCATAGGAACCACCAAATAAATAGCAAGCAAAATCCCTGTAAATATTCTCATCTCCGATTTTCTGAAAAGTGATTATATTTGAAAACTACAAATATCGGTAAATATTGTTTCCAAAAATGGCAACTTATCCAATTGTATATCTCGTTATATTAATAAAAATAAGGCTATGGATGTAATAGAAAAGTATTTTCCGCATTTAACAACTCTTCAAAAGAATAAGTTAGAGCAATTAGTGCCGCTTTTCCAGGAATGGAATATCAAAGTCAATCTCGTTTCCCGAAAAGATATTGAATTCCTCAAAGTACGCCATGTCCTTCATTCTTTGAGCATTGCAAAGTTTTTCGAATTCCGTAACGAAACCCATATCCTTGATGTAGGCACAGGAGGAGGTTTTCCCGGAATACCCCTTGCCATAATTTACCCCAATGTGCATTTCCATTTGGTGGATTCTACCGGAAAAAAGATAAAAATTGTCAATATCCTGGCTAAGGATTTGGAATTACATAATGTAAAAGCCGAGCAAATCAGAGGTGAAGAGCTGCAAGAGCGCTATGATTTTATCACCAGCCGGGCTGTCACAAAGCTCCCGCTTTTTTTCTCATGGATAAAAGACAAAATCAAGAAGGAGAATGCCCATGAATTCCCGAATGGAATTCTTTATCTCAAAGGAGGCGACTTTACAGGGGAACTCAACCAAATCCCCTGGCATCATGATATCTATCCCTTGGATGAGTGTTTTGAAGAATCCTTTTTCAAAAAGAAAAAACTCTTATACTTATATCCGTCACACAAACAAAATGAGCGATAAAACTCATTCATAAAACAGTTATTTATATATTCTCAAATAGACATATTATCATTTGATTAAAGGAAAATTATGTTCACAATTAATTAAATATTTATTTGCCTTTCCCGACAAATTTCTCGTAATTAGTTTGGCTTTTGATTGAAGTGATAACCAAAACCTATTGTTTATGGCAGAAGAAAAAAACTTTGTACCCTTCGTATCATCCGAAACGCGGATGGCCGAATTTACGTTCAGGGGATTAATCATCGGACTCGTACTGGCTCTTGTTTTAGGGGCAGCCAATGCCTACCTGGGATTGAAAGCCGGTATGACGATCGCTGCCACTTATCCGGCAGCAGTAATCGGGATGGCCATATTAAGGGCTATGAATGGGACCATCCTCGAAGAGAACTTTACTCGTACGGTAGGTTCCATCGGAGAATCTGTCGCAGCCGGAGCTATTTTTACGTTACCGGCATTTTTTATAAGCGGAATATGGGAGAACTTTTATACTCCAGGTCATTATGCTATTTCCGCTATCATCATGCTTACCGGCGGTGTGCTTGGTATTATGTTTGTCGCCTTACTGCGGCGCGTAATGGCGAATGATGCTTCTCTACCTTTTCCGGAATCCCAAGCGGCAGCCGCCATTCACAAAACCGGGCAAACAGGTAGCGGCTCCAAATATCTTTTCTGGGCTATGGGCCTTGGAGCAGTAATTAAGGCTATGGGTGATTTCCGGCTGTTTTTACCGGTATATCGCAATTTCATCCACTTCAAAGAACAATTTATTACCGGGGCAGGCGAAGCCATAAAAGCAAAAGGCGGAATACTGCTGGGCTCTCCGGGGCTCAAACCGGCCTATGTTGGTGTGGGATATATTATCGGCCCCAAACTTGCCTCGCTTACTTTCAGTGGCGGTGTGATCGCATGGGGGCTCCTTACACCGCTGGCCTTGTATTTTATCATGCCTTTTATTGATTTCGGAGCATGGTCCCAGTATCTTATGGACCAGGGTATTGCCGCTACTATGGCTGAAGCCCAGGAGAAAGTCAACGACCCGATTTTCCAGATTAATGCCACATGGAAATCCGTCACACGTCCCATTGCTATTGGCGGTATGCTTGTAGGAACTATATGGACCCTTTGGGGAATGCGTGGCAGCCTTGCCCAGGGCATATCGCGCTCTATCCAGGACCTGAAGCAATCTGCTAAAGGAGGCGGTTTGGAAATCGAACGTATTGAAAAAGATATCAAATTCCATTGGATCATGATTGGCATTGTAGCAGCCGCCATAGCTACATTTTTCATTGCCAGTGCTATCTTTGGAGCGGAATTCATGACCGCCCTGATAGCGGCCATTGTAATGGTGATTTTCGGTTTCTTTTTTGCCGCAGTATCGGGGTATCTTGTGGGTATTATCGGCTCGAGTAATAACCCGATTAGCGGGCTAACGATTTCCACGGTTGTTGTCACTGCCTTACTGATGCTTGTACTCGGAGCCCACGGTGAAAGCGGCATCGCCTCTACCCTGGCGGTTGCTGCCGTAGTATGTGTTTCCGCTGCCGTAGCCGGAGAAATGCTACAAGACCTCAAAGCAGGTCACATCCTTGGAGGTACTCCCTGGAAAATGCAGGTAGGTGATATTATCGGCGTTATTGCGGCTGCAGCCGTTTTGTTTATTCCGATTTTCATCCTGCACGAAGGCGATATCGCAACCGGAAAACAACTCGGTTATATAGGCGGATTTGGTAGCCCTGAATTACCGGCGCCACAGGCCAGCCTCATGGCAAAACTATCCCAGGGAATCATTGGGGGGAACATGGCCTGGCCGTTGATCATCGTCGGTATGCTTATGAGCGTTGGCTTTATCCTTATGCAGGTGAAAAGCCCGATGCTCGTAGCTATTGGTATGTACCTGCCGCTGCAAACCACTTTTGCCATTTTCATCGGAGGTATTATCAAAGGCATCCTGCAATACTATCAAAAGAAAAAACAGCATAGTAAAGAAAGAATAGAAAAGACCGATAATATCGGAATTCTGCTGGCCTCCGGCTTGATTGCCGGTGAAGCCCTGATTGGGCTCCTCTTTGCAGGTCTTGCCTTCGGCGAGGTCGAATGGTGGCGATTCAGCAATCCATCTTACCTCATATCTATCATTATCTTTGTGATTATAGGTATTGTCCTGGTAAGAATACCCATGAAAAGATCAGCAGGTTCCGAAAAACCGGCTGAAAAGTCTGAATAATCAACCATAATTACTTTAAAAGGGCGTCAATCTACTGGTTGATGCCCTTTTTTGTAACTTTGGGCATAAATTCTGAATATGAACATCTTTCAGCGAAGAAAAATTCTCAGGAACATCAACTCCCTCGACTTGGTTCCGATTAGGAGGCATCACCACCAATCGGAAGAAAACGGGTTGATAACTTTGATTGTACCCAAATTCGAAAAAAAATGGATGCGCAAATTTTTTATCTCAGGCCACAGGCGAGATCATCACAAAATCAAACTGGATGAGCTTGGATCGGAAACATGGAAAACCATTGACGGAGAAAAGACAGTAAAAGAAATCAGCGACAGCATTCAGAATCAGCATGAGGAGGAATTGGATGACCTGGATAATAGAGTGAGCCAGTTTATTTCACTATTGTATGAGCAAAGGTATATCACGTTCCAGCAACTCGAAAATGCCCGTAAATAAAAGGCATTCTCAAAATATATTTTAATTTTATGCTGTTAAAACGAAGTAAATAAAATTTATTAAACCAAAAAATTATAAAGAATGAGTGAAGAAATAAAACAATTAGAACCAAAAGCATTGTGGAATAATTTCTACAAGCTTACGCAAATTCCACGACCTTCAAAACACGAACAGGAAGTCGCCGAATTTATCAAAAATTTTGGCCAAGAGCTCAACCTGGAAACCCAACAGGATGAAGCCGGTAACATCCTCATTCGCAAACCTGCCACGAAAGGCATGGAAGACCGAAAAACGGTTATCCTGCAGGGCCACGTAGACATGGTACCTCAAAAAAACAATGATGTTGATCATGATTTTACCACTGATCCCATTGAAGCATATGTAGATGGGGAATTTGTTACGGCTAAGGGGACTACCCTGGGCGCCGATAATGGTATGGGCGTAGCTGCCGGCCTCACGATACTGGAATCGAAAGATATCTCCCATGGCCCCCTGGAAGTACTCTTCACTATGGATGAAGAAACAGGAATGACAGGAGTATTTGGGCTCAAAAAGAATTTCCTGAAGGGGGATATACTAATTAACATGGACTCGGAGGATGAAGGTGAATTATACATCGGCTGTGCCGGCGGTATGGACACTATGGCCGAATTCAACTATGAAAAAACCGATATCCCGAATGATGTAAAAGCTTATGAAGTTATAGCCAAAGGGCTGAAAGGTGGCCATACAGGATTAGACATTCATCTTGGCAGGGCTAATGCTATCAAAATCATTAATCGTTGTATTTGGAATGCTACCAGGAAATTTGGCGTAAAGCTGGCCACATTCAACTCAGGCGATGTACGAAATGCCATCCCGCGAGAGGGAAGTGCGGTTATTGTAGTGCCCAATGATAAAACCAGTGATTTTGAAAAATATGTCAAAGAATACAACGAGATCGTAAAAAACGAGTACAGAGCTGTCGATCCTGATTTAGAGGTTTACGTGCAACCTGCAGACATGCCTAAGGAGATCATGGATGACAAGACCCAAAACAGTGTGCTGAATGCCATTTATGGTATACCGAATGGAGTGATCAGCTGGCTTCCCGACATGCCCGAGGTAGTTGAGACCTCCACAAGTACCGGGATAATAAAAACAGAAGATGGTAAAGTTTCTGTTGTAAGCCTTCAGCGTAGCTCGGTAGACACTCGCAAGGAAGACCTTGGGAATATGATCAGGGCCATTTTTGAAGAAGCAGGGGCGAAGGTAGAACATCACGGCTCTTATCCCGGATGGAATCCTGATGTCAATTCCCCGATTCTTGCCACTATGAAGGAAGTTTACAATAAAAACTTCGGCAAAGTACCTGAAGTTAAAGTAATCCATGCCGGTCTCGAGTGCGGCATTATAAAGGCCTTTTACCCGAACCTGGACGCTATCTCATTCGGCCCGAGCATCAGTTTCCCCCATTCACCCGATGAAAAGGTGAATATTGAAACGGTCAATAAATTCTGGAAATTCCTTGAGCATACACTTGAGAATATACCGAAGAAATAAAACATGCAAGAAGCCGTCCGAAAAGGTAAATATTTATCGTTAAAGTAACTTGGTAAAGTCCAATTAAAAAACGAAACTCAATGATATTCAGCAATTTCCCTTCAGGAAATTTAAGGGTAAAAATTGCTGAATATCCTATTATAAGGCTTTTTGGACGGCCCCTTCTTTATTCCAAGCATTTGCTAAAAATTCGATTTCAAAATTTTGCACCCCTGAAATAATTCGCTAGTTTTGCACCTCCAAAAAAGAAAAGACTGGTACAATGAAAAGAACATATCAACCATCAAGGAAAAAGCGAATCAACAAGCATGGCTTCCGAAGTCGGATGAAAACCAAAGACGGTAGAAAAGTATTATCCCGACGCCGTGCTAAAGGGCGCAAAAAATTGACAGTTTCGGACGAGAAACTGGACAAACGGTAATTATAAAATTCGGTATAAACTGCAGCATAATGGCGGCAATGTATTTACGTTGCCGCCTTTGCTATTTATAACTGATTTATATTTTCCTTCAAACAAGTAGTTAGTCAACGGAAATAAATTATTTTCGCAGGGGAGAAATAATAGTCGACATGTTTAGGGTATTAGTCATACTTTTACTTATATACGTTTTTGTGAGGCTCTTCACAAAATATGTGTTCCCATATATTATTAAGCGTTTTATTCGCAGAACTCAGAAAAAATATGAGCAGGATCGGCAGGATTATCATCAAAAGCGTTCCCGGAAAAAACGCAAAAAAGAAGGGGAAGTTACCGTCGAGTATGTTCCTGAAGACTACAACAAACACAAGGATAATAACCTGGGGGAGTATGTGAATTTCAAAGAAGTAAAAGAGAAAGAGAAAGAAAAAGATAAAAAGAAAAGCCAAGGGAAAGACCAGGACGACGAGCATGAATCAAATAAAAAACATAAGAAATAATTCTGAATATTAATTCAAAGCTATAATTATGAAAAACATCGATCTAAAGCAGTTTTTCCCCCATATTACAGCACTAGTTATTTTTCTTTTGATTGCCGTAATGTATATGAACCCTGTTTTATCAGGAAAAAAAGTACAACAGGGAGATATCGCCAACTACAAGGGGATGTCCAAGGAAATCAGGGATTTCAGAAGCGAAACGGGTGAAGAGCCTCTGTGGACCAATTCAATGTTTGGCGGGATGCCCTCTTACCAAATCTCCACCAAATACCCCTCCAATTTAATAAAAGAGGTGGATAAATTTTTACGATTAGGCTTACCGCGGCCGGCAGATTATTTGTGGCTTAACATGCTTGGATTCTTTATACTTCTATTAGCCATGAGGGTCAATCCATGGATGAGTATAGTCGGGGCCATAGCCTACGCTTTCTCCTCATACTTTTTTATCATTATAGAGGCCGGGCACAATTCTAAGGCTCATGCTATGACATACATGGCTCCTGTTCTTGCAGGAGTAATATTAACCTACCGGGGCAAATATTTACTCGGAGGGATCCTTACCATACTATTCGTCTCACTTGAGGTGTCGACCAATCATCTTCAAATTACTTATTATTTAATAATCATTCTAATAATTCTTGGTATTGGCGAACTTATACATCATGCTAAGAAAAAACAATTTCCACACTTTCTAAAAGCGACCGGTATTCTACTGGTCGCAGCTCTCATTGCTGTTGGACCAAATATAACAAGTATACTACTGACTCAACAATACAGTGAGCACACTATCAGAGGCGAATCAGAATTATCAACCGAAAAAGAAAACCGGACCTCAGGGCTGGATAAAGATTACGCCACGCGATGGAGCTATGGGAAAGAAGAAACCTTTACCCTAATGATCCCCAATACTAAAGGAGGCGCCTCCGGGCGAATCGGACAAGACCCCGACAATCTAAAAAATGTTGATAACCAGCGACTGAAACAAATAATCGGCCAGCAAAATCATTATTGGGGGAATCAACCCTTTACCTCAGGGCCTGTTTATGTAGGGGCTATCATTGTCTTTCTCTTCATCCTCGGGCTTTTCATTGTCAAAGGAAGACTTAAATGGATACTGCTGGTTGCCACTATTTTATCCGTTATGCTCGCCTGGGGGGATAATATGATGTGGTTTACTGACTTCTGGCTTGAGCATGTTCCGGGATACAACAAATTCCGTACAGTGTCTATGACACTTGTTATTGCCGAGCTGTGTATGCCGATTTTAGCCTTTATGGGGTTGTATAAAATTTATAAAAATCCGGGCATCTTCAAGGAAAAACGAAGAGAATTTCTTATAGCACTGGGGCTTACAGCTGGTGTATCCCTTATCTTATACCTGCTTCCGCAGACTTTTTTCAATTTTATTAGCGAGCAGGAAGTAAACAGGTTTAACCAGCTAAAAAATTCGCAACCCCAAAACGCTAATCAAATAAACCTCATACTGGAGGAGCTCAAATCAGTCCGTGTAGACATCTTTAAAGCCGACGCCATCCGAAGTTTCTTTTTCATCATCCTGGGGGCGGGTTTAATCTATCTTTATTCCCTTAAAAAAATCAAAGCAAAGTACCTCATCCTGGGGCTTGGCATCCTTATAACCATTGACATGTGGGCCGTAAATAAAAGGTATCTTAATAATGATGATTTTGTAAATAAAAGGGTGGTCAATAATCCCTTCCAACCAACAAAAGCCGACAAGCAAATCATGAAGGATAACGACCCCAATTTCCGGGTATTCAATACTACCGTTAATACCTTCAATGATGCCAGTACGTCCTATTTCCATAAATCCATCGGGGGATACCATGGTGCTAAACTACGACGTTACCAGGAACTCATTGACTATCACATCAGTGAACAAAACCAGGACGTGTTGAATATGCTCAATACGAAGTATTTTATTGTCAAAGGAAATAACGGGAAACCGGTGGCAAAAAGAAATCCGGGGGCATTGGGAAATGCATGGTTTGTTGAAGAGTATGAAATTGTTGCCGATGCCGATGAAGAGATCAATGCTTTGGATGATTTCAATCCTGAGCAAACAGCATTTGTCGACAAGCGATTTAAGGACCATTTGAACGGGAAAGCCTTTGAAAAAGATCCGAATGCCTCCATCGAATTGACCGATTACAAGCCTAATCATTTGGTATACCAAAGCAAAACCAATAAAGAACAACTGGCGGTATTTTCTGAAATATATTATCCCAATGGATGGCAAGTATACATTGACGGGGAACCTGCTGATCATTTCAGGGTAAATTATGTTCTTAGGGCCATGGTAGTGCCGGAAGGAGAGCATAAAATCGAATTCAAGTTCCAACCGAAAACTTACTATACGGGTGAAAATATAGCCCTGGTAAGCTCTATTATTCTCTTTATCCTGGTTATTGGCGGACTATATCTTGAGATAAGAAAAGGAATAACAAAAAGCAGGGCAAATGAATAAAGTGCTGGTTGTTACTTATTACTGGCCGCCGCATTCCGGTACCGGTACTTATCGGATATCCAAATTTGTAAAATATTTAGTCAGGGAAGGATGGGAGCCAATTATACTTACCCCTGAAAATCCGGTATCCGCTTTTAAGGAAAAAAAGGTTGAATCCGTTTTTCAAAACGTTAAAGTATATCGAACAAAAATACTTGAGCCTACTTTTTTTAACAAAAAAAATTCCAGCGCTTCGCAAAATATATCTACTGTCTCATTCCTCCTTTCCAAAGAGCTTAGCTTCAAACAAAAGATTATTCGGTGGATAAGATTAAATCTTTTCATCCCTGATGCTAAAATCTTATGGTTACCATTTGCTGTCAAGGAAGGAAAAAAAGTAATATTAAAAGAAAAACCCGATATTATATTCTCAACCTCCCCACCCCCCAGTGCTCAAATGGTAGCTAAAAAACTGGCAAAATGGGGCAACCTCAAATGGGTGGCGGATTTTAGAGATCCGTGGACCAATATTTTTTATTATGAATTGTTAAAGTTTAATCCGCTTTCAAAAAATATAAACAACAGGCTCGAAAAAAAAGTGCTCAAAGCGGCCGATAAGATTATAACTGTGAGTAATAATTTTTTCCCGGATTTTAATCAACCTCAAAAGCATATTCAAATTGAAAACGGCTTTGACCCCGACGATATAGCTTCAATTGAATCATTCCACTCAAAAAAAGATAAGTTCACAATACGCTATATTGGTTCCCTCAAATCAAATCAATTTTTCAAAAATTTCGTTGAAATATTAAAAGAACTCATTAAAGAAAAAAGGTATCAAAAAAACATAAAATTTGAAGTGGCAGGATACGTGGAGCCGGCAATCAAAGCATACATGGAAAAAGAATTGGAAGCATTGGATTTTAATATCCAGGAGTATGTCCCTCATGAGAAAGCGATACGAAAAATGGCTGAGGCTGATTTGCTCATCCTTGCCATAGGGAAAGGGGCCTGGAGTAAAAATGTGATTTCTACTAAAATCTTCGAATACTTAATGGTTGGAAAGCCTATTCTAGCCTTTGGTCATCTGGATGGAGCAGCTAATAAAATTTTACGAGAAACTAAAGCAGGGGTAATGTTTGATTATAGCTCTTACGAAGAGGTTGAGAATCATCTACTTATGCGTTACTCCGATTGGGAAGCTAATTCGTCCCGCTATGACCCTGATAAGAAAAAAATAAAGAAATACAGTTTCGAAAATCATACTAAAAAACTAATTAAGGTAATGGAAGATTGCCTTATAGATGAAAATTGTTAATAAAACATGGAAGAAGAGTTTAAAAACTTAAATAAGTACAGAAAAAGCTCTTACAAGAAGGATGAAAAGCAAGAAAACTTTCTTGAGGAATTCAATAAACATCTTCTAAAGAAAGAGATACATGAATACGGGGATTATCCTGTAAATCACCCATTTCTCTTTATTATCGGCGCCCCCCGTTCCGGCACTACACTTCTTAGTCAACTGATAGCTAACACTTTAAATATAAGCTACATCAATAATCTTTCTGCACGATTCTTTCTTGCTCCTTTGCATGGCATCAGATTTTCAAACACTGTACTTGGAGATACCCGGCAATCGAGTTTTCATTCCGATTACGCCAGAACCGACGGGTTAAGCGAAATACATGAATTCGGCTATTTTTGGCGGTACTGGCTAAACAAACATTCGTTTGATGATATCACCTTTGCAAAAGAAAAAGAAGCTGAAATTGACTGGAAAGGAGTCAGGCAAGTTCTCACTACACTCCAGAATGAAACAAAGCGTCCTTTTGTTTTTAAAAATATATACGGCTCCTACCATATGAAAAAATTCGTTGAGATTCTCCAAAGGGTTATTTTTATCTATATTGAAAGAGACGAATTGGATGCAGCAGTTTCTATATTAAACGCAAGGAAAAAATACAATACCGATCTTAATACGTGGTGGTCATATCAACCCCCGGAATACGAGCAGTTAAAAGATTTGGATTACTGGTCACAAATTGCCGGCCAGATATATTATTTACAACGCTTCTATAAAAAAGAAATGAATGAATTACCCGAAGAAAACTATCTGACTTTATCCTATAAGCAAATGTGTGATGACCCGCTTACGGTAATTGAAAAAATTCGGAATAAGTGCAAAATGCATGATAACTATGATATTCCTGTTGTAAATGAGCCGCCGAAAAATTTCCCATATCGCACCTATGACAATGCCCGGGAAGAAAAGAAAATGTTTGAGGAGAAATTCGAAAAATTCAGGAAATCAATCAAATAAGCCGCATAAATTTCTCTAAATATAATTTTTACTTTGAGGGCCATGGTTCATAAGCAAATCCAAAACTGAAAGATAAGGGATGAATTTTCCATGTAACTGATCATAAACCGGATGTTCAAATTCCTGATATTCCAGTTGTATATCGAATCGGTTCAAATAAGAAGTATCATTGTATTTTTTTGCGCCTTTCCCTGATAAATAGACATTTGCATCAAAATGCCTGCATAAATTAACAATTAGTTCATTCTTATTTCCAAATTCACCTTTCTGTTGCGATAAAAGCTCAATTTCTGTATTGATTTCTAATTCCTTAACTACATACTTGATAAAGTCAACATTCATCTGGCAAAAATCGCCCTGAGAAAATAGTTCTTTAATAATAGAAAAATATTTGTCGAAAAAAGGAGATTTGGAATAATTATGCTCAATCGCTTTCAACGCTTTTTTAGTCCACTTATCATCTGCAATCCGGGCCATAAGATATGTAATCTTTCCCTCATTTCCCTTTGGTTTTGAAATGGGCACCACCAACTCCATTTCACCTTGCGGCGTCTTTATTTTGTTGCGGTTTGCCACACTTTTTCCCCTTGGTATCTGTACTTCATCCAATATTACAAATACATCTGATTTTTTTATTTTATCAAAGTAACCTATCCAAGGTAAAAAATTGGGCTGATGAATAGAAAGGACCTTTCTGCTGTTTTGCATAGATAATACTTATCTTTTGTCAGTGTGGAACTTATTATAAAAAAATTATCGGATGAAATTATATAATCCATCGGATCACTTCAAAGGCCTCTGTATATTCTGTATTGACTTGAACTCCCCTGGTCTTTGAGAGCGAATAAATAAAATCCTCTTTTGCATAAAAGCGAGTCTTCTGGGAGTTGTAAGCATCCAGCGCATAGGTCTTTTGTTTCATATGTTTTTCTTCCAACTTTACAAAGCACTGAGTTTCAAATCTCAGATTATTCCAGGGCACTTCATAAGCCAGAATACTGGTCTGTTTAAAGGCTCTTATGCCTTCCATAGCAACAGTCGTATGATCCTGATGTAAATCATTAGGCGAGGGCATAAAAACCAAATCGGGGTTGATTTCTTTCTTTAGTCTTACCATCTCCTCAAGTATATCCTGCCTCACATAATTCAATTTTCTCACCTCAAACCCATATATGATAAGATTCTCAGGTTTTATACCAAGTCTTTTAGTGGCTTCTTTTACTTCTTTTTCGAGCACATCTTGTGGCAACCCTTCCGGTACAGATTTTTTGGCCGTGGAAAAGGCTACGTAATAAACCTCGCTACCCTGCTCCAAAAATTTAGCTATACTGCCTCCGCAACCAAATTCTCCATCATCAGTATGTGGAGCTAAAACAACAATTTTTTTAAATGCTTTTTCCATTAATGATTCGAATAGTTAATACTTGGATGGCAAAGATATAAATTCTTAAAGATAGTTATTATTATATTTGCCCCCTATTTACCTATTTACAATAAATTAAGTCAGCATTAAGCAATGAAAATATTAATGGTTTTGGAAGGCGAATTCCCTCCTGATATCAGGGTGGAAAATGAAATAAAAGCATTAAATAAAGCTGGCATTAAGGTAGTGCTTGCATGTTTCACTAAAAAAGAAACACAAACTGAAGACGCAAAAGAAGAATTATTGCAAATAAAAAGGAAGAAAATTAATCCTTTTCTTTTATATTTTAAGACAAATAATATCACATTCCCTTTTTATACGAAATGGTGGTCAAAATTCCTGAACGAAATGCTCAAGCACGATAATTTCGATTTTATCCATGCTCATGACCTACCTATGTTTAGGGTACTGGATCGAACCGGATTAACAAAACAATACCAGGTGATTGCTGATCTCCATGAAGATTACCCCGTCGCAATTCAAAACTACGAATGGGCCACGAAATTTCCTAACCGCTATCTCGTACGTCCAAAAAGTTGGTTCAAAATTGAAAAGAAAATACTAAAAAACGCTGCCAAAATTGTTGTCTTAAGTGAAAATTTTAAAATAAACTTACTTAGGAAATACACCTACCTGAGGGAAGAACAAATCGTCGTTTTTCCAAATGTCCCGGATCTTGAGTATTATAGAAATCAAAACACAAAAGAAGTTCGTATTGATAAAAGGGATAACATCCCATTGCTAACCTACTTTGGTAGGATAGCCACCAGACGTGGGATTATAACAACCGTAAAAGCCTTAAAAATTCTCATAAAATCAGGGATTCAACTAAAATTATTATTAATAGGTCCTATAGAAAAAAGAAATAATGCCTTGATTAATGATTATCTAAATGATATTGAAGTAAAAGATTATATCCAACATATTAACTGGATTGATATTGGAGAACTACGTTCCTATATGAAAGTTACCGACATCAGTATTTCCCCTATTGTTAAGAATGAGCAGCATGAAGCAGGAGTGGCCAACAAAGTCTTTCAATATATGATGTTCGGGAAACCTATCATTGTTTCTAATTGCAGGCCCCAGGCAAAAGTGATACAGGAAGAAAAATGTGGTCTTGTATTCGAAAGTGAAAATCCCGGTGATTTAGCGGAGAAGATAAAAACGCTTATGAACAATCCCGGATTAACCAGGGAGATGGGAGAAAACGGACAAAAAGCTATTTTTAATAAATACAATACCGATATTATGGGAGAAAATTTACGAAATATTTATAAAGAAAAGGGCGTAGGATAGATAAAAGGTTTTTTAATAAAGCTAAGATAGGCCATATGTTCTTTCTTTTGAATCATGTTAAAATAAATGATGAAAATTCAACGATCTCCTCTTTACATTCATATACATAAATGTTGCAAAAACCTACTTAATCTTAATATTCTTAAGGTTTTCTCTCCATTTTTTTGGTTTTCTCCATTTATTCCACGCCCCCTTCAGCCTGTCGATTTCAACAGGATCATAAAATTTAAAAAAGTACAGTAGTACCGGGAAAATGGCGATTAGCAGCAATTTGATTATAATCCTCGGGATAATATCCATTGAATTGAGGAATAAGTAGGAAATGCCAACAATAACAGCAGATAGCAATATCATTATAAAGACTTTCCTGATTTCATAAGGAATAAAATAGTGCCGTTGAGAATAGGTGTAGATCAGGCCAAAGTAGATGGCTTGTGAAATTAGTAAGGCAATAGCCGCACCGATAGGGCCAAAGAAATATATAAAACCAATATTTAAACCTATATTCAAAACCATAACAAAAATCATAACCATAGAAATGATTTTTGTCTTTTTTTCAACGATTAGTCCAAAATTGGCATTTCGTCTTAATAATTCAAATAGTTGCGCAAATACTAATATGGGAACAATTTGATAAGCCCCCCAGTATTCTTTATTTGATGCCAATACCCTGATTGCTTCCTTGCTAAAAAGCGATAAACCTAATAACAGTATAACAAACCCGAATGAAGTATAAGTCATTAATTTAGAATAAAACCTTTTGTTATTGGGCTGATCCATCATCTTATACCTCATAGGACCAATGGCATTAAACACCGAATTGATAAAAAGTAACTTTAAAACATTACCAACCTTAAATCCGAGATTATATAGCCCCATATCTTCCATTCCTCCAACAAATCGTACGGCATATTTATCAGTTACCGTAAGTAACACCCCTCCCACTCCTGAGATGGCTAAAGGGTAACTGAATAGTAACATTTCTTTAAGTATAATACGTTCAAAAACAGGGCTTATATTCTTAAGAATAAATTTGATATTAAACAGGATAAGGGAGATAAATCCAATGATTTGAGCTTCTATGATTCCTTCAACTCCCCTTTGCAAACCAACAACAAAATAAATGGTAAGACCCAAAGTAATGACCAGTTTGAAAATATTGGAAATACTAAAAAGCAATGCTTTCCGCTGTAGCCTGACAACGATAAGTATTAGCCTTGAAAGTATCTGGAAAGCTGCACTAACTAATAATAATTGAAACAGGTATGTATATTTACCGGAATCAAGTAATGATTGAGAAAAACTGCCTGAAAAAGGAATGAGAAGTACTAACATTAACAGAATACCAATAGCTATGAAAACTAATGTGGTAAAAAATATGGACTTTTGCTTATCCCGGTATCTTTTATCCCAATACCAGCGACTTAAAGCTCGCTGAAGGGAAAAACTAAAGATAGCTATGAGTACCTGGATGGTTATTTCTACTGTACCCAATACACCATATTCGGCAACGGTCAATTCCTTTGTGTATATCGGGAGGAGTATTAATCCAATTATCTTTGTGGAAATATTTCCCAGACTGTAAATTAAAGTATCTTTTGTAGCGAGTTTAATATTGTTCAGCATTAATCTTCGGGTTCACTTATCATTTCTCTACTTCAAAATATAATTCCAAAGAGATAACATCCATAAATATGCTATTATATGGCTAACCAGCTAACTTAAAATATTTTCAAAGGTAAAAGATTTTGTCGTTTAAAATGAATGGGAATGGGCAATACAAGAATAAAAATATCGTACTCTATTTTAAGTGAAAATCTTATAATTTAGCAGAAAAAAAAGAAAACCGTTATTAACACGGTTAAGTACAGGAGATACGGGAAAAACGGGCAAGAGGAACTCTTCCAATTAAATCCATTATTTCCATTAGGGGGGAAAACGTAAAAATTATTTGTATTATAAAGAAAAGGACTTAGGATAGATGAAAGGTTTTTTAAATAAAGCTAAGATAGATTATGTGTTCTTTCATTTGAATCATGTAATTAAAACAAATGATACACTGAGAAAGAAAATTATCATCTTAAAATCAAACGAAAACATTTCTCAATACCGAAATAAAATAATCTTTTTGCTCACCGACCGGGAACTTGATAGACAGAAGATAAAGCGTATTAATGACATCCCTGTTTTATTTCCTATGACAGAAAGCAAGGAATTTTTCTATATGGATAAAAACAACAATATTGTCTTTTTTGATGACCTTTTGAAATCGTCCTTTTTTTTATTATCCGGTTACCAGGAATTCAAAAGTAATGCTAAAGATAAACTGGGCCGTTTCCCTTACAAGAATTCTATTCAAAAATTTCTGAATATTACGCAGAAACCCATTGTCAATTATTATTTTGACAATATCAAAGAAGGGATTATTAAATTTTGCCATCATCATTCTATTTCTTACACTACACCAAAGATTTTTAAAAACTTCGGGTTTCTTTTAACACATGATGTCGATAAAGTAGATTACTATACCAAGTGGTATATAGGCTATAAGATAAAAGAACTACTAGGCTTTGTTAAGTCAAAATATTCCTTTAAGCAAAACATGATAATTTTGCTTAAAGGCCTGTTCCAATATCTGAATTTTGTAAATCGAAAAAATCCGGCATGGGATTTTAACTTCCTTTTAGAAAACGAAAAAAAACACAATTTCAGATCCGCATTTTATTTCTTAAACAAAGATGTATTGCATAAAGATTCATATTATACCTATGGAGAAACAAGAATCGTTAATCTAATAAATTGGCTATATAGAAATGGCTGTGAAATAGGTTTGCATGGAACGGTAAATTCTGCTTCCGATTTAAGTAAATTACAAGAGGTATATAATAAATTGCAATCCATCGCCCCGGAAAAAATAGCCGGTGGAAGGCAGCACAGATTATTAATGAAACTGCCTCAAACACTGGAAAATCATAAAATAGCCGGCCTGGATTATGATACCACTTTGGGATTTGCTGAGCATGAAGGTTTCAGAAATTCATATTGCCTTCCATTTAAACCTTACAATTTTGAAGAAGATAGAATGATCGACATTTGGGAATTACCTCTTAATGTAATGGATACTACATTATTCGAATACCGAAAACTTACTTTTGAACAAGTAAAACAAAATATCGAAAATATAATTGGCGAAGTGAAGAAATTTGATGGTCTTTTCACTTTCCTATTGCACAATGGTTATTTTGACGGAATAAAACATCCAGGCATCGAAAACTTTTATGAGAAAATATTAGATACTGTTTCAAAACATAATCCCGAAAATCTATTAGGGAAGGAAATTGCTGAACGTATGAAGAAAATCGGATAAGAAGAGTTAAAGGACGGACATCATCATGCCTGGCGTGTTCCGCCTGAGACGGACAGGTGAACTCTGCATATAAAAAACACAGGGGTCCTGTACCCGCCGAAGCGGTAATTTGTGAAAAGCGGTTGTCAGATTAGTAAGCATAGGCCGGGGGGTGTTCGAATTTAGCTACATGTTCCCTGAATCCGGGAATTTCTCATTTGCCCCGTTCCAGTAAGGTTTTCGCTGAATTGGGTCGGCTATTCAACCCACCGGAATTTTTTGTACTTTTACTTATAACATAGTTTTTTTATTCGTTATGAGCTTATACTTCCGGTGGCTTGAGAAGTTACTTTAGCTTCAGCCTCAGGCTGATGAGTTCAACAAAACATTATAAATATGATAGAAGATGCTCCTATTTTTTTGATTGCTTCAGAAAGAAGTGGAACAAATTTATTAAGAAAAAAAATAACAGAAGCTCAAGATTATTATTTTGGTCCATCGCCAGCCCATTTTTACAAACATTTATTTGAGGCAACACCTTTTTATGGACCCCTGTCAAATGACAATAATTTTAAAACCCTAATCTCTTTCGCTTTAGAATTATGCTATAATCACTTCGCTCCCTGGGATATTAAAATGACTTCGGAAGATGTATTTAAGGAGTATTCAGATAATTATCAAAAAAGAAATACAATCCTACTTGGGCATTTTCTAATGACCAAATACGCTAAATTTAAAGGATATCAAAGTTACTTTTGCAAAGACAATTATATATACAATTTTATCTTTGCTATACTGCATGAGATCCCAAATGCCAAATTTATCTATTTATACCGTGACCCTAGAGACTATGCTGTTAGCCAGCTTAATAGGTCCCTTCACTCAAATAATATCATCAAAATCGCTCAAATTTGGAAACATGAACAAATAAAAGCTTTAGCAGCGAGAGAACTATTATCAAAAAAACAAATACATTTAATCAGCTATGAAGATTTTATTACTGATGAACCGGGTACAATCCATCTAATTTTAAATTTTTTAAATATAGAAAAAGCATCCAGAAAAATAAACGTTAAATTTGAAGACTATTTAAATATTGAGGAATGGAAAAACTTGTCAAAACCAACAATGAAATCCAATTATAAAAAATACTTAAAAGAATTAACCAAAAATCAATTAAAAATGGTTGAATCCATTTGTTGGTATCAAATGAAGAAACTGAATTATACCACAGAATTCGAAAAGAAGCCCAAGATAGGAAAAGTCTACAAAAAAATATATACTATTTACTTTTTAGTTGCAGATAAAATCAGAAGATTTTTCATTGTAAAAAATCCTGAATTCGAATGGAGTAGGAAACGTAATAAAGCAATTCGCTCATATAAAAATTATTTTCTATAATATAATTTACCATTGGTTATAAATAATTCCTATTAATGCAAAAATTTAATCGATTAATATTGAGGAGAATTCTTAAATATTCTTCATGGTTATTAAAACCCTATGATAATTATCTGGTTAGGAAAAACGACATTACTATCAATAAACCTGTAGTCTTCATTATAGGAGCTCCAAGGACAGGCTCCACAATTTTATACCAACTTCTTACTTCGTATTTAAACTTATACTATATAGATAACTTGATTCATTTAGGACGGGAAATTCCTTTTATTAGTTTCTTGCTTAGCAAAAAACTTTATAAGCAAAAAGGTCATTTTTCATTTTATTCAGATTACGGGGACACCTACAATCAAGGGCTTCATGCTCCATCCGAAGCGGGGCAGCTATGGAGAAAATGGATGCCGGAAAAAGAACATTATATCAGGAAGGAAGATATTGATGAAAAAAAACTAAGAGGGTTCACTGCTTTTATCAACGCTCTTTCAAACAAAACTCAACTTCCTGTTATTGTTAAAAATTTATATTTCAGTCAGCGCCTAAGGTTTTTAAAAGAAGCAAGTACCAATTGCAAGTTTATTTATCTTAAAAGAAACCCGGTTTATACTGCTCAGTCAATATATGTTGCCCGAAAAAAAAACAAGCCCCGTGTCACAGACTGGTGGTCGGTTGAGCCTTCAAATTATAATGAAATAAAAAACCTTGAGGTTTTTGAACAAATAGCTTCTCAAGTCTATTATATCGAAAAACAAATAGAAAATGACCTTAAACTATTCAATACAAATAATATCTTAACACTTTGGTACGAGGATTTAAATAAACCAACAGTATTTTTAGACAAGATAAAAAAATTTATAGGCGCTAATTATAGAAGCAAAGAGACACCTTTACCAAATATTAAAATACAAAACTATAAGAAAATTAGTGATTCTGATTTTGACCAAATAGAGCAGGAAGTAAAAAAGCTTTACGGAAATAAGAATTTATAAATAAAACAAATGGATTTGTAAATTGCCCGATCATGAAATATACTTATTCGTCAGAGTGGGTTCATAGTCTTGAATCAAAAAAACAGTGGGAATACTATTGGCATCAACAAAAGCTTTTGGAAAACAATATAACGAAAAATGATAATATTCTGGAAGTAGGTGTGGGTTCCGGATTCACCACTAATTACTTATTAAATAAGGGTTTTGATGTTAAAACAATAGATATTGATGCTAATAAAAACCCTGATATAGTGGAAAATATTGTCACAGCCCAATCAATTTTCTATAATTATAATGTGTTATTAGCCTTCAATATATTTGAGCATATCCCCTATTCTGAATTTTTGGAGGTGATTGAAAAACTCAATGAATCCCGTGTTTCTAAAATATTCTTAGGATTACCAATTTTTAAAAAAATCATTCTTCAGTTCTATTTCTCTTTTATTTTATTGAAGCCTATTGATATTCATATATATAAAAAAAGAAAAAAATTAAGTGCTAACCATTTCTGGGAACTAGCTTATAAAGATTTTCATTTAAATAAAATTATAGAAGATTTGAATAAAAGGGGGTTTCAATGCAAAGAAAATATAAAATATCTCAACCAACAATATTTATATTTTAATAACAAGAACAATAACAAATAATACAATGCCCAAAATAACTACAAGATATCTTGAAGAAACTGAATTCAACTTATGGGATTCATTTGTTGAAACCCAGAAATATGGAAACATCTATCAGCACACAACTTGGCTAAATACTATTTTTAAACAACAGAATGGGAATATAAAGATTAAAATCATTGCCTGTTTTGATAAAGAAGATCGAATTATTGGTGGCATCGCTTTCGGCCTACAAAAGAAATTCGGAGTTAAACTAATCGTACATCCGTTTCTTTCCCAATTCTCCGGAATATTAATACCGGATAGAAATACACAATACGCTTCAAAAAACCTGAAATACAGAAAAGAAATTCTAGAATCAATAATTGAAAAATTAGAAGAAGATCTGGATGTGATTGATTTAAACCTCCCTCCTGAAATAAATGACATTAGACCTTTTACATGGAATAGATTTTCCACGGATGTGAAATATACATTCATACAAAAACTCGATCACCCCGAAGAAATCTTAAATAATTTTGAACCGGCTATCAGGCGACAAATAAAGAAAGCCCAAAAAGAAGATATTTCAATCAATACAGGAGCTGGTCATAAATTAGTTAACGACTTTTACCAGCTACTTACTATGTCTTATAAAAGACAAAAACATCAGTTTAAATTCACATTAGAAGAATTCTTTTCTATTATTGAATCCGTTAAAAAGATTAAATCTATTCATGTCTCTTTCTACTTAGCTTATTTATCGGAAAAGCCTGTTGCCGGACAAGCGATTCTGTTTTTTAACAATACTGCCTACTATTGGCTTGCCGGGGGAAATCCTGAATATTTCAATACCGGAGTTAACCAGTATATAATGTATAAAATAATTGAAGATTCATTTTCAAACGGGATGAAGTGGTTTGATTTTATTGGCGCAAACACACCCGGTGTTGAAAATTACAAAGCAACTTATAACTTCCCGCTTGTACCTTATTATAAGGTCAAAAAAACTTTAGGCTTATATCCCAATTTGATGATGTTTTTAAAGAACAAATTCTTATGAGCCAATGCTATTAAACGACAAGAACGAATTGATGCTATTTTTCTGTTCGGGCTTTCGCAGAAATGGTGTTTAGCTTCAATTTGCCCGATCAGAGCTTCAAGTCTTATTAAACAATTATCGTTTAAACACACTATGCTTTAAATCCATTCCCCATCCTCCACCACATTCCATACGAACTCCGAGATTTCGTATTCCGGCTGGTTGAAGACCTTGTATAACTCGGCTATAATCGGATAGATGGTTTTGACCTTATCCCAATCATATCTTTCATAGCAAAACACATTGACAGCCACCTTACCTTCCAGCAATACCTTGTTGGAAATATCCTCTGAAAAAAAGCCTTTTCCGATGAGCAATCCCAGGGTTCGATTGCGACTTAAGTCATTCAATGCTGTGAGATTAAAATCGCCATATCCGCAATACCTGAATATGGTCTCCTCCTGCCCTTCGTTATCTTTAAGAATCATCCGCATTTCATTGAACGTTTTATTCAAGACAAAGAAACGGAGATTCGGAGAATTGAAATGCGCATCTACAATCCCAATCACAATAGCATAAATATTCTTCAGAATGCTAAGCAACTCTACCCCTACTACATCTTCAGAATAGTCGATGTATAAACCGGTGCCTTCAAATATCTTCTTAAACTTCCCGTGAAGCTCCTGATGTTTTGATCCCAGCGTCATAGCTGTGGGGACATTATCAATCACCTCCCTGGCAAACGTAGGCCCTTTCAAGGTGCCGATGCGGTTATCAAGTATTTCCTGGATCACCTCAACGATACTTGTGTGATTATCTTTACTGAATCCCTTGGCAAGATTAATTACCACTGCATCTTTGTTAAAAAGGTGCTTGTTTTCATTCACATAGTCAACAACAACATAAGAAGGAATGGCCAGAAAAATAATATCGCTTTCAGAAAGGATCTCCTTGTTGAGGGTCGCATGCAGGTTGTCTGATAACCTGACATGGGGAAAATACAAAGGATTGAAATGTTTATTATTAATCGAATCCACGATATTTTGTTGTATGGATAAAAGGGTTATGTCCAGATTACTATTCTTTGTAAGCCGGTTGCCAAATGCAGTAGCAAAATTTCCCGAACCTACAATACAAATCTTTAAATTCTCATTCATTATCTAGCTTATACTTTATTTTTTAACGATATAGCGCAACTATTAATTTCGCATCAAATTTCTAAATAAGTCACAGGAAAAACAATTTATTAAAAACATTTCAGAAAAAATGAACGCAAGCAGATGTTAATGATAACTCACTCCCTTTTCCTTCTTATTTCCGAAATACTGACATTCAGCTCAAACCCCAGCAGCAGGATTAGCGAGTTGAGATATAACCATATCATGATGATAACCAATGAACCAATGGAACCATAGAGCGCATTGAAGCGGGAAAAATTATTGATGTAGACATCAAATCCTAAAGTAGTCAGCAAAAAAAGTACCGTAGCAAACAGAGATCCGGGCGAAAAAAACTGGAAATGCTGGCGCGCGGCAGGGGCTAAATAATAAACGGTGGAAACGGTAAAGAAAATCATTGCAATAATTATCAACCACTTGGCCAGTTCGATGATATTATAGGTGATTTTATCCTGTATCCAGCCCCGGTCAAGCAAATAACGCAACAAATCCGGCCCGACAATAATCAGCACTACTGCTACAATCACTATCAACGAAATAAGCAATACGAGCACAAGCGATACCAAACGTTGCTTGAGAAAAGAACGGGTCTCCAAGGTGTGGTAGGTCTTATTGAAAGCCTTCATTATAGCATCAATACCGTTAGTGGCAAAGGTTAGGGCAAGGACAAAACTCAACGATAACCATCCTCCGCTTTTTGTTACGACAATATCCGTGATGGTATCTTCAGCCGCAGCGTATGTATTTGGGGGTAAAAACTGCTTGATAGTATTCATTAAGGTATCTTGAAAATCCTCTACAGGTATGTAGGGGATCAACGTAAAAAAGAACAAAATAGCAGGGAAAACCGCTAACATAAAACTAAATGCCAACGATTTAGCTCTTTGATCAATAGCTCCTTTTACCAGTCCCCTGACAAAAAAGGTGAGTAAATCATACAGAGCCATCCCTCCGAATCCCGGTATCTTAATGCGCTTGACGGATTCCAGAAGATTGTGTATCCAGCGGTTTTGACGCAACCTTTTTCTAAAAAACGACTCCATCAGGTGATAGCTTTCATGCTGAGATCAAGGCTTTTAATATGGTGGGTCAGGGCTCCTACCGAAATATAATCCACCCCGGCTTTGGCATAATCCCTTATCGTGTCATTGGTGATCCCACCGGAAGCTTCCGTTTCAAAACGTCCATCAATATATTTCACCGCCTTTTTCAGATCATCGGGCGAAAAGTTATCCAACATGATACGTGTAACCCCACCGGTTTGGAGCACGTGTTCAAGTTCTTTAAAATTCCGCACTTCTACTTCTATTTTCAAATCTTTTTCCTTTTCCTTCAGATAATTTTGACACGCTTCGATAGCCTGCTTAATCCCTCCTGCAAAATCAATGTGATTATCCTTAATCAGGATCATATCGTACAAGCCAAAACGATGATTCTCGCCACCACCGGTCTTTACGCTATATTTCTCGAGAATACGAAGGTTAGGTGTTGTCTTACGTGTATCAAGTATCTTGCAATTACTCCCCTCTATCAAATCACTGAGCTGTCGTGTAGCTGTGGCTATGCCGCTCATACGCTGTAAAAAATTCAACGCAAGACGTTCGGCCGAAAGTAATGAAACTGAAGCCCCTTCCACTTCAAAAACCTCATCACCCACCACCAGCTCATCACCATCGTGTTTCAAATGTTCAAAACGAATATTCGAATCCACTTTCTTAAAAACTTTTCGGGCAATATCGACACCTGCTAACACGCCATTTTCCCGGGCAACAAGCCTTGCCTTGCCTTCTGCATCCGCCGGTATTGTCGAAAGCGAGGTATGATCGCCATCACCCAAATCTTCCTCTAACGCACGGTCAATAATTTTGTCTGCTTCTTTCCAAAACTGAGCATCCATAAATCTTATGATTTTTCGATATAAAATTGGTATATCTTGTATCCTTCCCCGTTTTTCTTCAAAAGAAAATAAACCCTGAAGGATTCCCCGCTTGATTTGTAGGTTCCGATTATAAAAACTTCATTTTTTCCCGATTGTTCGACATGATTTTTTGAGAGAGAAGAGACCGGGTAGTCCCTGAAGAAATCCGAAATCAGGATCTCAGCTTGGCTATGGGAATATATTCCTTTCTTATCATTGATTTTCAAATCAATAGGATCATTCATGTGCTGAATAATCTTCTTTGCATCATGGGTTTCGAAGCAAACCATGATCGAATCGATCATATTCTCCGGCTCCCCTTTAAAAGCTTGCCCCTGTGCCGAAGTTGACAGCACTAAAATCAACCCACTTATAAACAAAAAATTTTTCATGGTTAGAATTCATTATATCCCGAAGCAAAGCAGTTTTCTTTCAATCCGGGATTATGCATATCTCTTTCATACAATAATCAAACCAAATTTAAGAAACTTTCATACAAATTTATAATTTTTCATCGCAGTATAATCAAAAAGCCGGAAAACTCCTGAAAACAATGCAGGAGAGCAATCCGGCTTCGGGAAGAATTCCGGCTATCTATGGGAGAAACAGGTTTTACTGAAATTCTCCTGGCGGTGATTGCTTCTGATATTCGTCGATAATCCCTCCTGTAAGTCGCAGCAGGGTATGATAACTCTGAATCAGCCTGAACACCGCATTCTGATAATTGTAAGCGGCATCCATATATATCTGCTGCACATCGCGGAAGTTGAAGGAATTAATTGTTCCATTCTGAAACTTTCTTCGTGAGAGCTCCAGGTTTAGCTCCGCAGCATCCAGATTTTGCTGGGCCACGTCCAACAGCTCTTTACGAACGTTGTAGAGCTCGTATTCCTGGGCTAGCTGGTTTTTCAGGTCCTGCCGCATCTCTTTGGTTTTCACCTCCGAAATCTCCTGTTCGATTTGGGCAGCCTGCAAGGCCCGTTTACGCGAATTGCCATTAAAAATGGTGTAGGTGAGCGACAAGCCCACAGAAGCGTTATATCCCGATCGGGACTGATCCAATTGGTTATTGGTTTCATAATCCTGCTCTGAACCCTGAATACCGCCGGAGGATGTTACCGAAAGGGTCGGGTAATACGCACTTTTGGCCGATTTGATATCCAAACGCGCCAGTTCGAGGTTCATGTATTGGTTCTGAAGGGTATTGTTGTTCTCCAACATTTTATCCACCAGGTTGGAATACTCAAAATCGGTTGTATCGGGTGAAAAGTCGGACACAAAACTGTATTCGTTTTCTAATGGCTCTGCCATGTGATAGTTCAACTGTCGCACAGCATTGTTGTAGGAAGAACGTGCCGAAAGATAATCGGAACTATCTCGCAGATAAGCGTTCTTGGCCTGTAGAAGGTCGTAGGTGACAGAAGCGCCTATCTCTTTGCTATGCTGCATACGCTTGTAGCGGTCACGCGAAAGCTGCATGTTTTTCTTGGCTATATTGGTTTGCTCATCGGCCAGCAAAATGTTGTAGTAGCTGAGAATCACACTGTAAATAGTATTCTCCACCACCACAGCCACATTGCCTTTCGACAGACGTTGCAGCTCCTCCAGCCGGTTTTTCTGTATGCGGGCGCTGAATCCTCGGAAAAGGGTCCAGTTCATTTCTACGGTTCCGTTATACTGAGAGCTGGTATAGTCATCCACATCACTAAAATTTTCCGCGGTATTGGCCGAACCCACAAAGTTGACCGTAGGCAACGCCCCGGCTTCTCCCCATGAGTTTCTGATTTCCGCAATTTCAGAGTTTTTCTGTGTGGTGATAATACCATAGTTGTTCTCCAGGGCTTTATCGATAGCGCCCTGCAGGGTGAGTTCCTCCGCTTCTTGTGCAGAAAGCCCTATCGTAACCATAATAAAGAATATTCCGAATATCGTTCGCATTATTAACGTATTTTTTAATTCATTACTCATTTTTTCCCGTTCTGTTCTTCTTCCTCCCGGATGGCTTTTTCCAGACGGGTATCGATATCATGATGTATCACGGCTGGTTCAATGGATTCGGCCGTCGCCTCCTTGCTGCCAAAGAGCCGCTTGATGGCCAGGTGCAACCGATTAAATAATATAATCTGAATCGGCATTGTAAGAAGAATAAAAATGGAGCCAAACAGGATACCGTAAGCTACCGAAATGGCCATGGGCACCAGGAATTGAGCATCCGGGCTACTCTCGAGGATCAATGGCATCAGTCCGGCGAAGGTGGTTACAGTGGTCAAAAATAGTGGCCGGAAACGGGATTTTGCTGCCTCTATGGCCGCTTCCCTAATATTATAACCCAGCACAATTATCTGGTTGTATTTGGACAGGAAAACGACCGAACCGTTGATAATGGTTCCCGTAAGGGCAATCAATCCCCACATGCTTAGCATGGAAACGGGCTGACCATGAATCGCATGCCCCCAAAGGGCTCCCATAAAGCCTAGTGGTATGGTCAAAAGAATTATCATGCCCTGCCGGAACGATTTAAAATAGAACATAATGACCAGAACAATAATTAAAAAGGCAATCCCAAAAGAATAGGTCATGCTTTGCGTCTGTTCTTGGGTATCCTTTTTCTGACCCTGATACTCATAGCTCAGGCCGGGATGTTCCTTCATGATATCCGAAAGGATGTTCTTTTCCACATAATCGAGAATCGGTGGCACGGCCTCGCTTTTATCTTTCAGGTAAGCATCCACCCTGATTTCCCGTTTGCCGTTGTAGCCGTTAATCGTACTGAGACTGCGAGCCTTCGATAACTCGGCTACTGTTGTAAGCGGATAATCGCCTGCAGGGGTCTGAATCATCATGCTTTCCAATTGGCCCATCGTGCGGCGATTTTTCTCGGGGTAGCGGACATAAAACCAGATTTCATCCTTCCCCTCCTGGATGCGCTGGGCCAGACCGCCGTAAAAGCCTTTTCGCACTTCATTCATCAATGATGATTGGGTTAATCCCAGGGCATAGGCTTTGGGCTTCAGCTTCAGCCGAATTTCCTGGCTTCCCAGCTGGCTGTTATTCGTGATGTTGAAGAGCGCATCCATATCCGCCAACCCTTTTTCCAGTTCGTCCTGAGCCTGCTTCAATTCATCCATATCATACCCTAAAAGACTGATTGAAACCGGTGCACCGAACCGGCTGGAGGCGCCAATGGCAAACTTATAGGCTTCCGGTATATTACCGATTTTTTCATCCAGGGCGCGCTTAATTGTCTGGTCCGATACCTGGGTGTGCTCCATCGGATGCAGAAAAACACGAATCATACCGGCATGGGTTCCCGATTCCGTACCGTTGAAGGAACTTCCCAAGCTTACCGATGTGGTGCGGACATAATCCGAAGTATCGCCATATTCTTCCATTAGCTCCTTGTTGACCTCATAGAGATGGTCTTCAATCCTGAAGAGTACTTTTTTGGTTTTCTCCCGATTTACGCCGGGTTTCATAGCCACGTCAATGGTAAACATATCCGAGGGATGCGGGGGAAAAAACGTAAAGGGTAGTTTTCCGCTTGCCAGGAACCCTCCTGTTAAGATAACCAGAGCGGTAACAATGGCTAGCATAAAGCCTTTGTGAGCCAGCACTCTCCTGAGCAGCGGCATGTAAAGCCTGTCGCGGAGCAGGTGGATGGCTGCCGTAGTGAACCGGCTGGCCTTAGATTTCTTCTTACTCTTATTCAGGACGGTAGGATTGCCCACATGGGCCGGAAGAACAAAAACACCTTCTATCAAAGAAAAAGCCAGCGAAACAATAACCACAAAACCCATAGCATATAGGATTTCCATATTGCCCTCGATGAAAAACAATGGGGCGAAAGCAATCATAGTGGTGGTAATAGAAGTAAAAACCGCCGGCAACACTTCAATGGTCCCGTCAATAGCGGCCAGGCGTGGCGATTTGCCTCTTTCAAAATGGGTAAATATGTTTTCCCCTATCACAATGCCGTCATCGACCAATATCCCGATTATCAATATCATCCCGACAAGGGATATGACATTGATAGAAATCCCGTAAAGAGAAGCTACGATAAACATTCCCAGTAAAGAGGCAGGGATACCCCAGGCCACCCATAGTGAAAGCCTGAAATTGAGCAGGAGGGTCAACATGACGACCACCAGCAGAATACCCATCAGCCCGTTGTTGATAAGAATGGAAAGTTGGGCGTTGATGTTTTCGTTAAAATCATGCAAAACCCTGATGCGGTAATTTTCGTGCGATTTATTAAAATCATCGATATACTGATGCACAAATTCGGAAATCTTCTGGAGGTCTTCGCTTTTTAGCTTCTGGATAAAAAAGGTGGTGCTGGAGTGCCCCTGCACGAAACTTTCACTGGGGTCTTCCTGGTAACGAAGCTCTACCCCTGCTACATCGCCGATTCGGATCAAGCGCCCGTTCGGATTGCTCTTAATCACAATGTCTTTTATGTTCTCCGGCTTGACCGAGCGCTGGCGGCTCACCACATTGATTTGTTCGCGGGGATTTCGGATTGTTCCGCCGTGGATGTCGAGATTGTTGTTTCTAATGGCTCTTTGAATATCCGTAATGGTTAGCTCATACCGCCGAAGCTGCGTTTCATCAATGGTCACCTCCATCTCGAGGCGGCTGGAAGGAAGTCCGAAAATACTAACCTGCGAGATGCCCCCCGAACCCAGGAAATCATCCTCGATACGATTCGCCATATCGTTGATCTTCAGGCTACGTTCCTCCTCGGCGACCAGTGAAATAAACATAGCCGGAGAAGTGGAGCGGCGTTTGGATACTACCGGTTTCTCAGCATCGGCCGGAAAATTGGAGATGCCATCCACGGCATTCTTCACATCAATAAGCAGCTCGTCAATGTCATATCCAAATTCCGCGGTAATGGTTACGTTAGAGACATTCTCCATCGACTGTGAGTTGAACTCTTTAATGCCCGGAAGCCCGCGTATGGAGTTTTCAATGAGCGTAGTCACGCCCTCGTCCATCTCCTGGGGAGTGGCGCCGGGGTAACTCACCATCACGGTTATCGTATTGGTTTCGGTAATGGGAAAGGAGGTTCTTTTAAGGGTGGTGTAAGAAAAAATCCCTAAAACCAGGAAAATGGCCACCACCATTTTTCCATAAAATGGAAACTCAACAAATTTTTTAATGACTCTTTTCATAGCTTACCTGACATTTACCTTTTGTCCGACACTTACATCCACTAATGATTCTACTACTACCTGCGAATCATTCTCCAGCCCGGAAAGCACCACGTAGTCTTCCATCTTGCGTAAGACCTTGACCGGTTTCTTTTGCAGCCTTTGCTTTTCAACCGTATATACCGACGTGCCATCCACCAGCGCTTCGCGGGGTATGGTAAAACCGTCGACTTTTTTGGAGATCTGGAAAGTTGCCTCCACGAATTCTCCTACTTTAAAGCGTTTTAATTCGGTGGGGATGTATTGCACGTAAACACTGACCGATTGGGTGGAAGCATCCAGAAAATCGGCGACACGCGTCACTTTACCCTGCTGACTGAATCCGTTGTTACCGGTAAGCTTAACATCAATCCCCGGCTGCACCCAGCGGGCATCTTCGGGTGGTATGGGGATAATGGCCTCCAGCTTATCGGTACGGACTACTGTAGCCAGTGTAGCGCCCGGGCTGGCTATGGCTCCGACTTGCTGGGTGACTTTTTGAAAAGCTCCGTCGAAAGGCGCATAAATGTTATACTTTGTCAGATTGATCTCCTGCTGCTTCAGGGAATAATACTCAGACAAAACCCCGCGCGAAGCCAGAAACACCTGCTCTTTTTCGGAGCTAATTTCCGGGAGGGGCGGTAGCTCGCCTTTCACATCAATCGCATCGAAAAACGCTTTCCATTTTTGGTATTCATCCGGGAAATCCACTTTTAAGTCGGGAAGAATGGAGGATAGCGTTCTGAGAAAATTGCTTTTGCCGGAGGTTAGGGCCACCCTGGTATCCTCGCTATAAATCTGTATCAAAAGATCACCCTTATCAAAACTCTGTCCTTCCTTAAAAGGCACTTCCCCTTCCATAATACGTCCGCTGACCTCAGATGACAGCGCCACGGTTTCGTACGAGTGCATACGCCCTTCGTAATCCATCGAAGGATGCATCTTTTTTGAAGCGACCGTATCCACTTTCACATAAAGCAGTTGCTCGTCTTCGGTGCTCTTTTTGGGCTGGGCCTGGTTTTTCATCAGAAAAGCCGACACTGCCACAGCTATTCCGATAACTACCAAACTCCCGAGTGCATAAATCCAGTTATTCTTTTTCATGATTTTTTGTTTTTGACTGCATCAAACTGGACGCAAGATTACGGGTCTTGTTACAACCAAAAAAAGTTTTTGAACGAAACGGGGATTTTGGTGAATGAAAAATGAAGAATTCACGCAAAGGGCGCAGAGAGAAAGAACACGCAGAGAGCGCTGAGAGGTTTTTAAATAACTAATACCCAAATTATCAATGCCTCCCGGTAAAACCATTTCGTTCATAAAAATGCCACTTTCGTTCAATAGATTAACCTGAACATTCACTTTTCGATAATTTTGCCCTTACAATGAAAGAAAGTTTATGAATAATCGAAGAATCCAACCATGGATAACAAAAACGCTCATCATTCTGGCGATATCGATGCTGATAGCGCTGCCGGCGTCTCACGTTTACCCGGTGACGGTAGCTTTACTCATGGGCGTCATGACGGGCCTCATTGTTATCGGGCTGTTTGTTATCAATGAATACCTTCTGATGCCGCGGTTCTTCTTTTCCCAATCAAGGGTCACGTTCATTCTCCTAAACGCCTCAGTGATTATCGGCCTTGCCGTGGTCCATGCTTTCCTCGATGAGGAAATCTTTAAACCTTTTAAAGAAACCAGTGATGAAAAATCTCCGGCGTTTATCTTCCTGGTTATCCGCTCGCTTTTTCTGCTACTCATGGCCAACTTTATCAGTATCGCCCTTTACCTTTCGAACACGGTAAGGCAGCAGGCCATTCGCGAAAAAAACCTCAGGGAGGAAAAGCTGGGCACCGAGCTGAAACTTCTGAAAGCGCAAATCAATCCTCACTTTATATTTAACGCGCTCAATAACATTTACGCCCTGACTTATACCCAATCGGAAAAGGCGCCCGAGAGTGTCCTTAAACTCTCAGAGATGCTGCGCTACGTGTTTTACGATTGCAGCAAAGACACCGTAAAGCTCAAGGATGAAATCAAGTACATCGAAAACTTTATTACGCTGCAGCGAATGAAGTCGGAGCACGAGCAGGATATCCGCTTCGATTATTCCGAAGCTTCGGGAAGCCAGGCCATCTCTCCCATGCTTTTTATTCCTTTTATTGAAAATGCGTTTAAGTACAGTAAGATTGAGGAGCTGGAGGATGCCTGGATACGAATCAGGCTGTCCACCCAAAACGGCCGGATTCGTTTTTGGATAGAAAACACGGTCCCGGAAGCAGGAAAGCCGACTCAGGGGCAGGGTATGGGCATTCCCAACGTCCGCCAGCGGCTGGAGGTGCTGTATCCGAAACGCCATACCTTGAAAATCGATGAAAAAGACCTTAGATTTACCGTGAATCTTGAAATACATACCTCATGAAAATCCGCTGTGCCATCATCGACGACGAATACCTCGCCCGCAAGTACATCAAGGATTACGTGGCGAAAGTTCCCTTCCTGGAGCTTTACGGTGACTACAACTCCCCGCTGAAAGTCATGGAACCGCTGCAGCAAGGTGAAGTGGATTTGCTTTTTTTGGATGTTCAGATGCCTGATATTTCAGGACTGGAGTTTATCCGAAGCCTGGAGCAGAAGCCTTATGTTATCCTGACCACGGCTTACGAAGAATATGCCCTGGAGGGGTACGAGCTGGAGGTAACCGATTACCTGCTTAAACCTTTCTCTTTCGATCGATTCCTGAAAGCTGTTAATAAAGTGAACACCGCCATACAGAACCGGCAGTCTCAGCCGCAGGGAGCCGAGACCCCGGAAACACAGACCGACTTCCGGGATAACTATCTCATCATCCGCGCCGACCGGAAATATTACAAAATCAATTACGAAGACCTGATCTACGTAGAAGGCCAGAAAGCCTATGTTACGTTCCATGCAGCGCATGATAAACGCATCACCGCGCTGGCCTCGCTCAAAGAGCTGGAAGAAAAACTTCCTGTCGACCGCTTTATCCGCATCCACAAGTCGTACATCGTCTCTATCAAAAACATCGATGCTTTAGAAGGCAACCAACTGGAAGTAAACGGCGAAAAACTCCCGATAGGAAATTATTATCGTAAGGAAGTGGCGAAGGTGTTTGGGCTGGAGGAGTGAAGGGAATACCTCAATAATTCATTTTGATTTTGTTAAGTCTATCAATTCATAAGTCGTTATGACATCATTAAATCCTTTGCTTTTCAATACATTTATTAGCCTCTTATCGCCGGTCCATAATCTACCTTTTAAATATTTTGTCAAAGCTACAAATAATACATCATCAAGATCAACATCCTTTACGACTTCCTCGGATTCCAAAATAGTTTTGGTAGGTATCACTCGTTTTTCATCAATAAAACTAATATTTGAGGAAACCTTTCTTTCCATATTTCGAACCCATCGGATATCTTTGCCGGCTATTGTTGCAATTTTTGGATAATACTTCGATATTTCCTCTTTCTGATAATTACAACTGAAGAACTCACAATTCTTTTGTTTACCAATCAATATCTTACCAATATTACTTTTTTGATTTAATATTGCACTAAATACTATATTGGTATCAACTATCATTTTCACTTGATATATTGATCTCTGTATTTTGCCCAATAGCTTTTATTGAATTCAGAGGCTAACTTATCAATTTCAGACTGTGAAACATTAACATCGGAAGTTTTTTCTTTATATTCCAAATAATTTAAAAAATCCTCTAAATCATCTAATGCTACCGTATTAGGTATTCTTATCACTATCTCGTTATCCGTCTTTTCGATTTTCATTTTTCTCTTTTTTTCAAAGTTAATAACTCAAGTTTCGCATTTGATTAAACCCTTGAAAATTAACAAAAAAATGTGAAAAAAAGTAGCATGATGTTTAGGTTAATATACTGAAATGTAGTATATTAACAAAGTTTCCAAACACTATACACCATGCTACAGAAT
>JAIPAH010000155.1 GCA_021740175.1 Bacteroidales bacterium
TCATTTTTTCAAAAAAAGATAAAAAAACAGAAAAAAACAAAGTGCTTTGCCGCCATAACGAGAACTTATAAACCTAAACACCTAAGCACCTAAGCACTTAAACACTTAGATATGTATCACCTCATCATAAGCTGCTGCCGCGGCTTCCATTACAGCTTCCGACATGGTCGGGTGCGGGTGTACCGATTTGATGATCTCGTGTCCTGTGGTTTCGAGCTTACGGGCTGTCACCGCTTCGGCAATCATCTCCGTAACGCCGTCCCCAATCATATGTACACCGAGCCATTCACCGTATTTCGCATCAAAAACAACCTTCACGAAACCGTCGGCATGTCCGGCTGCCTTGGCTTTGCCTGAAGCGGTGAACGGAAACTTACCCACCTTCAGTTCGTAGCCTGCTTCTTTCGCTTCTTTTTCGGTCATTCCCACGGAGGCTATTTCAGGCACGGTATAAGTGTTGGATGGAATATTACCATAATCCAAAGGCTGGGGATCTTCTCCGGCAATCTTTTCGACACACGTAATCCCCTCATGCGAAGCCAGGTGGGCAAGAGCAGGACCATCGATAACATCGCCTATGGCATAAATCCCGTCCACATTTGTTTTATAAAACTCATCGACGACGACTTTGCCTTTTTCGGTTTTAATCCCGGCTTGTTCCAGGCCTACATCTTCTATATTGGCCGTAATACCTACTGCTGAAAGCACAACGTCGGTATCGACTTCCTCTTCACCTTTTTTGGTTTTGATTTTTACCTTAATTTTCTCCCCACTTGTATCGGCCGATTCCACGGACGAGTTGGTCATTACCTTGATGCCTGATTTCTTGAAGTTACGTCCCAGTTGCTTGGAGACTTCTTCATCCTCGAGGGGAACCACTTGAGGCAGGTATTCGACAAGCGTTACATTGGTGCCTATTGAATTATAGAAATAGGCAAACTCCGAACCAATAGCCCCGGAACCAACGATAACCATTGATTCAGGTTGTTTTTCGAGGGTCATGGCTTTCCGGTAGCCAATAATTTTTTCTCCGTCTATGGGGAGGCTGGGAAGTTCCCTGGAACGGGCTCCTGTGGCGATAATAATGTTTTTAGCTTCGTAGGTCTCTTTTTTGCCGTCTTTGGTCTCTACTTCCACTTTCTTGTCTTTGGTAATACGGCCATGCCCTTCAATAGAGTCGATTTTGTTTTTCTTGAAGAGAAATTGAATGCCTTTACTCATGCTGTCGGCCACATTGCGACTGCGATCGATCATGCCTTTAAATTCCGGGGTGATTTTACCTCCGATTTTTACGCCGTAATCTTTAGCATGCTGGGCGTATTGAAATACCTGCGCGCTTTTTAAAAGGGCTTTGGTGGGAATACAGCCCCAGTTGAGGCAAACGCCGCCTAAACTCTCCTTTTCTACAACCCCGACTTTCATTCCTAACTGAGATGCGCGGATAGCGGCCACGTAACCTCCGGGACCGCTGCCAATGACTATTAGATCGTAGTTCATATCTTTATAAGTTTTATTAATTTAATGCGAAATTATTAAAAATAATCTATTTACCGGATGAGACATATAACCGGTTTGACCTTAAATTCAACAATCGAGGTTGCGGAAGGTTTACGGAAGGAGTGAGTAACACGTAACATCTTTTTCCGGATCATGCATACATAGTCTGGTAAGCTCGATCTCTATATGGTGGACCCGGAAGAAGTGTGGTAGTTATTCCTTAGCTTCATCTACTGAAGCCAGTTTCAGTTTTTTTATCCATAATTTCTCTGGATGCGCCATAATATTTTTCTTACCCTTGGTGCCTTTATTGCGGGAAGACATGATAGGAGCCCCTCCGCCCATAGGTGGGCCTCCGCCACCCATACGTCTGCGCTTCAGTTGATTGTCGCGATCTCTTTTTTCAGCATGGCCTGTTTCAAAGCCCAGGCTTACCGGTGAGTTTTTATCAAAAGCCGATGCCTCGGAAAGTTTATCAAAAGGGATGGCAAGACTGTATACCAATGTTCCTTGCTGATTAGGCTTTAGTTCCGCTTCAATCTCCGATTGGAATAGCGATTTCTTCATAGCCTCACCTTTTTCAGTAAAACCGATTAGCCGTATATCTCTGTTCATAAGTTTTAATGCGGCTTTAGGATTATTATTTTGAGAATGATCAATTTCGAGCATACCGCCTTCTCCTTTATTGATTTTTGGATTCGACAGGTTTTTGCGTCTGTTGGCAAGGTGCTTCTTATTACCCAATGGATAGTTGATGCCTAAACGTCTGTTTCTTTTTGCCTCCGGGTCGATCCATACTGTTAACCCAAACCCCAGCACCTTGAGCCGGGTAAGTTCACTGGAGAATTTCAGGTTAACAAAAAGTGAGTCTTCATTATTGAGAACCCGGTACATGATCCCGGTTGAAGCATCATAAGCGTATGAGCGCTCATCCGATTGTTGAATTTTATTGTGGTCGGAAGAAGCCTTCCAACGGCTTTGATATACGGTACCGCACGATTGAGCCATGAATGCCAAAAAAATCACACTCACAAAATACCATATAAATTTTTTATCGATCATAATCTTAAGTTTCAAAATATTTTGCTCTCCAAAATAAATAATAATACCGTTCAGAGAAAGGTGTGTTCCCCATTAATTTTGTTATAAAAAGTTAAACGTGTCTATAACGGCGACTTTTCAGGGCGTTTTATTAAATTTTTGAACCAACTAAAAATTAAGCAAATGCCGGAAGCTTAAGGTTTGTGTAAAAAAAATTTAGTATATTTATAATCATTTAAACAATCTCATATTAAGAAATATCCTGAAAATGCCGGAAAATTATAAATTAGTGGCTGAAAAGTATGGTAATGAAGTTCATGTTAATGTGAATGGGGTTCCTGAGATGTTGCAGGTTAAAGCTTTTCGGAATGATTTGATAGAAAAAATCGAAGAAGCGGGTAAAGTAGTTATAGATTTACGTACTGAGGAAGAGTTGAACATCGCCTTCCTCCAAATACTCATTGCGGCGGCAAAATCAGCTAAAAAAGAAGTCTCTTTGAGGGTGGAAGGGAACGACGAACAAAAAACTGTACTTAAAAATGCAGGCTTAAATAAGATTATAAAATTAATTTGATCCATATATGCCTAAAAAAGTATTGGTAGTAGATGATTCGGAGAGTATCCGGGATGTGGTTAGTTATACGCTGCGCAACGAAGGCTATGAGGTAGCTCTTGCCGAGGATGGGGACAAAGCTCTCGATAAAATCAGAAAGGAGAAATACCGGTTAGTGGTTACTGATTTGTATATGCCCAATATGGACGGCATGGAACTTATCCGGGAAATACGAAAGCTGGATGATTACAAAGGGGTTCCCATTTTGTTTCTGACTACCGAATCGCAACTGGACAAGAAAAAAGAAGCCAAACAAGCCGGCGCGACTGGATGGATTGTCAAACCTTTCAGCCCGGAGAAACTCCTTAAGGCCCTTAAAAAAGTATTACGCTGATGGGGAATGAACAATTTAAAGAGACGTTTAAAGAGGAGGCGCAGGATTATTTGAACTCCATTGAGGAAAATCTCCTGGGTATGGAGAAGAATAAGTCTGATAGCAAGGCGATTGATAATATTTTTAGAGGGTTACACTCGCTTAAAGGTGGCGCAGCTATGTTTGGCTTCAACCGGGTAAATGATTTGGCTCATCAAATGGAGAGCCTTTATGAGAAACTGCGGAATAAAGAAATGTCCCCCGACGATTCCTTAATATCCCTCACATTTCGTTCCGTTGATATCTTCAAAGCATTGCTTAAAGCCGATGATCGGTTGGAAGACGAGCAAGCATATAAGCAAACCCTTGAAAAGATAGAAACATTGCTTACCAAAGTTGAAGGAGAGAATGGTGAAACCGGGAAAACAAAGGATTCTGTCTCTAAAAGCGATCTTACTACCTACTACATTTATTTTAATCCCTCACGGGATGTTCTGGATAATGGGACGAACCCTCTCTATTTGCTGGATGAGCTAATGAACCTGGGAGAAGGGGAAGTATTTGTTAAAACTCACGATTTGCCTCCACTCCATAAAATGGATCCCACCCGTTGTTACCTGGCCTGGGAAGTGCTATTAGTCACCGAAGCAAGCGAAGAGGAGATTCGGGAGGTTTTTCTTTTTGTGGAGGATGAAAGCAAAATAACTATTGAATCGCTGGCAAAAGAAAACTTGCTCAGCAGGGAAAGTGTAAAGAAGGAACTACAGCAGGTTACTGATGACCGAAACATCTCTGTAGAAAAGCTTAAAGGATATGCCGCAGAAAAGCATGCTTCCCCTCGCCCCACCGCCGTTGAAGAACCTTCCTACGAAAAACAATCCATAAAAGTCGCCTCTTCCAAGATAGATGAATTGATTAATGCAGTAGGTGAGTTGGTTACTTATCAATCTCAACTATCGATGCTCTCCACGCAAATGCAAAATCCTCAACTGGAGGAGTTCCGTGAAGGTATGGAAAAACTTACAGATCGCATCAGGGAGGTGGCTTTTGATATCAGCCTGGTCCCTTTAAAAACAATGCTTTTGCAGTTCAGGCGGTTAGTACGGGACTTGTCTCATGAACAGGGCAAAGAAGTCGTCTTTTATACCGAGGGAGAAGACACACAGCTTGATAAAACGATTGTAGAACACCTCTATGAGCCGGTTCTTCATATCCTTAGAAACAGTATCAGTCATGGGATCGAAAACGAAAAAGAACGCCTGGAAGCCGGTAAAAATGCGCATGGAGAATTACGGCTTAAGGCTTATTATTCCGGCCCGGAAGTACACATCGAGATCAGTGATGACGGACGCGGATTTGATTTTGAGAAAATAAAAAATCAGGCTGTCAAACAGGGGTTGATTGATCCCGGCGAGGACGTGAGCCAGGCTAAACTGCTGGAGATGACCTTTAAATCCGGATTCACTACCACCTACAGTGCCGACGGCGTTAGTGGACGTGGCGTGGGCATGGATGTTATACGTAGCACCCTGTCACAGATTAGCGGTGATGTAAAAGTGCATTCACAAAAAGGAAAAGGTTCGGCCATTACCCTGATCATTCCCTTAACGCTCTCTATTGTCGATGGATTGATGGTTAGTGTTAACAACAGGCATTTCATCCTTCCTCTGACAGTGATAGACAGGATAGAAACCATTGAGGCCTCCAGGCTAAAAAAACACAATCGAATTATCTCTCTCAAAGGGGAAAGCATACCGTGTATCCCACTGTTTTTTGATCCGGGCTCGGATAATGGCGGCCAAGGTAGTTACCCGACTATTGTAGTCAATTATGATGACACCAAATATGGCTTTGTAGTGCATAAAGTGTTAGGCAATAGCCAGGTGGTGCTCAAATCGCTGGGTAAATATCTGGAAGGACTTAAAGTGTTTTCGGGCGGCTGTCTTTTGGGTGATGGAACAATCGCTTTTGTGGTGGATGTCAGAAGGTTTATTGAAGAAAAGAAGGAAGAGAGCAAAACAAAATAGTATGAGAAATATTGTAAAAAATCATTAAGTTATGGATGGGACACAAAAATCTATTTCATACTTCATTTTCGAGGTGGGGGAGGATACATTTTCTGTTCCTGTTTTGAGAGTGATAAATGTCCTTGAATGGATGAAGGCTACACCTATTCCCGAAACGCCGGCTTATCTTGAGGGAATAGTTAATGTGATGGGAGAACTTCTCCCGGTCATTGATTCACAGGTTAAATTTGGAATGGAAAAAACCGAATTGTCCGGGGATTCCTGCATACTCGTATTGGATATTCATTCCGATAAGGAAACCTATAAGATGGGGCTCATAGTGGATAAGGCCCGCGACGTCATTGAGGTGAAAGAGAATGAAATAGCCGGCGTTCCGGACATGGGCCTGGAATTAAATCCCGATTACGTAACCGGGGTGATTAATCGTGAAGAGGAAGTGATACTGCTTTTGGATATTGATAAAATATTCACGCAAAAAGAAATAACGGAAATCAAAAAAGCGAAAGAAAACCAAAAAGACTAAAAATATGAATACTTTTTTGCAAGAAAACCAGTTGCTCGTTTTTGCACTAGCCTTGATCCTTGTGCTGGTACCGCTGGCTATAGTTATCCTCAGGGCTGTATATAAAACTTCGATGCTCTATAAGTTCGGGCTGATAGCTATCGGGCCGGTTATCATCATTGTATTTTGTTCCTACACCGTGGGGTACGTGGGGATACAACACTTACTATGGGCCGGTCCTTTAGGAGTATTGGCTTTTGTGGCCATCTTCTATTTTACCTCGCGGATTATTCAACAGCCGCTAAAGCAAATTTCTGAGAAGATTGAGAAGCTTGCCGAAGGGAATATCGATATGGAATTCCCCGGCGAGATAAAGGAGCGCAAGGATGAATTCGGATCGATTGCCCGGTCCATGGAGTTTACGATGCAGAAACTGACGGAAATTACCGGAAGCATTATTGCCAGTGCGGATAACATCAAAACGGCCAGCCAGGAGTTAAGCAATAATTCCCAGCAGCTTTCTCAGGGAGCTTCCGAGCAGGCCTCCTCCACGGAGGAAGTTTCATCCTCTATGGAAGAAATGGCTTCCAGTATCGATCAAAATTCCGAGAATGCGAAAGAGGCAGAAGGGATTGCCAACAAGGTCAGTGAAAATATTGATTCGCTGGGAAATTCATCGAAGGAGAGCCTGGAAGCGATTAAAACCATAGCCGACAAGATTACGATCATCAATGATATTGCTTATCAAACCAATATTCTGGCGCTTAATGCTTCCGTTGAAGCAGCGCGGGCCGGGGAACACGGTCGCGGATTTTCCGTGGTGGCCACGGAAGTTCGTAAGCTGGCCGAGCGTAGCCGGCAGGCTGCCGCTGAAATCGATAAGCTATCGGCCTCCAGCGTAGAAATCACTTCCAAGACCAGGAATTTACTGATTGATATGCTGCCGCAACTTGAGAAAATGGCCAAACTTGTCCAGGAAATCTCTTCTTCGAGCACTGAGCAAAATTCGGCCGGGGAACAAATTAATAACACTATACAGCAGCTCAATCAAATCACCCAAAGTAATGCCGCCTCTTCGGAAGAGATGGCTACCAGCTCGGAAGAACTCGACACTCAGGCACAGCAGTTGCACGATGTTATCCAGTTTTTTAAGATAAACGAAAAGGCTCTTCGGGAGATTAAAAACGAGCAGACTAAGAGTTATCAGAATTGGAAAAATAAGCAAACGCAGCAACAACAGGGCCAGCAGCAACAACAAGGAAAAAAAGGGATTAATTATAATCTTGAACAGGATGATGAGCTGGATAAAGATTATGAACAGTATTAGCAAGGGATGAAAAATCGCGGTTTTTTTGAAAAAGCGCATAAGGCTACGATAAATGATAAGGATTTTCGCAGGCTTGCCTCCCTCATTGAAAGGGAAAGCGGGATAAAAATGCCTGATCACAAGAAAATTATGCTTCAAAGCCGGCTGAAAAAGCGGCTATACCAACTTGGTATGGATAATTTTAAAGCCTATTGCGACTATGTTTTCGATCCACAAAAAGGACCACACGAAACCTTGTATCTGCTTAATTTTATTAGTACCAATAAAACGGATTTCTTTAGGGAGCCTACACATTATGATACCCTGGAAAAGAAAATATTACCCGAGCTCTTAAAGAACACGGATTCTTTGAAATTATGGAGCGCAGGCTGCTCCAGCGGCAAAGAGGTCTTTTCACTGGCAATTATACTGGAAGAAATGAAGTATTATTTTCCCCGGTTTGATTATTCGATATTAGGGACGGATATTTCCACGCCTATGCTTGAACAAGCCGCAAAAGCCGTTTATCAC
>JAIPAH010000156.1 GCA_021740175.1 Bacteroidales bacterium
GAAGGCACTACTCCGAAGAGGTAGGTCTTCTCCGCATACGTTTCTGAAGGATTTTGTTCATCCTGTACAAAGTTTATTACCCATGCATTTTTCCGTCCATAGGCGTTGTATAACGACAAACTCCATTCGCTGTGGAATTTTTTGCCTGCTGATTCTTTCCCTTGGTAGGTGAGGGAAAAATCCATGCGGTGATAATCAGGCATCCTGTAACCGTTCCTCTCAGAGTATACCGGCACATATTTTCCGCCAATCTCAACCCTTCCTGTGGGAAAAGTTACCGGCCGGCCGGTCATATAAACCCAGTTTAATCCGGTGGACAAACGCTTCGTGATATCGGCATTGAGCACAATGGTAATATCGTGTGGCCTGTCATAGGGGGAAAGATAGGTCTCACCATCGTTAACGGTTTTTACGGTACGTTCCGAGTGGGAGTAGGTATAACTTATCCTTCCGCTAAAGCGGTTGATGTCAAACTTGGTCATAAACTCCGCCCCGTATGCCGTTGCATCTCCCGACCGTATTTCTCCTTCATACTCTTTGTTGAGAAGAATTTCCGCATGGTCTTTAAAGTCAACGATATCGTACATGTTTTTATAGAATACTTCCAGCGACGTTTCGATGGTGTTTTGCCTGAAGTTGCGAAAGTACCCCAAAGCCCATTGGTCGGCTTTTTGTGGAGCGATGTTTGGCGTTGACGGGAACCAAATATCCAGCGGCGTCCCCGAGGTGCTGTTGGTTGCCCGGTGAATATACTGTTTTGTCCGTGAATAACTGGCCTTGATAGACGAAAACTCGTTTAGCTGATAGCGCAGCCCGATCCGTGGTTCAAAACCGTTGTAGTTGTTGAAGAATTCCCCGGAATCATATTTTGTGCTGTCCGTCACTTCATAACTGTCATTGAAGTTGTAAATCACGCCGCTGCCGACATTTTGGAACAGGGTATATCTCAACCCGTAACGTAAGGATAGAAGCGGGTTAAATTCGTATTCGTGTTCGAAATAGAGGCTGCTTTCCAGCGAATTATTGTGATGTACTTCATACGCGTTGAAGAGGCTTTGCTCCCCGAGTCCTTTGGCTGTTCCCGGGAAAAAACGGTGATACGTCGATTGAATTCCGAATTTAAAAGTACTTTGGGGATTCGGGTAATAGCTGAAATCGCCCTTAAAGGTATAATCATTCAGATCGGCTTTCCAGATAAAAGAGTTAGGTTCTCCTTCGGGGATGCCCAGATTATAGTCGTAATTGCTTTTCACGAAAGTGAAATTGGAGAATAATTTTTTACTAAAAAGATGATTCCAGCGTACGGTGAAGGTATTGTTGCCCCAGCCTACCCGGAAATCCTGGTTTTTAAAAACATCTCTGCCATAATAGCCCGACAAGAAAAGGCGATTGTTTTCGTTTATTTTATAGTTTACCTTGGCATTCAGGTCATAGAAATAAAGCGTATTATCGCTGACATTTTCATCATTGGCCAAAGGCAGAAATAGATCGGCATAAGACCTTCGACCTGCAACCAAAAACGAAGCGCGGTCTTCCGCCAGCGGACCTTCCAGTGTCAGGCGGCTGGAGATGGTGCCTATACCCCCTTGCCCCGACATCTCTTTTTGGTTGCCTTCTTTCATCCTGATATCGAGCAGGGACGAAAGCCTTCCACCGGCACGTGCCGGGATGTTTCCTTTGTACAGCTTCACATCTTTGATAGCATCGTTGTTGAAAACCGAGAAGAACCCCATCAGGTGAGAAGCATTATAAACCGGTGCTTCATCCAGCAGGATAAGATTTTGATCGGGCGATCCCCCCCGCACGGTGAATCCGGAGGAACCTTCGGTGGCAAACTGCACGCCCGGCAGTAGCTGTATGGCTTTGATAAGGTCCGTTTCTCCCATCATGGCGGGAATTTTGGAAATTGTTTCCGCATCCAGTTTTGAGACGCTCATTTCATTTTTGCGAACATTGGCATCTTTCTTTTCGCCTTTAACCACCACCTCATCGAGTGTTTCCTCTTTGCTTCGGAGTTCGATGTTTTGAGTTATGTCTTCTTCCAGGTCTATCTCCAGGGTCTTTTTTTCAAAACCAATATATGAATATTCCAGCGTATAAGTTCCCGGGGGCAAACTTATTGAGTAATATCCGTATTTATTGGCGCTGGTTCCCGTTTTAAGTTCTTTTACGAATATGGTAGCACCGATGAGCGCTTCTCCGTTACTGGCATTGGTGATGGTCCCGCTGATGGTTTTTTTGTTGTTCTCCTCTATATTTTCTGCATAAAGGCTGCCTGACAGAAATATAATGACTAACCACGCAACCAGAATGTTATATATCTTTCGGAAAATTCTTATGGGATATTCCGAATTTTTCATCTTTTTCGCTATGTCCGTATGGTTCAATGTGTACCAGGATGTCATATACATTTGGGATTTTCTTTTTAATACTTTGTTCAAGCTCTGCCGCTATTTCATGAGACTTGGCTACCGAAATCGCGCCGTCAACTTCTATATCAATGGCAACCAAATACTGATTCCCCATTTGCCGGATGCGTGCCCTGTGCGGGTTGGTAGCCCCTTTCACTTCCGCCACGGCTTCAAAAACCTTATTGTAGATGGAAGGGTCATCAACTCCGTCCATAAGCTCCGTACTCGTGGAGAGAAAGATTTTGTAAGCGGTCCACATGATATACAGCCCGATTCCCAAACCGATAATTACATCGATTTGGTAGATGCCCAGCGTTTGGGTTAGCAATAATCCCAGCAAGACACTCCCGGAGATTAGGATGTCGTTTTGCATATTACGGGCATTGGCTTTAAGCATGTGGCTCTGCAGTTGATTGGCCTTTCTTTTTTGATGAAGGCTCAAAATAATTTTGACCACAATAGAAATGGCCGTTACCCATAAAGCTAATACTCCGGGAATGGGGTTGTCTTCGATGATAAACAATTTACGGACGGCGGAGAAAACCAGTTGGGCCCCGGCAAAGAAAATAAAGAAGGAGATGGATTTGGAAGCGATAGACTCAGCTTTGTCATAACCGTAGGGAAATTTGATGTTAGGGGGTTTCCTCATCAATCGGGCGGTAACGATCATAATGACTGAAGTAAGGACATCGCCCGCCGAATCCAAACCGTCGCTCAATACAGCCAGGCTTCCGCTGATAAATCCGATAGTGATTTTTCCGAGCGCCAGGATAGCATTGAGTACCGTGCTGAAGATGGAAGCATTTCTGACCTTTTGGAGTTTGCTCGACATTGCTGATTTAAAAATTTTGTGGTAAAGCAGTTATAAAATCACCATAACAAGCATAAAAATACTTCCTACGGATTGTATTTTTCAAATTCGCTGCAAAAGTATTCATTTTTTATATATAAAGAATATCTCTTGCCGCTTCTTTTATATCAGAGACCCCGGGTAAAACGGTACTTTCGAGATGGGTTTGGTAGGGGACGGGTATAAACAGGCTCCCCAGTCTTTTAACCGGGGCTTCCAGCGAAAAGAAAGCTTCCTGGTTTAGCAGAGAGCTGATTTCCGCCCCGACATTACCAAAGAGATAGCTTTCGGTAGCAATGAGGGCTTTTCCGGTCTTGTTGACGCTTTTTAAGATGCCTTTTTTATCCAGGGGGAGTAGTGAGCGCAGGTCAAAAACTTCCACTTCATATTCATCTTCACGGGCAAGACTATCTGCAGCCAATACGGCCAAATGCAGTGCATTGCCGTAGCTAAAAATGGTCAGGTCTTTTCCTTCCCTAATGACCTTTCCTTCCCCGAAAGGTACACTATGTTCGGGTGGTACCTTAGCAGTGGCGATATCATCATCATACGTAGCTTTGCTCTCGAGCAATACGGTTATTCCGGGGGAACGCATGGCCGTACGGAGTAAACCCGCATAATCATTGGCATAAGCGGGATAAGCAATCCGTAGCCCCGGCACTGATAGCAATGGGCCCTCTAAATTTTGGGAGGCATAAGGCCCGCTGCCGGTATATCCTCCCGAGGGAATGCGGATAACCAACGAGATGTTTTGTTGTAAGAGAAGCATGGAGAAGGTTAAATCCACAACCTGGGCCAGTGAACTCCAATAGTCATCGGCATGGGCACACGGTTCAACCACGACACTCATATTTTCATTGTATTCGCACATGCCTCCGGCTGAAGCCGTGAGCAGTTGTTCACCGGCATTAAGCGTGATAACCCTGTGTTCGGCAATATGAGACCTGAGCCTGGTGGGAAACGGGTTTGATTCGGCGGTGTACGCTCTAGCCACATAAAATCCGTGGATGTTTTGCTGTAATTCGGTTATTAGGGTACTTTCAATGGCTTCACGGATGGTATATTGCGGTGTTTCTTCGGGGGCTTCTTTCTCCTGCGCCTGGAATACCTTCGTTTGGCTCATAGCTATGTCTTCTGCGCCTGGCGATTCTAATGCGCTAACCTTTTCTTTTTCCTTGCGGATTTGCACACGGACTTCTTCCCACATCTTGTTAATTTCTTCTTTGGTGAGCTTTTGCGATTGGTATAGCTCTCCGGCGAGAATATCGTAAGCTTGCCGGGATGTAAGCCTGCCCCGGCCAATCAACATCACCGGTCCCGTACCGTCGCGGGTTATCTGCCAGGCCTTGGTCATGGCGTTCATGGTGTCAAAAAAGTTGCTTCCGTCACAATAGCTGAAATAGATATTGGTCAGACGTTGAAAAATTTCCGGATTGAAAGCTGCGGATTCGCTGGCATAGCCCGAAACGACAAATAACAAGGGTAGACGTTCTTCATTGGCAGCATGCATGGCTTCAAAAAGCGTACCTTCTACGATTTCGTCGGGATGCACCGGGCAGATAACGATGCTGCGGGTATAATAAATTTTCAGACTACGGGCCAGCCCTACCGCTATGGCTGCCTGGTTGCTCTTAATACCCGAGACCGTTTTTATGCGTTTTTCGAGATTATAAAAGTGGGTGGGGGAGATGCGGTTATAATGATGGTTTACGTCTTTTTTGTTGTGGACGGTCATAAGGACATCCATAGCAGATAGGCCGCAGGAAAGTCCTCCCAGCAGGTTACCGGGATAGAGGTAGCAAAAATCCTGCTCGGGATTGAAAAAGACACCCGTGGCAAGGTCAGCAAAATTCATGCTTTGATTGACATCAAAGTTGGGCTCAATCTCGTTCTCATTAAAATAATTCTCTATCTCCCCTTGCAACAAAGTATTGTAGGTAAGTACCTCCAGCCATTTCCGCAGCGAGCGGATGCTGTATCCTTTAATATCAGAGATGTAGACCATAAGTATAAAAAATTCGTTTTTTCTTTTTCTAAAGTAAAAAAATAAGCGTTTGGCAGGCAAAGAAAAATTCAGAAAGTTGATGATCTTTTCGTCATTTTTATTCTATCCATTCCTACAACAAACCCAGAACACCCCATGTCTGGATAGGTTTTCGTATTGTAAAAGACTCGCAAGAGTAGTTTTCTCAACCTTTCAACAAAAAAAAGGCCGCTCTATGGCGGCCTTTTGCTTTATAAGCGGGAAAAAATATCTAATATTCCAATATTTCCTTTAGCTTGTCGTAAACCTTGCTGGTATTGGGCAGGATAGCATCCTCAAGATTTTTATGAAATCCTACAGGTGTGAAGGTGGCTCCCACGCGCTTAATCGGCCCGTCGAGATATTCAAAGGCCTCTTCAGTGATAAGGGATGAAAGCTCAGCCCCGAATCCGTTGAAGACTGGTCCTTCATGAGCTACGAGAACTTTATTGGTTTTTTTGATAGAATCCAGGATAGCCTCCTTATCCAGCGGGATAAGCGACCGCAGGTCAATCACCTCGATGGAGGCGTTAGTTTCTTCCTCTATTTTTGCCGCTGCTTCAAGGCTGTGATGGGTGGCATTGCCGTAGGTAATGACGGTTAAATCACTACCTTCACGTCTTACTATGGCTTTACCGAAAGGAACCTCATAATCATCAGGAATAGGTGTGGCTGCTTTCGGGTCGTTATATAGCGCTTTAGGCTCCAGGAATAAGGTCGGCCCTTCCGATAGAATGCTGCTGCGCAGTAATCCGGCGGCATCATCCGCAAACGAAGGATAAACAACCCTGATACCGGGGAAAGTACCCAGAGCAGCTTCGGTGGTTTGTGAATGGTACAACCCGCCACCGATATAGCCCCCGGAAGCGAGCCGGATGGTCATGTTGGGGGCGAATTTTCCGTTGGAGCGCCAGTAATCGTGCGTAGCTTCCACATATTGTTCCATTGCCGGCCAGAAGTAGTCGGCAAACTCCGCACCTTCCACGACGATACGGATTTTATTATCGTAGCGGCTCATACCATTGGCCGTGCCGACAATATAATCTTCGGCAATCGGGGCATTGAAAATACGCGATTTGCCGAACTCTTGCTGCATCCCTTTGGTGACGTTAAAGATACCGCCTTTGTCCTTGTTGGCCACATCCTGGCCCCACAGGAAAGTGTCGGGATTATTGCGGAACTCGCTCTTGAGCGTTTCGTTGAGTGCCGTAATATATTTTTTCTTCTCGCCGTCGTGATTGTGGGTCCCCGTTGGGTATTTTTCCGCTTTGTAAGGTTCGGGGATCACGTAATCAAAAATCGTTTCCGGGTCCGGATCGGCAGCCTTTATAACCTTCTTGTGGTTTTTGGATATTTCTTTCTTGGCTTCTTTATCGATGTTGTCCAGTTCCTCCTGTTCAAAGACTTTTGAATAGAGGAGCCGTTGTTTGAAAATAGCTACCGGGTCCTGCCTGTGTGCTCTTTCACGTTCATCATCGTCGCGGTAAAGTTCGTGGCGATCGGAATTGGAATGGGAGTGAATGCGGACGCAATTGGCATGAACGATAGCCGGCATTTGATTTTCCTGTACCCATTTCTTGGCATTCTGCATGGTATTCATGGAGCTGAAGACATCTTTGCCATTGCAATAAAAGATTTTAAGGTTTCGGAAACCGGCAAAGTTATCGGCCACATAGGGTGTCGCTGTTTGGTCTGCTTTCGGAACCGATATGCCGTAACCGTTATCCTGGAAAACAAATATAACCGGTAGTTTTTCGTTGGAAGCTCCATTTATGGCTTCATACACAAATCCTTCGGATACCGAAGATTCTCCCTGTGAGGATATAGACACTCCTTTGCCGCCATAGTATTTTATTGCCCTGCCCACACCAACGGCTTGCTGTATGTGGTTACCCGTGGCGGAGGAGACATTGTGGATATTCCATTCCGGTTTTGCAAAATGGTTTGACATGTGACGCCCGCCGCTGGCTACATCATCCTTTTTGGATAAGCCATTTAGTAATATTTCTTCCACGGTCAGGCCGGCTGAAAAGGTTGTGAGCATATCCCGGTAATAGGGAAATAGATGATCGTGCTCCTTATCAAATACCTGCCCGATCGCAAACTGTATTCCGTCATGACCCGCATAGGGCGCGTGATAAGACCATCCCAGGGCCTGCTTCAGGTAGTTGGGTGCTTTGTCATCCAACTGACGACCTAGTGTCAGAATGCGATACCACTTTTCCAGTGTTTTTTTATCAACCGACCTTATGGTTAATTTTTCTTTACTTTTCATTGGTTTTTACACTTTGTTAGATCATTATCTTAACAAGGCGGCTTTGCTTTTGTTCAGGAAATTGAAGAAACCGTTGTTAGGATTTTTTATGACTTCGGTTTATAAACCAGAATCGCTCTATTCTAAATAACGGTTGATTTGAAAAAAAATTAAGGTGTTCAAATGAAAACTAAAACTGCCAAAATTGGTCAATTAGCTGGTTAGAAGTTTCAACAGACTTTCGAAGTGGAATTATGAGATTCCTCCTCC
>JAIPAH010000024.1 GCA_021740175.1 Bacteroidales bacterium
TCCACGCCTTCGGCCAGGTCATTCAATCCTTCAATGATTTCGGACGATTCTATGGGATATTCATGTGTGACTAGATTCCTGGTTTCACGAAGATTCAACCATGTTTTATGATCATCCAGTAATTCCAGGCGTTCGAGGATATTTAACTTATCAATAAAAGGCTTGTCGTAAATATCTTCACCCAAGGCTTCCAGCAAATCAGGGAATAGTCGCCGTCCCATACTATCCTGAAGTTTGGAGAAGCGAAAAATAAGTTGATCAAAGTAGCTTAATTCATCATTTTATAAACACTCATAAGATGTTGTAGTTAACGGAAATCTGTTTCTTATCATGCCAAAGGCATAAAACATTCGTTCGTGATGAACATCACAAAGTTTCAAAGATTCTTTCAATTTATCAAACTCAAAGGAAGCGCTCATAACTTTACGGCTTGTTGATGGATGGATTGGTAAAAATTTTTCTTTGATTGGGTTGTTTTGGTATCGAGGACTACATCGATTTTTTGATCGCCTATTCTTGTTTTCAGTTCAGCCAGGAATTCTTTTTTAGCGCTGAAGGTCAGTTTTTGCTGGTCTTTATGGGTTATCAGTAAATCAATATCTCCACCCCGGGAATCATCAGAAGTTCTTGACCCAAAAAGGTATACATGAGTGTCCTTACCAAATACCCTCTTGGCTAATTGCTTAATGATTGTGATTTCCTGATTACTGAGTCTCATCTTGCAATGTACTGACGATTTTTTACAAAGATAAAGAATTTGTCATTTTTTTGGTGTTCCTGATTTTGTCTTCCATTTTTCACTTGCCGATACAGAAATTAACCTATACTGAATTTCAATAACTTATATTTTACAGGTACAAATAAGGTACATTTTACGACTGTATAATTAAAATCTATGTTATGGACACACTTAAAAAAGTCTCGAAAGCTTTAGGGATTAGCCTCTCGAAAGCTTCAAAAATCAAACGTGAAATCGAACACAAGGAATTTCCGGGCGTGCCTCCGTTTATGGTATGGGGCACGGGGTCAAAGAAAAAATACCCCCCGGAGAAATTCAGAAAGTATCTCAATGTTAAATCTTAAATTTATGTCTTATGCGAAAAATTATTAATGGTTACTTTTACGACACAGAGCGAGCCACTGCAATCGCAACGGCCACCAATGGGTATCAGAAAACAGACTTCCAGTACATGGAAGAAACGTTGTACCAGTCTCCCAGCGGGCAATTTTTTATCGCTGGAGAGGGGGGTGCAAAATCTTCTTATCGACAACGTGTAGGCAGCAATAACTGGGGAGGGGGTGAAGATATTTACCTTGTCAGCCCTCAGGATGCTAAAGAATGGTTGGAAGATCATCAAAGTATCATTGATGAGGACGTCCCGGAAATCTTTAAGGAGTGGTTCCCTGGCTATGTTAAGGAGGGTTAATGGAAATTAAAACTCACTTTATTGGGATTAACGGCGAAACCACCGTTAATAGCGAGCAAACCAGGCAACAAATAAACCTGGTTAAAAAACTCAAATGTAGCTTAGTTTATGAAAACCAGGAATTGACCTGGGGTTTATTTGATGATCCGGAGGAGCCTCGAAGTATATTTCAGGCTATTGAACATGACCGGCGGCGTCGAGTTGATAAAAAAACATTTATGGCTGACCGGCCGTCTTTTGCCGTTGTAACCTCTATTAATGATATTGCACATCGGCTGGAATTCTACGAAGGTCACGACGCATTATCATTAATATTTGATATTCGTTCTAAACAATTTCAAAATCTGGAATTATCCCATTTTTTAGCCTATGATCCTAATGGATATGATCCAGTTGAATTCCTGAAAAATTTAGGATATGATTCAGAATTTGCGGCAAAAATCATTAAAACAATTCACAATGAAATTGACTAAACAACAACTTCAAACATTGAAGTATGCTTACGAAGAGCACTTCAAAGATGCCAACTGGGGTAGCTGGGATATATCTCACGCTCCCGATCTGGGGATTGGTTATCGGCTTTTGCAATATGAGAACGATAAAGGGCAAACCGCCGATGTTATCAAATTCGATAAACCCGTACATCCTGAGGGTAAGAGGGTATCCGGTAAGGTCTGGGTGTTAGGTAAACACAATCCAAACCACAGGGTTACTGGATATTTGTTCTGAATGATTGCCCCCGGCTTAGGTCGGGGGCTTTTTTTAGCTCAATGTTTTCTATGATGGATTGATGTTTTTAAAATCATTTGAAAAAGCTCAACGTTTACCAGCTATTATTGATCTTTATTTTCTTTATAATGACCCCTGCCATACGGTGCTTATGGAAGGTCGAATGAGTCAAAATTTAAACAAAAACTGGTTTTTACTATCTCTTAATACTGAAATCCGATAATTTAAACATAACACAAAGATTTTCATTTAATATTGTTGAGAAAACGCAACAAATGGGGATTATAGAAGCAATTAAATACATCGAAATAAATTCTTCCCAGGGTAACTATCTTTCCGGTGGCCTGACTACATGGGTTACAAAATTTTGATCTAAATATTCCATAACGCTTTGATATTCCGCATCTGTAAGGTCAAAATCCTTTTGTAAAAGCGGGGTTTCATTATCCCGGTGCGGTCGGATCACCAACGGCAACGACCGGTGCTCAACAATTTTGAGTATTTTAGGTGTTACCTTTTCCCTTTCAACGTCCGCCATAATGCGCTCTATGTCCGTCATAGGTATTTCTTTTTTAATTCATCAATTATTTTTTTTCTTTCCTCATCCGAAAGGGCGTTTTGGTTAACATCCCCTTCAATATAGTTTTGTTGCGGCAAAAAGTATTTTAAGAGATCACGCCAAAAATTCAACCTCTCTTTGGGTTCTACATTCTTAATATCTTCCAAAATCTGGGGATAGGTATCAACAATTATAGTTTTCACCTTTTCCCGCAATTCAGCATTAACCCTATTTTGGGAGCCCTTCGGCCTGCCGTTTGGGTTGTTCGTTTGTCCTTTCTTCAGTCCCATTTGTAAATCTTTGTTGTTTTCAAATTTGCGCTCTCATTTACTTTTTATCTTTTCAAGGGGTTACCCCCTTTTTATTCCACCTCGATGTCTGTGGCTTTTATTTGGATTATATGAAGCAAGGCCGGGTTACCCCGACCCTGCTAAAAACATGGAAGACTAAAAGCTACTTTTTGATAAAGTCGTAATTTAGAGAAATCTTGGGTTCCTCCCCTTCTCTGGCAACTTCCACCTTTAAAAAGGGCAACTTATGCAATAAGTTAACATCTATTGCATCAGTTTTATTCAATTCGACAAACTCATCACGGAGCTTGGTTGCAGTCTGATACAAATAAAGCTCCCGTTCATTTTCTGCGAATATCGAATGGTGCTCTTTTAGCTCCTTATCCAAATTCGCTGGCTTTTCCGCTTTCCCGTCTTTAACGGTGAATTTGCCTATGTCAATCTGGAAATTAATTTGGGGGTCGTTGCGGATCGAATTGTTGCGAACAAAATCCACAATCCCTTCAATATCAGGCATTTGTACCAATTCAAAAGCTTTGGCTTTGTTGATTTTCATTCCTCCCAACGTATCTTCCGACACTAACAGGTCGTAAACAACGCTTTGAAGGTGCTCCCGCAACTGATTCCCGGAGGTGTCCCAATTCCCAGTAAAAAGATTAAATCCAGCTTTTTCAGCGTCCAAAGCTTTTATTCGCTTATCGGCTTCGGTTTTATCGAAGTTTTCTTTTACCAGTCCTTTTAATTGGTCTAAATACTGATTGAGTACCTTTTCTACTTTGCTGTATTCCTCTCTGTGAGCTTCGTATGCTCTTTTGTTGAAAAATAATTCCTGTCTTTGCATGATACTTAATTTTATTTGTTTATATTTCCGTTTCCATTCATCCTGGCAACCGGGATATTCCGGGGTTCGATGCCCTGTTTTTCGGCAAAACTGTTAATTATGCCCATCGCAGATTTCCAATTTCTTCTGGGATCGTTTATTCTTACATAACTGTAAGTCCCGTTTTCAACAAAGAATATGAAAATCGCGTCCTCTGTCGCAATCGGTACAAGGTCGTTTTTTTCCTGGAGGGCGTCTTTTATCCCCAGGTCTTTTGCTTTTTCCAAAACTTGCTTTTCGTCCGTGTTCTGGTAGAAATCTTCTTGCATTGTTGTTTCCATTTACTTAGATTTAATTGTTTGATATTCAGTTAATTATAAATTGTTCAGCTAATTGCTCGCTTCTGTCTTTTTATTTATAACAAACCCCGCTTTCGATGCTTTTTCGTTTTTGTTTACAGCCTTTTCCAGCTTTGTAAATTTTTCTCTTAATGCTTTACCGCTCTCAATTTCCACAACATATTCACCTCCGATATTTTCTGCATACCAGTCCAAAGCTTTTTTAATCCTGTCAGTTGAGACCTGGTTTATTTCACTCAATTTCCTAATCTCATCCGTCCAGGATTGTAACTGATTAGTAGAAGGTTTGAAATTTTTCTTTGTCTGGATGATCTCAGCCAATTCCTTTGCATAGGGAGAATATTTCTTATTTCTATCTTTTAAAGAAGTCTTGGTCTCAGAATTTTTCTGAGACTTTTTATTTTCATAATCATATTCATTCTCATTAACATTCTCATTAACATTCTCATTATCGGCTTTTTTGGGTTCCACTGGGTTTTTTGGGTTCCCAGAAATCCCACTGGGTTCTTTTGGTCTGCCTCCTTTTTGCCCATTTTCCCGGTTGCGATCGACAATTTTTTGATATTTTTCGTCGTCCAGCTTAAATTGCACTATGAAAAACTGTAAGGCCATATTAATATCACTGTCCACTTCTTCAATTCCGTTGATCTGATATTCAAAAATCGCCCGGAATAACCGCCCCAGTTGTTCGTTAGAAAGGCCTTTGATAGGAGAATAGAAATTTTTGTATAGTAGAAAACTTTGCTTATCTTTGTCGGTGTTGTCTTTCATCTCTCTTAAGAATTTTGCGCCCCGGTCTTATCGCCGGGGCTTTGTTTTACATTTAATTTTTTAATAAAATCTTCAAATGATTTAGCTACGATATACAGGCCTCCAGCGGCCTCAACTTGTTTCTGGTATTCTCTTTGCTCCGGGCTTTGCCGGTCTTTTCCGATCTTAACTTCAATTTTCACGGATCGACCGTTTATTATAGCGCTCACATCAGCTGTACCAGCGGTCATATTTGAACGTATCCACTTGTCTTGCCCTATAACCCTTTTATTTCCGATCACATCTGTGAACGTCTTCTTTTGGCTTATTTTACGTCCTGTATTGCTTATCCTTTCGGCTTGTCCGCCTGAAAATTTGATATAATCTATTATACATCTTGTCAGCCCGTTGGCGGTTTTATCTTCATAACGGGGTGCTGGTATTGCCCGATCCGGGACGTTAGGATAATTAGCCCGGTTGTGCTCTATGGCTTTGTTTTTCAGGGTTTTAAGATTCATAGCTTATCTATTTAAATGGTTTTCGGCTTCTTGCTCCATCTCATCAACTGTCTTTCGCCTGGTGGTCTTGAGGTATTCAAGTAGCTCCTTTTTCGAAAAGTACAGCTTCTTACCCATTTTCATTGATGGGAGCTTACCATTAGCAACGTTAGAATAAATGGTTGGTACGGCTAAACTCATAAACTCTGCGGCCTCCCGGACTGTCAGTAATTTGTCCTCCGGTTCTGTGGGCTGAGGTTGCTTTTGTATAAGGGCCTCAATCCTATCCAGCTTTTCGTTTAGCTGGCTTACTGCTTCGGGTAACTTGTCGATCGTTAGTTCCATATCACATGTAATTTTAATGTATTTACATGCAATATTAATAGGGGTTTTTGCGGGTTAAAAGGTGGGATTTACGGGGTATGCTTTTTTCTTATAAATAGTTATTTATCTTGTCATAATTTTATACAAACTCATATTACTCTCATCTTTAAAGTGATTCATTATTCTTACAATCTCAAAAAACTTAATATCCGATTGTAGGGAATTTTCACTTAGCTTTTTATGAATTTCTCCAAATGTTTCCCCTAATCTTGTTTTACAATTTCTCTTTAATCGTATTGTTTTTCCCGGTAAGATGTAATGCTTGTAGGTAAAGAATTTAGTGAGTAAATCTACAATCGTTCTATAATCATTTTCTGTATTGAAAGCATATTCCCAGCCGGTTTTATCCATACTATCAAAATGATTTTCAATTAATTGTTTCGTTTTTTCTCCTATGCTGTCTTTTTGCTGAGGTTTAGGCTCTGGTGTTTTATTTTGTTGCTGGCTCGGTTCCCTTAGTTGCCATATTTTGTAATCAACCCATTTATCAATTAAAGGGCTTTCAGTAGCAAGTCTGGGTTCAATCTTAAAGATATTATTTCGTACTCCATAGCTCTGTTTAAACTCTCTGATAACTCTTTGCTCCCAGTTCTCATTGAACAAAATAGGGGCTGGCTCTGGTAAATTTTCAAACTCCTCCTGACACATCTCGTTTAATTCTTTCTCCGCTTCCTGAGAAACATAATTTTCCACTAATTCGTATATTTCATTATCAGTCAGGTTTTTAAGTTTCTCATCTAATTGTCTTTTTTGATCATCAGTTAAATACATAAATATTCTATTTAAAGGTTTAGTTTAATTCGATTCATTGCCTCCCGTTTCATGCTGTCTACAATTTTCGCATAACGTTGGGTTGTCTTTAAGTCCCTGTGTCCCATGAGTTTTGATACGGTATAAATATCCGTTCCGTTAGCCAGTTGCAGGACTGCGAACGTATGCCTGAAACAATGAAAGGTTATATCCTTGTTTATTCCAGCGTCCTCAATCCACTTCTTTAGGTGGCCACTATGATATGAAGCATACCTCAGCCCTGTGAATGCCTCCCAGCCCTCCTTGTCCATAAAGGATAAAGCTTGCTCCGGGATGGGGTGGTATTCCGTACCTTTGGTTTTTTGTTGGGTGAATTTCAAATAATAACCGTCCTGAAAAGTCTCTAATTGCTCCCGTAGAAGATTTTTAATATCAACAAACCTCAGTCCGGTAAGGGCTGAAAATAAAGATGCACGCTTCAAAATATTGTCTTTACAGGGCGTCTCTATAAGCTTGTTTAACTCATCGACTGTTAAGAAATTCCGGTGGGTTTCGGCCTCTGGTATAGCTTTGATTTTTGCATTAATATCTTTTTGCAGCTTCTCCGCCTTGTATGCCTCCCGGAGGGCCGCCTTAAACTTATTAAAATATGACAGGGCTGTATTCTGGTGTAAACCTGAATTAAGTAAATATTCCCTGAATTCATTTGCCAGTTGTTCGCTTATATCCATAAATCGTAGCTCCCTGAAAGCATTAAGATATTTCAAGGCAGAATGCCAGTTGCTCCGATTGCTCCCAGTACGTTTATTGGCCAATTGCTCGAAGAATTCATTGAAAGATTCCTTTCCAATCTCTTTAAGTCGCAGCTTTTCCCTTTCCTCCTCGGTATAGACTTCCGGTTTATTAAAAAAACTTTCCCGCTTTTGTCTTATTTGCTCTGCAATCCATAGCGTTTCCTTGTTGCTCCTCCTTTGGATTGGATTCTTAGGACTTTTTTCGATGTACATTTTCAGAAATTCTCTCCGAGTTTCTTTCCCGGTTTTGGGATGGGGCACGGCCGGGTAAAAGTCAAGGTACAAGCTTTGGCGGCTGCCTTTGATGTCTTTCTTTCTCAATGTAACTTTAATGGCCATAGTATTTTATTTTAAGTATTTTTCCAATAGTGATTCCGGTACAAAAGAAAATTTGCCTTTCTTTATTTTTGGTATCTTATGCCTTTTACGGAGTTCATAAAAGGCTTTTTCCGATATATTATATTTCTCAATAGCTTCATTAATTGAAATTGTGTACTTATAATCTGTTTTCTTTGGCTTTTTGGGCTTTGATTCCATAAATAACAGTTCAATGTCTGAACGTGTAATGATAGTTCTCCCACCAATTTTAGTGGCGTTTAGATCACCTCTGTTTATCATGCGGTAAACCGTTCTTCTACTTACTCCCAAAAGTCTATAAGTATCCGTTATGCTTAAAAAATCCTTTGCAGTCAGTTCCTCTAATGGCCTGTTTTTAATTTGCCGGGTTTCATTCTTAGCGGTTTCAACTTTTTTATTTCGTTTCCGGGCTTTGTAGGCTCTATTAGCGCACTTATGAGAACAATATCTTGTCTTTGTGGTCTGGGCTGTAAACTCCGCCCCACAATGCTGACAAATCTTTTGTATGTTGATATTACTACTCATCAGTTTTATTTTGTGTCATATTGTGCCATGTTGTGCCATAGTGTGTCATGTTGTGCCATAATTTCGCCAAAAAATTGGCCGATTTTCTACCTCAGCCAAAAATGTACAATAAAGGTACAAAAAATATACAAAAAACAATGAAATTCGATAAAAAAATATTAACTTTGTATCAACAAAAAGTTCTTATAAATAAGATTTATAGGGGTTTATTATAAGTTTTATGAATGTTTCTTTTGTGTGGGTTATTTCCCGATACAGAACTTCGAAAAAATATTCCCGAGGATTTCGTCCGTGGTTATCTCACCTGTAATTTCGCCGAGGTGGTGCAGGGCGGTGCGAATATCGATAGAGATCAAATCGGACGGGATGCCCTGCTCGAAGCCTTTTTCAATACTTTCAACAGCTTCGAGGGCTTTGGTAAGCTCATCGTAGTGGCGGGCATTGGAAACCACGGTGCTGTCTTCCAGCTTCTCGGTGTCCACAGCCTTCAGCAGATGATCCACCACCAGTTTGATGTTTTCTTTACGCTTGGCGGAGACAAAGACACAATCCAGCTCCACCATCTTGTCAAAAGCCTTTGGCGTTTCCACCAGCTGATCGGTTTTATTACCTATAAGGATAAATTTTTTGTCCTGGTTACTGATATGTTCCTCGAAGTCTTTCATCCGCTCTTGCAGTTCGCCGCAAGTGGTGTTCGAAATATCAAACATATAGAGAACGACCCGGGCCTGGTTGATCTTCTCGTAGGTGCGCTCAATTCCCAGGGTTTCCACCTTGTTGGTCGTTTCCCGTAACCCGGCTGTATCGATAAACCGGAAGGTTATGCCGTCTATTATGATAGAATCTTCCACCACATCCCGCGTCGTTCCCGGCACTTCCGATACTATGGCTTTTTCCTCATTCAGCAGGGCGTTGAGCAATGTAGATTTGCCGACGTTCGTCTCGCCGATGATGGTCACCGGAATGCCTTGCTTGATGACATTCCCTACCGAAAAGGACTGAATCAAATCATTGAGCTCTTTCTTGAGTTTTGTCAAAAGCTCTTTCAATTCATCGCGGTTGGCAAATTCAACGTCTTCCTCCGAAAAATCAAGTTCAAGTTCAATGAGCGAAGCGAAATTCAGCAGCTTTTCTCTCAAATCCCTGATGCTGCTTGAATAACCGCCCCGCATCTGGTTAAGTGCCAGCTCATGGGACGTTTTAGAATGAGCGGAAATCAAATCATTGACCGCCTCAGCCTGCGAAAGGTCCATCTTGCCATTAGAAAAAGCCCGCATGGTAAACTCGCCGGGCTGTGCCAGGCGGGCCCCCTTTTCCATCAAAAGCTCCAGCATTTTCTGCTGGATATATACCGAACCATGGCAGCTGATTTCCACGGCATCTTCGCCGGTGTAGGAATGGGGCTTGCGAAAAACACTTACCAGCACTTCATCCAATAACTCACCATCATCCTTCAGAATGTTACCGTAACGCAGCGTATGTGTCTTAGCCTCAGAAAGGGACGTTTTACCCGCCGGCTGGAAAATCTTTTCCATAATCCCGTAGGTCTGGGGGCCGGATACACGTATTACGGCAATAGCTCCGGAACCCGAAGGCGTAGCCAAAGCACATATCGTATCGTCTTTTACCGTGTATGTCAAGGCTGATTGATCAGACATTAGTCGTAATTATTAGTCAAACGTTCCTTTCTTAGTATTCTCCAATTTATCTATCCAGGAACTAAAACGTAAACATTTTTTTCGTATTTGTTCCAGGCCAATTTCCTGAGCTATCAATGAACCATGGATAACTTTATTGAACCCTTTAATGTGATATTCCAATCTGGCAGAAGGGCAGAATTCCTTTCTGTCATTAATCTCTTCAGGATTTTTATATATACGAAATATTTCAGAAAACGCTATTAAATCGTTAAAATCCTCTTCATCAAAAACTTGTTTATAAGCTTTCAAATCACTAAATAGCAATGCCTCGAATTCATGTACTTGAATATATGGAATAAACCTGTCCTGAAAGGAATCGGGAATCTCCTCCAGCATAGCTTTTTCAAGCATAGTAACCTTTTGGTCCAAATCTCTAATATCATTCTTTTCTTTCCATCTTGGATAATTATATCTTTCGGGTATACCATAATAATCAATAAATAATGTCACAAGGGCTGATTTATCCTGCTTGAGGTGGGTTTCAATTTGTCTTTTTAATACGGCCCAAGGCACAATCCCGCCACCGGAAGGTTTAATAAGAGGCGTATGTATGTAAAGTTTTCTTTTTGAAAAATATGGTACAAGAATATCTTTACAAAACTCTTGTTCCGTTGGGCCTTTACAAATAATAATTATCCTGTTGTAGCTCATTTTGGATGCCCTTCATCAATTATATTTCTTTGCCATATTTCTCCAAGGCTATAATTCTCCAACCAATGTAACAAGTCTTCGGGGTTAAGTCTTCTAAAAACACTTTCTCCATTGTTATCAACAGTAATAACCTCTCCGGCTTCAAAATGATTGACTAGATCAGGGGATTGAGTAGCAAGAATAACTTGCGTTCCCTTTGAAACTGCGGTTTTCACCATTCCTGCTAATTTTGCAACAGCTGCCGGATGAAGTCCTAATTCCGGTTCATCAATAATAATTATTCTGGGTAATTTAGGTTGCATAAATAATGTGGTGAGCGCAATAAAGCGTATGGTTCCATCTGACATATCTTTGGGGCCATAGACGTTGGAGCTAAACCTGTCTTGCCACTGCAATCGAATATATCCCTCACTATTGGGATAAAAATAAAAATCAGAAAAAAATGGAGCAATACTTTGTATGTTTTTGATAATTCGAGAATAGACTTTCTTATTCTCTTTTGAAATTGAATATAGAAAAGCTGCCAGATTTCCACCTTTCTCATATAGGAAGTAAATGTCGTTCTCAATATTACTCATCCCCATAAATGGTGATTGAAAGCTTGTATCGTGAAAATGGTATTTTCGGAAGTGTTCAAAAAAGAGCACAAGAGCCTTTAGTTTAATATTCGATTGCGATTTAAAATCCGATTCTTTTTTGAAACGCTTGTCAGAAAATATAGTCTTCTCAAGATACGAAACGTTTTCATTGGTCATAAAAAACGCACCTTCATAATCAGGTTGAAGTACAGCTTGGTATGCCTGAGTATTATTAACTTGAACCGAAAATGATAGTTCAGGTGTTATTTTAATACCATTATGTAGAAAACGTTCAATCCCTCCTCGTAAGGCCACGTACTCCTGTGCTTTCTGATTGTATAGTGCACTCAGAAAGTTGAAAAAAGTCAATAAATTACTCTTTCCTGAACCATTTGAACCAATCAAAACATTGATTGGTCGTAATTCCAAACTAATATCTTTAATTGATTTATATCCTTTTATCTGAATACCATTTATCATGATTTTGCCTTAGTGTGTAATTTACACGTTATTACTATTCTACATTCAGTTATATTTCAAATTTAAGACTTTTTAGCAAGCTTAAAGAATGTATTGATTCCTATTAACTATAATATTTAGCATTACAAAGGTACGAATAATCGAAGGGTAACAACGCAGTTACCTCTAACAAAAAAACGACTTGATGTGCATACTTACGTATGATTTGAATGCAATAACTTGTTTTCAGTTTGTGTAATTATAATTAAGTTTTTTAGACCGGACTGAGTATTTATTAAAGCGGTATAATAGTTACGGCCTTAGTTTTTCCATGATCATTCCAAGAAAACCCACTCCAAATTTTAAAATCCTATTAAAACCCCCTATATTTGGCAAAAATTTGGTATTGAAAAATATAAATTTGTATGAGCGTACTTGTCAATAAAAACTCAAAAGTTCTGATTCAAGGATTTACAGGCAGTGAAGGAACTTTTCACGCCCGCCAGATGATGGAATACGGCACTCAGGTCATTGGTGGTGTCACTCCGGGCAAAGGAGGGGAAACCCATTTAGAAAAACCCGTCTTCAATACCGTACGTGAGGCCGTAGATGAAGCCGGAGCAGACGTATCGGTAATTTTTGTTCCCCCGCCGTTTGCTGCGGATGCTATTATGGAAGCCGCTGATGCCGGCATCAAAGTCACGGTCTGCATCACCGAAGGTATCCCCACCAAAGACATGATAACCGTTAAGGAGTATCTTAGCCGCCGTTCGACGCATCTTATCGGACCGAACTGTCCGGGCATCATTACCCCGGATGATACAAAGGTAGGGATTATGCCGGGCTTCATCCACCAAAAAGGAAAAGTAGGGATTGTTTCCCGCTCAGGCACCCTGACCTACGAAGCTGTGGACCAGCTGACCAAACTTGGCCTGGGACAATCTACGGCAATTGGTATTGGGGGCGACCCGATTATCGGCACCACCACGAAGGAGGCCGTAAAAATGTTTATGGAGGACCCCGAAACGGAAGGCATCGTCATGATTGGTGAAATCGGCGGGAATATGGAAGCCGAAGCCGCCGAATGGATTAAGGAACACGGAACCAAGCCGGTGGTAAGCTTTATTGCCGGAGCTACAGCTCCAAAAGGACGACGCATGGGGCACGCCGGAGCCATTGTCGGCGGGAAAGCTGATACAGCCGAAGCCAAGAAAAAAATCCTCCGGGAGAACGGTGTCACCGTTGCCGATTCTCCGGCCGACATCGGTACAAAAATGGCCGAGCTGCTGAAGTAGTGGGAAAGCAAAAGCTGACAAGCCTGAAAATCAGTTGGTAGTTAGCAGAGTGGCAGTTGGCAACTATTTTGTGAAATTGACAGCTGCCGCTTTTCTTAGGATGGTTTGGTAAAAGATTGATTTTAAGATTGATGTAGATTGATCATGAGATTGATTTTTAAAAAGCTTAATTCCCATCCTCTATTCAATTTCAAAACATTTAATTCCGGCAGATACCTTCGGATTCTGCCGGGTCATACACTACTACCAACATCCTAATCAATCTCTTATCAATCTCCATCAATCTCCATCAATCTCCAAAAATCAACCTTGAGACAGGTCATAACTACCATCCAACCAATCAAAACCTGGTAACTTATAAACCACCTTTCCGGAAAACTTTTACATTTGCATCCAAATAAAAACAACACTAATTAATTTACATAAATTCTAAATAATTTTGAATTAGTATGAAAACAAAAGACATCCTTTTTATCATCGCCATTGGACTCATTTTTAGTCCTTTTTTCTGGTCCGAAAATGTTCTGGATGCTTACAAAGCCTTCAACCATTCACATCCCATGATTATGAGCTTCATAAAGTTTGCCGTTCTGGCAACATTAGGTGAAGTAATAGGTCTGAGAATCAAAACCGGTGACTTCAGCGAACCGGGATTTGGAATTCTTCCCCGCGCATTGGTGTGGGGTTTTATCGGACTTACTATCAAGCTGGCTTTTACGATTTTTTATACCGGTACTCCCCTATTCCTTGAGGAAACTTTAGGCATTGAGGGTGCACGAAAATACCTCGCCGGTCCGCTCAGTATAAACAAAGTCGCCGTTGCTTTTGCAATAAGTGTAGCTATGAACTTCATGTATGCTCCCGTGATGATGACGTTTCATAAAATTACCGACACCCACATTTCAAATAACGGAGGTACAGTGCGCGGTCTTTTCAGGCCCTTGCCGCTGAGAAAAATATTCCGTGAACTTAACTGGGACGTTCAGTACAACTTCGTCTTTAAAAAAACCATACCCATCTTCTGGATACCCGCCCACACGGTTACTTTCATATTACCGGTGGATTGGCAGGTATTGTTTGCCGCGCTTTTAAGCGTTATGCTGGGGGTCTTTCTTGCCATTGCCAGCCAGTTGGGTAAAAAGAAAGTTTTTTCTTAATTTTGAGCATTAATTCGTTATTCAAATAACAAAAGATCCTTTAATTATGAGAAAAAACACACCTATAAATCCTGCTGTAGTTGAAGAAAAGATCAAAGAAAACCGGATTACAAATGTAGGTAAAGCTTCTATCAGAGAAATCAAAAAGCTGGTGGATGATATTGAAAAAGACACAGGCCAGAAGTTTATCCGCATGGAGATGGGGATACCCGGCCTGTCTGCTCCGAAAATCGCCATTGACGCTGAAATCGAAGCACTAAGAAACGGAGTTGCTTCTAAATATTCCGACATACAAGGCATACCCATCCTGAAAAATGAGATATCGCGCTTTGCAAAAAACTTCATGAACATTGATGTCGCTCCCGAGAGCTGTCTCCCCACCGTGGGATCAATGCAGGGTGGATTTGCCTCTTTTCTGACGACCACGCGCATGGATAAAACCAAGGATACGGTACTATTTATCGACCCGGGATTTCCCGTACAAAAAATGCAGTGCCAAGTGCTCGGCATCCCTTACGATCGCTTCGATGTATACAATTATCGCGGCGACAAACTCAAAGAGAAGCTGGAAGCCCATCTCGCCAAGGGGAATATTTCCACCATCATCTATTCCAACCCGAATAATCCTTCCTGGATCTGTTTTACGCCCAAGGAGCTGAAAATTATAGGTGAACTGGCCGATAAGTACGGAGTGGTGGTCATCGAAGACCTGGCTTATTTTGCCATGGATTTCCGCAAAGATATGTCCGTTCCGGGTCACCCCCCCTATCAGGACACGGTAGCGCATTATACGGATAATTACATCCTCCTGATCTCCAGCTCAAAATCTTTCAATTATGCCGGCCAGCGCCTGGGGATGTTTATTATCTCCGATGCGCTTTTCAATAAACAATTCCCGGATTTAAAAAGATATTATGCTTCCGAATATTTCGGGCATGCCATGGTTTTTGGTACTATTTACCCGCTTAGTGCCGGCACGGCTCATTCCCCGCAGTATGCACTTGCCGCTATACTTAAAGCGGTCAATGACGGCGAATATGATTTTATTGAAGTCGCCAGGGAATATGGAGAGAAAGCGAAAATCATGAAAAGGATTTTTACGGATAATGGTTTTCAAATCGTTTACGATAAAGATGAAGACCAACCTATTGCCGACGGCTTTTATTTTACGATTTCGTATCCCGGATTTGAAGGACATGAACTGATCGAAGAGCTTGTTTACTACGGCATCAGCGCCATTTCATTGGATATTACGGGCAGTGACCGCTCCGAGGGGCTTAGAGCTTGTGTATCCCTGGTGCAGCGCGACCAGTTTGACGATTTGGAATACCGGGTGAAAAAATTTCATGAACATCATAAAGGATAACCTGAAACTTATATTGATTTGAAGAATTATAACACAGCCGGAATAAGAGAAAATGAAGGGTTCTTTTTGTCAAAGTGAAAGTATTTGGGTTAATTTATACTTTATATAAATTAAGAGCAAACACGTTATTTAAATAGAATATGGAATTAACGAAAATTTAAAAATACTTAATTTCGTCGACAACGAGATTTTAAAAAGATCATTAACTTATAAATATTTCAATGATATGGCAAAAGTAAAAGGAGACATTGAGGTGGATATTGAAGGGTGCAAGGGATGTGAAATATGTATTGACGCTTGCCCTGTTGAGAACACCATTGCAATGTCGAAAAATGTCAATAGTAAAGGATACCACTACATGGAGCTAATAAACGACACATGTATTGGTTGTGCAAATTGCGCTATTGTGTGCCCCGATGGAGTAATCACGGTATACAAAGCGCGTAAATAATTTTGTGTTAATAAAAAATTATACTACATAATGGAAAAAGAATTAAGATTAATGAAAGGCAACGAAGCGATAGCTGAAGCAGCTATTCGCGCCGGTGTTGATGCCTATTACGGCTATCCCATTACCCCGCAATCGGAAGTAATGGAATATCTCACCGAGCAAAAGCCTGAAGATCGCAGCGGGATGATCGTATTGCAGGCCGAAAGTGAGGTGGCATCCATTAATATGATCTATGGTGCTGCCGGAGCCGGTAAGCGGGCAATGACTTCATCCTCCAGCCCCGGTATCTCACTTATGCAGGAAGGACTCTCGTACATAGCCGGCGCCGAGCTTCCATGCGTTTTGCTCAACGTAGTTCGCGGCGGCCCGGGATTGGGAACCATACAACCCTCACAAGCGGATTATTTCCAGTCAACCAAGGGTGGCGGACACGGAGATTATCATCTTATTACACTTGCTCCTTCATCAGTCCAGGAAATGTATGATTTTCTGAAAATTTCATTTGAATTGGCGGAGAAATACCGAAACCCGGCTATGATTCTCTCTGATGGAGCCATCGGCCAGATGATGGAAAAAGTGGAACTGGACGATCCCGTATCCCGTAGAACAGAAGAGGAAATTATTAATGATTTCCCCTGGGCTTCTACCGGAAAGAAAAACCGCGAAAGGAACATCATCACCTCACTGGAACTGGATCCTGCCAAGCAGGAGCAAATCAATCTCAATATCCAGAAAAAATACCGCGAAATCGAAGAAAAAGAAGTACGCTTTGAAAAAGTACAGTGCGATGATGCTGATTACCTGTTAGTAGCTTATGGTACCAGTGCCAGGCTATGCCAGGAAACTGTTAAGCTCGCCCGCGATAAAGGAATAAAGCTAGGGCTGCTGCGACCCATCACCCTTTACCCCTTCCCCTCAAAAGAAATTGCGACCATGGTCAATGATCGCGTCAAGGGAGTGGTAGCTGTGGAGATGAGTTCGGGACAAATGATCGAGGATGTTAAGCTCGCCGTGAATGGTAAGGTGCCCGCGGAACATTACGGAAGATTCGGGGGTATGATACCTTCACCGGAGAAGATTCTCGAATTTCTAGAAAATCAAATAATGGGAGGTTAATTATGGAAGAAACAAAACAAGATATAAAAAAGCCGGAAAACCTAGTTTACAAAAAGACCGACCTAATGACGGACAAAACGCTGAGTTACTGTCCGGGATGCGGTCACGGCGTAATCCATCGCATGGCGATGGAGGTGATAGAAGAAATGGGGCTGGAAGAAGAAACTATCGGCATAGCCCCGGTAGGATGCTCGGTATTGGCCTATGAATTTATGAATGTCGACATGCAGCAGGCCGCTCACGGACGGGCTCCGGCATTGGCTACAGGAATTAAACGTGTATTTCCGGAAAAAACGGTCTTCACCTACCAGGGAGACGGAGACCTGGCCGCCATCGGTACGGCGGAAACTATCCATGCCTGCAATCGCGGAGAAAATATCACTATCATTTTCGTTAACAACGGAATATACGGGATGACCGGTGGACAGATGGCACCCACAACCCTGGAAGGGATGAAATCATCGACGACACCTTACGGACGGGATACCAAAAAAATGGGCCACCCGTTAAAAATGACGGAACTAGTGGCCACACTCCCCGGAACATGTTACGTAACCCGTCAAGCGGTACATAAAGCCGCCGCGGTGAGAAAAACCAAGAAAGCTATCAAAAAAGCCATTGAATATCAAAAGGCTGAAAAAGGAACTTCCTTTATAGAAGTTGTTTCCAATTGCAGCTCCGGATGGAAAATGACGCCGGTGCAAGCTAACAAATGGATGGAAGAGAATATGTTTCCTTTCTATCCGCTGGGCGACATCAAAAAACCGGAGAAATAAAATTGAAATTCAAAACGTAAAAAATATGACCGAAGAAATCATCATAGCCGGATTTGGCGGCCAGGGCGTGCTCTCGATGGGCAAAATTCTGGCCTATTCAGGGATTATGCAAGATCAAGAAGTTAGCTGGATGCCCTCTTACGGACCCGAAATGCGAGGGGGTACGGCCAATGTCACGGTAATCATCAGTGATGAGCGCATCAGTTCTCCTATCCTTTCCACTTTCGATACGGCTATCATTCTGAATCAACAGTCTATGGATAAGTTTGAGGACGCGGTAAAACCCGGAGGAGTCCTGATTTACGACCCGAATGGTATTACCCGCCATCCCGAAAGGGAAGATATTGAGGTATACCAGATTGCCGCAGCAGAAGAAGCTTCGAATATGGGTATGAATAAGGTGTTCAATATGGTAGTCCTTGGGGGATACCTTAAAGTGAAGCCTCTTGTTAAGATGGATAATGTCATAAAAGGATTGAAGAAATCCTTACCCGAACGTTATCATCACCTGCTACCGGTGAACGAAAAAGCTATTAAACGCGGGCTGGAGATTGTGCAGGAATACAAAAAGAATTAAAAGTCCTGTAGAACTCTTACTCTGTAACATCTTGCTCGCGCTATTGGCAAGGATTGCATTTTGTTATAACTGACTTAGATAAATACATTAAAGATTTGAAAACTGATAAAAAAGTTTTCATGGCTTCAGTTTAAGCTGCTCTCTCAAGAGCAGCTTTTTTTGATTCTGCTAAACAAAACGAAGATTATTTTGTCACCTGTACGGGTAACAAACAAAGCTTTACCCGTAAAGTAAATATACTGAAAAATTAATAGTGTGAGCGGGGAGCTGAGAACTTTTCTGGAGAAGAAGTACGAGCAATACAGCGGGAAAATATTTATAGACAATGACCCCATTACCATTCCCCATCGCTTCGAGCGAAAACAAGACATTGAAATAGCCGGTTTTCTCACGGCTACCATAGCATGGGGGCAACGAAAAACCATCATCCGTAATGCGGATAAGCTTATGGAATGGATGAACTTTGCGCCCTATGACTTCATGATAAATAGTGAAGAAAACGATCTTGAAGTCTTCAAGACATTTGTGCACAGGACTTTCCAGGGAGAGGACTGCTACTTTTTTATTCACCGGTTACGAAACTTGTATAAAACGGGCCGTACGTTGGAATATCTCTTTGCTGAAGGATACGAAAAGCAACAGTCTATGGCCGAAGCCATTAAGTTTTTCCGGGAAAAGTTCTTTGAGCAGCCGCATCTATTGCGCAGTGAGAAACATGTTTCCAATCCCGGTAAAAATGCAGCGGCTAAACGTTTGAACATGTTTTTGCGATGGATGACCAGAAATGACCCTAACAGTGTGGATTTCGGGATATGGAACGCCATACCTTCATCCGCGCTGATGTGCCCGCTGGATGTACATACGGCATCCGTATCCCGCAAGCTGGGCTTGCTCAAACGAAAACAGCATGACTGGAAAGCTGTGGAACTATTAACACAAGAGTTGAGAGCCTTTGACCGGGAAGACCCGGTTAAATACGATATCGCCTTATTTGCCTTAGGTGCTTTTGAAGGTTTTTAATAGCTCATGCAGCAATGATTTGGGACTGCACCGAACGGAGCTTATGTGTCGATAGCCTAACGCTCCTTTAATTCACGAGTTAGCTTAATCTTTTCTCCATCCCTGAAAACAACCACAAAAGCACCCTCAGCGCCTTTGCTTTGCATTTTAAGGCTGTGGGCCACAGCCTCTTCGTAATGTCTGAATTGCCCTACCACATAACGGTAAATACCTCCGGAATGATATTCTCTTATGTTTTGATTAAGATTGTACTTATTCTTTAATTGGCTGATATTGGCCGGTTTGCTGGTAGCCAGAATTTGCACGGAGAAAATCACACCCTGACCAAATTCCGGAGAAGTCTTGGAGGTTCCGGATTGCTGTTGCGTATCCCTTTGTATTCCTTGAGAAGAATTCCCGGAGCCTTGGGTTGATGCAGATTGAATTTGTTGCTTGTCTACAGTGCATCCCGACATAGGGAAGTCCAGGATATCAGGCCCTTCTCCGGGCAGCCGGCGATAATCCTCTTCATCTGTTCCGGATGCTATTTTCTTTTCATCTTCCCGGGGCTCTTCCTTCTCCTGTTCCAAATCAGGCTTACTTTTCTCCTCCTTCTGAATTCCAAAATTATAATTAATTCCAAAACTTAAGCTAACGGGGACATCGCTTTGAAAATTGCCCGGTTTTAAATCCAGATCATCCGAGGGGACAAATCGCGAACTTACCTCCGCAAAAGCATTCCAATTCGGGTGAAGCTGGTATTCGACTCCTCCCCCAATATCGAAAGCCACTCCTGAATTTGCTTCACCACCCAGCGGTATGGTATCGTTATTCAATAAATCAAGGGAGGGATTCCAACTGGCAAAACTTAATCCCCCGAAGCCGTATAATTGTGTTTTTCGTGTTTCTCCATAATCTTCCCACAAGAGAGAGTTCAAATACACAAGACCATGAATCCCGAAGGCGGAATATATAGCCTCCATGTGCAGCTTATCCTGCTCTCCTTGTTTATAACTATTTAAACGGGAGTTGAAAAATTGCCCTCTTAATTTTAGCCAGGGATTTATTTTTTTGCCAAAACCAATACCAAAATGCACGGTGGTTTCATTATCCTCGGCAAACTTTTTAAAAGGGCCCTTATCGCTTACATCACCGTAAAAATGAGTAATTCCGGTAAAAGCGCCCACACTCCAGTCCCCGGTTTCCTTTTTGGGCTCATAATAGGCGGCTTCCTGGGCTTTGCCGGCAGAAAAAAGGCTTATAAGCAAGAAAAGACTGATATATCTGATGAAATTATTCATACTATTAAATCCTCTTTACTGACAATGTTTTTTTAGTAATTCACCCGCCCGGTCAAAACCTTTTTCATATGCTTTTTTCCAGTCAGCGCAGGCATCATTAACATCACCCAGGTGAAATTTCACTACGCCACGGTTATAATAACATTGCAACCATTTATTACGATTTTCCTGTCCTGAAGGTTCGTGATCAAGAGCCCTGTTATAATCTTCCAAAGCCCCGTAATTATCGCCCAGCTTGAATTTAACATTTCCCCTGTGAGCATACAAAAGATATTCATCGTATTGGGGGTTCATCCTTAAAGCCTTATTGAGACTGGCTAAAGAATTATAGTAATCACCGTATTGATACTGGTTAATCCCCAGCTTACAATAACCTTCAAAAGTATCAGGCTCTTCATCGGCATATTGCAAAGATATATTAGGCGTGCCTATGAAATCTTTAAAACGCTCAAATTCAGTTTCATAATAATATGAATCAAATAACTGTTCTAAGTTTTTCTTTTCATAATAGCTACGGTTTATGTAATATTTATTGTAAGTACGAATGAAATTAAAACGCATAAATTTCTCACCCTCTTGAACTACCGGGTATAAAGCCATCAACAGGTTCCCGGGATTAAAAGACTTTAAATTCTTTTTATACAAACTTTCTTTGACTTTACCCTGAATAATGGTCTTAATATTTTTAGACTCGTAATAAGGTATTTCACCTTTGGTAAAAACCTTCAAATCGACTGCATAAGGCTTGTTAAAGATCAGGGGGTTGGGTAGTATCTGTTTAAGCTTCTCCGAGCGGAAAACATAATATTCAAGGTATTTATACTTTGAAAATCCTTCTTTGATGAGCGGAAATTCATATTGTCCTTTTTCTTTTTTGATAATAAGACCTTGAAAAGCTTGTTTATTAACACTAATATCTACCATCTCCATTTGGATAAAATTCCTTTTCCCAAGCTCACGCGCATTTTCACCGGCTTTAAGCTGTCTTTTACTCTTGCGCTTCTCTTTCTTACTAAGAGCTCGTTCGGAGATTTCCTCCGCTGCTTTCTGTTTGACCACATAAGGAATCTTATTCTTGGCGCTAATCCATTCTCCGCCACCTTTATTGGCCCACCCACTAGCCTTTTCAAGGGTCGATCTCACCTCACCAACATTCACCCTGTTAGTGTCTTGTCCCCTTTTTGTCTGGGCATCAAGGAAAGAAACCAGTAAAATAGCAACTATTAATAATACAGTTCTCTTCATATTAAAGGTAAAAATAAACATTATTAATAGATTATAAAAATAAGCCTCTGTATGTTTTATTAACGAGGTTTTCAACAATTTCTCAAAATATAGGCAAATATAACAACATTTTGAGTTTTAAGTTTAAGTTAGCCCTGCGCCTTTTGAATTTATCCCAAAAATCTCGGGAAGTTGGCTGATAATTACATAGTGCTTGTTTATAAAGTCATATTATGAGCATTTTCCACCGCACACCCCTGTTGTCCCCTGAAGGGGACATCCACGCTTATGGAGCGTTGGAGAGTTCTATCCGCCTTAGTAGGAGAGTTGGAGGGGTGGGAAAGTAAAAGGGAATTTATAGACAGACACTACATAGTTCATTTCTATAAAATGAGGCCCAATGCACCTATCTCTTCCACACACCTTGTCCGATAGCTAAAGGGTCTGAAGGGAAAAAGCCCACATTAGGTAAGTTGCGTGGTAGATTTTCTAGCCAAGCACGAAATAAACACATCATTTTTTAAAAAAACAGTATTTTTGATTGGAAGAACACCTTTAGCTTACATTCTTATAATGTCCGATACCATATCTTTTTCGGTAAGAAAAAATCAAAAGAACCATGGCTGCCAAAAGCAAAAAAGATGAAACAGCTACTGTAAAGTTTAACCCATATGTTTCATAAAAATAAACTCCTAATACAGGAGCCAGTAAAGATCGTAAGCCTGTTAGGGATAAATGTATGGATTGGTATATATCAGCATCATCGCTTTGGCAAAAATAGGCGGAACCTATATTCCACAAAAGCGGCATCGAACCAGCAAATGCACCGCGAAAAAAGATATAAAGTAAAAGAATAAAATATATTTGAATACCCCAAACCACTGTATAAGTTTGGAACACCTGGCTCAAAGCGATTGTAATCAAAAATAGCAGTACGCTTGAATAAGTAATCAAGGCGTATCTGCGGGGATCGATATTGCCCAGGAGTTTTCCGAAGAAGGGTAGAAATACTATAGCCAGGATATTATAAGCATTCCTGTAAAAAGCCATCGAAGAATAATTCAGCTGGAGAACATCTTCAAAATAAATGTAAATAACCGTCACGGTCATCATAAAAGCAAAGCCATACAGCATGAAGGATAGCTCGAAATCCCTGTATGGCTTGTTATAACGAACGATATTAAACATCCTGAGCGCCGACCGACGAACACCCTGAAAAAAGCCGGCAGATGCAACCATGGGTTTTTTAGGAGAATAAGGGATCTCGGCCAATAAAAAGATAGCTACTATATTAAGCAAACCTGCGGCGGGTAGGATATAGGTGTAGGCATAGATATCATAATCCAGCAAAAGACCATACAGCAGCGTCACCACCAACATCGAAACTTTGTTGGCAGAAGTGGCATACCCGTATAGTTTCCCAAAATTGGCATGCCGGTAATTGGCCTTAAGAAAAAGATTGATCGTGGGCTTAACGATGGGCGAACCCATAAAATAAATCAGGAATACGGCCAGAAAAATAAAATGGTAGATGCTATTGCCGGAAGATGCCGGTTGGGTGTGAGGAAAGAGAAGCAACACAAAAACCGGCAAACGGGTAAATATTGCAGTCCAGCGAAGAAACTTCCGCCTGTTTTTGATTCGTTTCAAAAATTCATTAAGAAAAATCAGGAAAAGAAAAGCAATCATCTTAAATTGGAAAAGGAAACCCATATGAAAGTGGCTTCCATTGAGACTGCGCAAAAACACAAATTCATTCAATGCCAGCACACCCAACATAACGCCCTCCAGGATAGCAAAACCTAAATGCAACCTGAAAGCATATCGCTCCTCGTTATTTAATCCTAAAAGCTTAACCATAAAAGGGCGCAAAAATACATCTTTTGAAGCTTTTATCACTGCCTTCCGGTATACAATTCTATTAAAGATTTGTTAACAAACTATCGTAAGATGATTCCTATCCGAACAATTATCGAAAAAAAGGTGTTTATCGTCCAAAAATTACAAAGATGAAAACATTATTAATAAGCATTTTTACTTTATTTATTGCCTTTTCTGCAATTAGCCAGAATTCGGATTTCTATGGCTTTGAAGTAAAGGATATCGACGGCGACAACTTTGATTTATCCCAATTAAAAGGCAAAAAGGTTTTAGTGGTTAATACGGCAAGCAAGTGTGGCTTCACACCCCAATACGGTGGTCTTCAATCGCTGTATGAAAAATACGGCGGGGAAGAATTTACCATCATCGGTTTTCCGGCCAACAACTTTAAAAACCAGGAACCCGGCACCGATGAAGAAATCAAAGAATTCTGCAAAAGCAATTACGATGTTACCTTTCCCATGATGTCCAAAATTTCGGTGAAAGGTGATGATATTCACCCGTTATATAACTGGCTCACGAAGAAAGAGAATAATGGGGTTTTGGATGCCACGGTAAAGTGGAATTTTCAGAAATTCATGATCAATGAAAAAGGTGAAATTGACGATGTAGCTTATTCCCGTACCGAGCCTATGGATGATAAAATCGTCAATTGGATTAAAAGCAAATAGTTTTTCTGAGGTGTTTACTTACTAATTTTTACAATTTCAATTGATATCAAAGCCTTCCGTATCATACTGAAGGCTTTTTTTTATCCTCCTGCAATTAATCTGAAGTTGGCTTCTAATTATCGTATCCCCTTTTTATTTTTGCATAGCTGAACATTCAAAAAAGATACAGGATGCTAAAAAAAATATTTCTCCTTTTATTGATCGTACCAATCTATCTTTCGCTGAGCGGCCAGGAAAACCAGCAAAAAGAATTCCTTATCTTTCACAGCAATTTGATGAAGCCCGATACCATGCGTTTCGCTTTCTGGCACCAGGGAGACACCCTTAAGGTCAGGCGAATAATTCATGAACATGTGCCAATTGAAGGAAAAGGTGACAAACTGAATTTCTCGTACAAGAAGAAAAACGATAAAAATATCGTGGATGGGGCCAAAGTCTTCAGCGGAAAACGTCTTAAGTACCGCTACAGCACCGAAAAGTATCTTACCCGCAACGACACCCTGTATAAATTCGTACAAACCAACCGCCTCTCCCGTGATTCGCTGGATGCACTTTTCGGTCATAGCAAAGATCACCGCATTTACAGCAAAAGGACTTATCGCCGCAACCTGCAAATTATCAAAAACAACAAGGTTCGGATAAAGAAAGTGTTATTCCACCCCGGGATGTATAAAAAAGTAGAGAATCCCTATATCAAAAAGAGCGAGAATTGTGCCGACACCATGGTTCTGAGAAAACGCTGGAAGAAAGGAGAGAGAACCTACTATGCTATAACGGCCAAATTCAACTGCCTGAAATATCCCAAAAAAGAACACTACATTGTGGATAATAAGATGAATATCCGGGCTTTCGATAGAAAATATATCGATAAGGAAATGACCCCGTTTTTAAATGTCAAACCTTTTAAAGGAAGATATTTCCTGAAGCCATAATAATCCGGAAAAGGGAAAATTGCTAATAACCGCAATATTTGTAGTTTCGCGCTAAAAGCGAAGAGTTTTGAACAAACGTATCCTCAACCTGGCTGTTCCCAATATCATCAGCAATCTTACAGTCCCGCTGGTAGGTTTTGTTGATATGACGCTGATGGGGCATCAGGATTCGGATATTTTTATCGGCGCCGTATCGCTGGGCTCTATGATTTTTATGTTTATCTACTCAGGATTCGGCTTTCTTAGAATGGGTACCAGCGGTTTCACTGCCCAGGCCTATGGGGAGCGCGACTTTCAGAAAAGCATGAGCGCCCTTTCCCGCGCCCTTTTGGTAGGGGGCGGAGCCGCTTTCCTTATGATCCTGTTGCAATATCCGCTCTCGCTTTTGATATTTAAACTCATCGGAGCCAGCCAGGAAGTGGAATTTCATGCCAAACAATACTTCTTCATCCGTATCTGGGCTGCGCCGGCTACCCTCTCAATTTATGCCTTTACGGGCTGGTTTTTGGGCATGCAGAACGCTCGCAGCCCCATGGCTATCTCTGTTACGGTCAACCTTCTAAACATAGCCTTTAGCGTGGTTTTTGTCAAACTGCTTGGGATGACTTCAGATGGAGTTGCCTTAGGTACGCTGCTTGCCCAATATTGCGGAGTAATCCTTAGCATAGTCTTGTTTCTGCGATTTTACGGGAAAATCACGAAATATTGGAGTAAGAAAGCCATGATGCAACTTTCGGGATTTAAACGCTTTTTCAGGGTTAACAGCGATATTCTGATCCGTACATTGCTTTTGACCGGCACAATCTTTTATTTCAACGCCAAATCGGCTGCTTTCGGGGATGAAATCCTTGCCGTCAATTCCCTTTTATTGCAATTCCTATGGATTTACTCCTTCTTCATCGATGGCTTTGCTTATGCCTCCGAGTCACTGGTGGGTCGCTATGTGGGTGCGAGGGAACCCCGTAACCTAAAAAAAGCAGTGAATTTACTTTTTATCTGGGGAGTAGGTATCAGCCTGCCGATGACCCTGGTTTACCATTTTGGGGGCGATGCGATACTTCATATCCTGACAGATAACCAAAGCGTGTTCGATGCAGCCCAGCAGTTTCAGTTCTGGACGGCCCTGATACCCATTGTCACTTTTTCGGCCTTCCTTTGGGATGGGATATATGTGGGAGCCACCGCTTCGCGAACTATGCGCAATGCCATGATACTCTCTTCTATTGTCGTTTTCCTTCCGGCCTTTTACCTCCTGGAAGGTTTCTTCGGGAACCATGGTTTATGGCTGGCGATGATGCTGTTTATGGCAAGCCGGGGTATCTTCCTCGGCATACGGGCTAAAAAAGCCATATTCCAACCGGCTAAACAAAAAGCTGAGAATGGAGCGGCTTAAGCAATGGGGAAAAATACAACATTCTTACTACAAAACCGGCTATCGAACTAATAAAGCCATGTGTTTCATTAAAATTTACTGAGGTGTAAAAATAAACGAATCTTGAGGGGACTGATTAAATTTATTAATTTACTGCACTTTTTATGAAAAAGAAAATATGATAATAATTTGTGGTGAATAAGGTGTTCTGACTTTATTGAAGAATATTAATTTCTAAACTTTGCACATTTCAAGTAGTAACTACAATCCAAGGTGCAGCGCACCTTAATATTTATAGCTAGAACATCTACCCCTTCAATCACTGAGGTGCGGAGCACCGGAATATTCGTCTTACGCCACGGTTGAGAAGATTACGGGGCCGTCCCAAAAATTATAAATCGATTGTTAAAATAATTTTGAAAATACCAATTATAAACTGAAATCTATTGCTATTCAGCAACTTCCCTTCAGGGAATTTATGGGGTAAAAGTTGCTGAATATCTTCTTATGACGCTTTTTGGACGGCCCCTTATTGGAGGTCTGTATTATATCTTTAGCTATAAATATTACGCTGCTCCGCAGCGGGAATCCTTATCTCTGAATAAGTCTTTTTTTAAAAATCATATGAATGAGCATTTAGAATAAGAATCCATTAGAAGATTAAATTTAAGCAAAGTATTTTCCACCGTTTTATTGAGATAATGGTTGTTGTTAAAACTATGACTTATCAACTAATTAAAGTAAGTAACTAACGGGAGTGCTCAAAAAATTTACAAAAACTAATGTTTTTTCTGCGCTTCTCGTTCCTTCCAGAACAAATCTACAGGCTGTATAGTAAACTTTTCCCGGCCCTAACAATCCAAAGTTTAAATTCTTCAAAGGTTTATTTATTTCTAAGGTACCTTTTTTAACAATTTATCTTAAAATTTATAATACTATGTTTTGCATAGTACTATAAAATGATTAATTTTGCAGATATGAAAGCAGAAAAAACCAAAGCACAAATGCGGAAAGGCGTACTCGAATTGTGTATCCTTTCCATTATCGGACAGCAGGATGCGTATGCGTCGGACATCATACAGCACCTGAAATCGGCAGACCTCATCGTTGTGGAAGGTACGCTCTATCCGCTACTCACCCGCCTTAAAAATGCGGGACTCCTGGAATATCACTGGCAGGAATCCAAATCGGGTCCTCCGCGAAAGTATTACCGGTTGACCAAAGAGGGTCAGGCCATGCTCGAAACACTCAAAGAAGATTGGTATAACCTGCAAAACCAAGTCAATCAATTACTCGAATCAAAACACCAAAACCAATAAACCATGAAGAAAAATTTCAACATAAATATCAATGGCATCATCTTCCATATAGATGAAGATGCTTACGAAAAACTCAATGCTTACCTTGAGCGCCTTAAAAATCATTTTGCCTGGCAGGAAGGGGGTAGTGAAGTGGTCAACGACATCGAAGCCCGTATTGCTGAAATCCTTCGCGAAAAGATCAATGAAGAAAAGCAAGTGGTCACCATCGAGGATATTGATGAAGTAATTAAAACTCTTGGTGAACCCTCTGAAATGCAGGAAGAACAGGAGCAGGAACAGGAAGAAACCCCTCCCCGCTATGGCTTCGACCAGCCCAAACGCCTGTACCGCGACCCGGACAATAAGATAATCGGCGGCGTTGGCGGAGGTATGGGAGCCTATTTCAACACCGATCCCATTTGGTTCAGGTTACTGTTTGTCCTCTCTTTCTTTGTGGTAGGGCCACTGGCCTATATCATCTTCTGGATAGCCATACCGATGGCCCGCACAACCACCGAAAAGCTGGAGATGCGCGGTAAAAAAGTAAACATCAGCAACATAGAGCGTTCGGTAAAAGACGAATTTAAGGATATTGGCAACAATTTCCAGAAATACACCTCAAAGGCAAAGGAAAACTTTGACAGAAATAAAGATCAATACCGTGACACTACCGATACTTTTATTCACGGGCTTTCACAGATTTTGCTTTTTGCGGTCAAAGTGCTGGCGGTCGTCATTGGGTTAGTTTGTGTCTTCATCGGATTGTGGTTTGCGGCATCTTTGCTTGATCCCCTGATGCCACCGGATATACACATTACCCATCTATTCGATGGGTTACCGCATTTTTCATTTCCTGTATTCATGGATTTGATGTTTTCCGGTGGACTGGATATCACACTCATCTTTATGGGGCTGGTAGTGATTATCGGGCTGCCGATAGCAGGACTGGTCGTACTTGGCTTGCGACTGATTTTCGGGCCCCGCATCAAAACTCATTATTTCGGTCCAACAGCGCTCATTGTTTGGTTTGCGGCTGTTTTGATTACCGGTATTTCCATTGCTTTTACTGTCAATGACTTCCGGTTTGAGGAGAATGTAAAGGATAATCTCAGCTTAAACAAACCCACTCATTCTAACACCTATATTTTTAAAATCGATAATGCCGACAACCTTACCGGCTATCACGATATCAACAAATACGTCTTTTACCAACATAACGGGAACAATAACACTTTTCGCAACGATTTCCGCGGTATGCCGGGATTCGGGTTTCATGTTTCGGAAGATAGTACAGCCTATGCTGTCATCAAATCCGAATCGCAGGGAGCCTCACCTATGGAAGCTAAAAAATTGGCAAGCAGGATATCCTACGGTTTCCGGCAAAATGAAAATAAAGTACTTTTCGATCCCTGGTTTTACATCCCGGAAGGAGAAAAGTTCCGCCTCCAGGATGTGTACATCAAAATATATCTCCCGCAAGGGTCCCGATTCAGGGTAGGTGCCCACATCGAGGAAATGGCCTCTCCGTGGTATATCGATGATGATAAGGAATATATTGTCAAAGAAGGGGAAATAGAAGAAATTGGTGAAGATTAGAAGATAGCTGATTTTAATACCGGTGGGGGGTGATTTTTTCAGCCACCCCTTTTGTATTTCTTCAAAAATAGCAGGAATACAAGCTTGCCCAAGGAATTCAACCCGGTTTTCATCCGTGCAAACCTTTTAGTTTTTTTATTGTTTTTGATTTAGACAATGAAAAAATTATGACTACTCAAACGGCCAAAACGAGAACTACAAAAAAATATAGAAAAAAAGAAGACGTATTAAGGGACTACCGAATAGCCAATGAAAGTCGTCAGGCTAGCTATATCGGGCGCCGGGAAGTGCTCACCGGCAAAGCGAAGTTTGGCATATTCGGCGATGGTAAAGAAATACCCCAACTGGCTATGGCTAAAGCCTACCGCGACGGTGACTGGCGCTCGGGATATTACCGCGACCAAACTTTTATGCTGGCGGCCGGCCTGATGACGCTCGAGGAGTTTTTTGCCCAGCTATACGGCGATACAGACCTTCAGGCTAATCCCGGTAATGGGGGTCGGTTAATGAACGATCACTTCGCTACCCGGAACCTGGATGAAAAAGGACATTGGAAGGACCTGACAAAACAAAAAAATATTTCAGCCGACATCTCCCCCACCGCCGGACAAATGCCCCGTTTGGTCGGGCTCGGCCAGGCCTCTAAAATTTTCAGGCATGTAGATGCGGTAAAGAATTTCAAGAAATTTTCTAACAAAGGAAACGAAGTAGCTTTTGGCACCATAGGGGACTCCAGTACGGCAGAAGGGCATTTCTGGGAAGCCATGAATGCTTCGGCAGTGTTGCAGACACCTATGCTCATGTCGATATGGGACGATGATTACGGCATATCAGTGGATAAAAAATACCAAACCGTAAAAGCCAGCATATCCGACGCCATGAAGGGCTTTGAGAGTAATAAAGAAGGAGAAGGCATCAAAATTTATGTGGCCAAGGGTTGGGATTATGAAAACCTGTGCCGGCTTTACGAAGAGGCTGCCGAATTTACCCGGAAACACCACAAACCCGTGCTCCTCCATGTATATGAGCTCACCCAACCCCAGGGACACTCTACATCGGGCTCCCATGAGCGCTACAAGTCAAAGGAACGGCTACAGTGGGAACAAGAGCAAGACGGTATCAAAAAAATGCGCGAGTGGATATTAGCCAATGAAATAGCCTCAGCAGATGAACTCGATCAAATAGAGCAACAGGCTGTAAAAAAAGCCAAACAAGCCCGCAAAAATGCCTGGGAAAACTACATGAGGCCGCTGCGAAGGAAAAGGGATGAGTTCTTGAATATGGTGGATATTACCACCTGCCGGTGCGCCAAAACGCAAAAAATTGATAACATCAAACAGGAACTGGCCAGGGTTCCCGACCCCATCCGCAAAGACATCATGGCTTCGGGCAAAAAGATCCTGCGGTTGATTTGTGACAACTGCACCAATCCATCCAACTCGCTGAAAAAGAATGTCTCAGCATGGCTGAAAAAAGAAGGCGAAGAAGGAGCCCAACGTTATAACAGCCATCTGTGGAGCGAGACAGAATACGCCGCCACGAAAGTAACACCCGTCAAACCTGAATACAATAAAGAATCGCCCTCGGTACCGGGCCGCGAAATCCTTCGGGACAATTTTGATGCGATTTTTAGCAAATATCCCGAATCTTTGATTTTTGGCGAAGATGTCGGAAAAATAGGTGGCGTAAACCAAACCCTTGAAGGATTGCAGGAAAAATACGGGGAACATCGCGTCGCCGATACAGGCATTCGTGAGACCACTATCATCGGCCAGGGCATAGGAATGGCTATGCGCGGCCTACGCCCTATTGCGGAGATACAATACTTTGATTATGTCTTGTATGGCTTGCAAACCATTAGCGACGATCTGGCCACCCTCAGGTACAGGACGGTCGGCGGGCAAAAAGCTCCACTAATCATCAGCACTCGTGGCCACCGTCTCGAAGGTATCTGGCATGCAGGCTCCCCGCTCAGCATGGTCATTAACTCTATTCGCGGAGTGCATGTGCTTGTGCCCCGCAACATGACCCAGGCAGCGGGCTTTTACAATACCATGATGCAAAGCGATGACCCGGCTCTCATCATCGAGCCGCTGAATGCTTATCGCCTGCGCGAAAAGCGCCCGGAAAACATCGGTGAATTCACCGTACCGCTGGGCGAACCGGAAATACTCCAGGAAGGCACGGATATAACACTGGTAACCTACGGCTCATGCGTCAGGATAGCCCGCGATGCTGCAGAGCAATTGAAAGAATTCAACATTTCGGTGGAATTGATTGATGTGCAAACCCTGTTGCCATTCGATATTCATCACAAAATCAAGGAATCACTGAAAAAAACCAACAAAATCATCTTTTTCGACGAAGATGTTCCTTCGGGAGCTACGGCTTTTATGATGCAGCGCGTAATAGAAGACCAGAAGGCTTTCTATTACCTGGACTCCGACCCGCAAACTGTCACCGCACAAAGCCATCGCCCGGCTTACAGTACGGACGGCGATTATTTTTCCAATCCCAATGCGGAAAATGTTTTTGATGCGGTTTACAATGTGATGCACGAATATGACCCGAAGAAGTATCCGAAGATATTTTGATAGAGAAGATGGGTTTCGGATTTCGGGTTTCGGATTTCGGGTTGGGAGATGTCATTCGTAGTGTCCATGCCTAAATAACGTTGACTTTTTTTACCTATTTAATGGTGATGTTGACTTTTTCTTTTTTGCTTACTTTTTTCTTTTTGTTAATAACCCACTTTTTTGTTAATAAACCCTCATTTATCATCCTTTTAAATTT
>JAIPAH010000157.1 GCA_021740175.1 Bacteroidales bacterium
GTTTTGGATAAAATTCAGATGACTTTTTTACTAAGTTACCAAAATATACCCGCCTACCCCAAATAAAATTCATGCAAATGAGATCGGCGAAAAAAATATGGCACACCGAATCCAAGAATCGCTCAATTTAGGTTGAAATATTCTTTGGTGTCTTTTGGATTTTTCCTTCCCTGGTGTGTATTGATCTTTACCAGCATGTCATCTTGTAAATCAAGGGCTTTGTACGCTAAATTTTCTACAGGTTGATGATCTTCTTTCGGATATAAATCCATATAGGTATAACAATCGGCTACAATTTCACGAACCACTTTGTCAATATCTTTTTTAAGCTGCTTTTTGCTTGCCATAATTCTATCTTTCTTTATAAATATTTTGTCAAAATTAAAACTTTTTCAGCATCAAGATTTCCTCATCGGTTAAATATCTCCATTTGCCCCGCGGAAGGTTCTTTTTAGTAAGGGGGCCGAAAATAGTACGGTCAAGTTTCTCCACTTCGTACCCAAAGCTTTGAAATATCCTTCTTACGACCCGATTTTGTCCCGAATGAATTGAAATACCTACATGCCTTTTATCGGAAGCAGTTTCATCATAGGAAATCCCATCTACCTGGATGCGTCCTTCTTCAAGTTTAACTCCCTTTGCAATTTCTTCGAGATCCTTCATGGCCAATGGCTGATCCAAAACAACATGGTAGAGCTTTTTGACCTTATGCTTTGGGTGAAGAAGTGTTTTAGCCATCTCACCGTCATTGGTAAAAAGCAGGAGCCCTGTGGTGTTCCTGTCCAATCTTCCCACAGGATAAATCCGCTCTTTGCAGGCATCATCCACCAGGCTCATCACGGTTTTACGTTGCTTAGGGTCTTCGGTAGTGGTAAGATAATCCTTGGGCTTATTGAGAAGTACATAAACCAAACTCTCGCGTTTTAAAGTTTCTTCCCCATATTGTACTTTATCCGTTACTTTTACTTTTGTGCCCAGTTGTGTTACTACTTTGCCATTAACCTGCACGGCTCCTGATTGAATCAGCTTGTCCGCTTCCCTGCGACTGCTTACACCTGCATCCGCCAAATATTTATTGAGCCTGATCAAACCGTCTTTTCTAGCTATATTTTGTTTCGCCTTGTCCTTATCGCGCTGATAAGCCTTTACCGAGCTACGTTTCTTTGAAGGCCCGGCCCCCTTGTTTATCTTCCCAAACCTGTCTTTTTTCTTCCTCGGCCCTTTTCGTTGTTTTGCCATATCACTTTCATTTAGAACTACAAAATTAATAAACTATTTAAGAATCAGGCACTGAAAAGGTTTTTATTAAACGTTTTTATTACAAATCATGAGTGCAGTCTATAAAGCCTTATCCCCTAAAAGGGACTTTTTAGACTGCACTCATTCATTAAACTCGGGTGGTACTAGCCGAATATAGTATCATTGAGCCCGATAAATTTCCAAAGCTTTATTTGAAAACATTTAAATGGAATCATACATAAAAAGAATTAAAGTGCGAAAAAAGTTTGACTCTTATATTAAAAATTACTATTTTAACGAAAAAAAACCGGGGAGGTCAAAAATGGAAAATAAAATCATTACCATAAGCGAGGAAACTTACAGCAGGGCGCAACTAATAAAAGGAAGGCTTGAAGCTAATGGTATCACCTGCTTTCTTTCTAATGTCAACGCTATCCGATCGGATATCCCCCAGGGGGTAAAAATCATGATTAATGAAAGCGATACCGATCAGGCTAAAGAAATTCTCGATCAAATTAAAAAGGACTTCGGGGAGGAGAAAGAAGAAACGGTGAAAAAGCTGCGCACCGTACGTCGCATACTGGTACCGGTCGATTTCTCGGAGCATGCAAAAAATGCCTGTCTCTATGCACTGGGTATCGCAGAGGTCCTTAAAGCGGAAGTTCGCCTGCTTCATATTTACTATAGCCCCACAATTGATACTACTCATTATAGCGAAGCTTACAACATGCACATCAATGTTGAAAAATACATCCAGGATATTTATAAGAATGCTCGCTACGATATGAACAAGTTACATACCGAGTTGAGAGAATATATGCGAAATAATGACTTTAAAAATGCTACCATTGATTCCAGGTTGTTAAACGGAGGGCCTGAGGCAGCTATTCTTGACGAATGTAAAGAATATGATCCGGCTCTGGTAGTTATGGGATACCGGGGAAAAGGAGAAGATGAAAATATTGCGCTGGGTAGTGTCACATCCTATGTCATCAGAAAAACAAAGCGCCCGGTTCTTGCTGTCCCTGAAAAAGCCATTTTTAAAGGCGTTTCGTATATGAATAATATTGCTTATGCTACAAACTTCGATAACTACGATTTTAACGCCATCATGGAACTGATGAATCTGGTAAAACCTTTCCACATGAAAATACACTGTATTCATGTCAAAACAGAACAAGATGAATACTGGGATGAAATTAAACTGAAAGGTTTAAAAGAATATTTTGCAGAGCAGGGGCTTCCTTATATTGAATGCAAAACCATCAAAAACAAAGATCTCATCACGGGATTGCAGGAATTCGTAAAGGACCATAATATTCATATTCTGGCCATTACACATCGTAAACGTAATTTCCTATCCCAATTGATAAATCCGGGTATGACCCAGGAAATTCTTCAGAATCTGGACATACCTATCCTTGTCTTTCATAGTTAAACCAAGGGATAGAAAGCATCATCAATGTGATCTATCCTGTTTTTTTCACGTGAAACAGTCACGGCAATAATATCGAACCGAACTTCTTTATCGGAGTCCGATCTTTCAATGAACGCGTTAGCTGCCCGGATGAGAAAACGTTGCTTTTGTTTGTTGACAAAAACCTGGGGTTCACCAAAATAACTGGTAGAGCGAGTTTTTACTTCCACAATGACGATATAATTTTCATCCTCTGCGATGATATCAATCTCATCTTTACCAAATCGCCAGTTGGTTTTAAGAATCTGGTACCCTTTGTTCTTCAGGTAATCTCTGGCCAACAGTTCACCTTTCTGCCCCAGATCAAGATGTTCTGCCATAATATTTAAGTTATAAATTTGATAACCAATGAATAGATAAGATAGATGATAAGAAAAAATCCAATAATCATTAAACTAATAGAAGCCAGGTTTTTGAGCAATCCTTTTTGTTTCACAGCATTCCCGCTGCGGAATGGATAAACGAAACTTTTGGCTTCTTCCACAATCAGATTCACTCTCCGGCCATGAATAAAAGCCAGGTTTCGTTTGTCATGACCGGCCGGAAAACCAAAACAAACCGGAAAATCGTAATCCCTAACCGCTTCATTGATGATTTGTTCAGGAGTTTTATTAAAAGCAGTCGCATCCTTGTTGTCTTTCATCGAAGACACATGACCAACAATTAAACCTTCCAGGTTGGTGAATTTTCCGGATCGTCTCAAATTCCAAATCATACGATCGAAATGGTACATATTTTCACCCACTTCTTCTATAAAGAGGATCTTTTTATCGGTATCTATCGAGGAAACAGAACCTGTAAGGCTATAAAGCACGCTTAAATTTCCACCCACCATTTCAGCTTCTGCTTTTCCGGTACGGGATGCGCTTTGGGATTCAAACTCATAATTTACTTCTTCGCCAAACAGCAGTTTTCTTAAAGCTTCAACAGAATCATTCTTATTTTCGGGATAATCCAACGGCATAGGCGCATGAATGGATTCTATACCATAATTACGGGCAATATGGCTGTGAAGTACCGTAATATCGCTAAATCCCACCACCCATTTCGGCATCTTCGTAAACCGGGTAAAATCAAGTTTATCAATAATTCTTAGCGTTCCATAGCCGCCCCTGGCACAAATAATAGCTTTTATTTCGTCATCGTCAAGCATTTCCTGCAAATCGGCCGCTCTCTCATTATCCGTGCCCGCAAAATAATTGGCTTTCGCTAATACATTTTTTCCGGTAATAACCCGAAGCCCCCAGCTTTCAAAAATATTGACCGCATTTTCAATACGCTCTGCGGCAATTTTTTTTGCAGGAGAAACGATAGCTATTTTATCGCCGCTTTGAAGATAGGGAGGAGTTATCATTGTTGTTTCGTTTTATCCAAAAACGCCTTTCATTACGCTACCGTCATGGCTAATGGTTTGACCTGTTACATAACGTGAATGTGGTGAAAGAAGCCACAAAGCCAGCGTAGCCATATCATCGGGTTTACCCAAACCCATCGGAGTCTTTTGCTCAAACTGCTTCCGTGCTTCCTGCTCGCTAATTCCTTCCACTTCGCTTTTTTTCCTGAAAATACGGTTTAAAGCTGCCGTATCATGATATCCCGGGGCTAAAATATTCATATTAATCCCCGAACCGGCCATTTCCTGTGAAAGGGTTTTAACAAAACCGACAACCCCAAGCCGTAGGGAATTACTCAATACCAGGTTTTCTACAGGTTGCTTTGTCGAAATACTTTCTATATACACAAGACGGCCATAATCATTTTTTTGAAAATGCGGTAAAAGCTTTTGGGTGATTTCTATTTTCCACCTCATCAAATTGTTATAAGCATCATCCCAATCCTGCAGATTCGTTTCAAGGAAGGCTTTGGCCGGTGGTCCTCCTGAATTAATCACCGCCCCGTCAAAAACATTATCATCAATTTCATTAGCCACCCTTTCGATCGTTTCACTCTGGATTATATCTCCCTGTAATGTAGTGATTTGCCCCGGATATTCTTTTCCAAGCTTTTGAAGTTTTTCGCGGTTTCTGGCGACAACTATTACATTGGCTCCTTCATTTGCCAGGCCACGTGATATAGCACCTCCAAAACCACTTGTAGCTCCTGTTACCAGGAATTGCCGGTTAGATAATTTTAGCTCCATAAATTACTCGATTATTAGTTCATCCAAAGAACGTTTGGGTACGTGAAAAACATCGTTTTCATCCCTCCAATACTTAATATCATTGTCTTTAACCGGTTCAATTACCACCTCTTCCAGAGGTCGTCCCAACGCAATCACTAACAGAATTTCCATATTATCGGGAAGAGATAATTTTCCGGCCAATTCATACTGCTCAAAAGATTTCAAAATGCAAGTCCCTAATCCTTTATCTCTGGCTCCCAGAATAATATTCTGTGCAGCAAAGCCGTGATCAATGGTTTTATCCGTTAGGGATTTATCCATCAGAACTACAATATACGCAGCCGGTTTTTCCCCCTTTCCGGGGCCGTTCCAGTGCTCCAAATAGCCTGCCCAGCTGAGCGTAGAGAAAATCAAATCATTTTTTGATTGCTCATTGCTAAGAAGAAATTTTAACGGCTGAAGATTTCTACCGCTTGGAGCTAGTCTTGCTAATTCCACTAAATCATATAAATCCTGTTTAGAAACAGATTCATTTTCCTTAAATCTTCGTACGCTGCGAGTATTTTCCACCAGCGATTTAAAATCCATAAACTACTCCAATTCCGGTTTGACGATTTTCAACCATTCGCTTATACGCTGATCACTTAGCTCATCTTCGTTATCTTCATCAAGAGCTAAACCAACAAATTTGTCATCAACCACAGCTTCGGAATCCGTAAAATCATAACCTTCGGTAGGCCAATAGCCTATAACTTTCGCCCCGGCTTTCTCGGATTCTTTTTTTAAAATCTGCATGGCATCCACAAAATGTTCGGGATACAAGATTTGATTACCCAAACCAAATATGGCTACCTTTTTTCCTTTTAAACTGATATTACGCTCCTCGATGTCGTGGAAAAAGCGATCCCATTCATTATCGGAATCGGCGTCTTCCCAGCTTTCCGCTCCAACAGTGGAGCAACCGAGAATAAAATGATCGTAAGCCATAAGGTTTTGAACGTCAAAATTGGAAATTTCGATAACATCCAACTGGGCTCCGTCATAAAGTTTTTCAACGCGTTTGGCGGCGACTTCAACGCTCCCGCCTTTGGGTGCATACAAAAGTGCTACTTTGCTCATTATTTTCATTGTTTAGGGTTGGACTAACAAAAATAACAAAAGTTATGAGAAAGTAGATTAAAATCCGTAAATAGTAAATCCTCCATCCACGGGAATAGTCTGGCCCGTAATATAACCAGCTGCAGGCATACACAAAAAAGCAATGGTGGCCGCTACTTCTTCCGGCTTTCCGATTCGCCCGGCAGGTGTGCGACTGATTACTTCCTCTTTGTAATCCGGGTCTTTAAGTACCTGGTTAGCCAAAGGAGTATCTATATACCACGGAGCAACAGCATTTACACGTATATTATCCATAGCCCATTCGATGGCAAGATTCCTGGTAAGTTGATTTAGTGCGGCTTTGCTCATCCCATAAAGCACTCCTGTGCGCAAATGAGTTAAACCGGCTGTTGAGGAAACATTAATCACAGAGCTATATTCATCTTCCCCTTCTTTTTTAAGATAAGGATACAAAAGCTTCGTAAGATCGAAAGCAGAAAGCAGGTTTGTTTCCATGATCTTATTAAACTCAATGTCCAGGTATTTTTCGGCAGGCTTGCGGACATTGGTTCCGACATTATTTATCAAAATATCGAGTTTACCATCCCAAATATTTTCAACTTTTAACCGGATAATCTTTCTTTCGTCACTATTGGAAACATCTGCAGATAATCCATACAATGGCAAATTATATTGTGAAGCATCATCCAGTTTTTCGCGGATATCATTTTGAGTCCTGGCCACCATTAAAACCTCCGCCCCGAAATTCAAAAACTGTTCAACTACAGCTTCTCCAATACCTTTGGTGCCACCGGTAACAAGGACTTTTTTCCCTTTCAGAGACCACAGTGAACGAATATCCATTATTTGATAATTTTAAGGTCTTTCGACATTTTCAGCATCTTATCGATTGGCTTTCTGGCTTTTTCAATAACATCATCGGATAGCTCAATCTCCGGTTTCTCATTCTTAAGACAAAGATAAAGCTTTTCCATGGTATTTTTTTTCATGTGCGGACAATCATTGCATGCACAGGTTTCATCGGAAGGAACTACCATAAATTCTTTATCCGGTGAATCTTTTTGCATTTGATGAAGTAAACCTGTTTCGGTAGCTACAATATATTTCTTTCCATCGTCATTTTTCGTAAACTTCAGCATTTCTGAAGTAGAACCAACAAAATCGGCAGCCTGCAAAACCGGTCCTTTACATTCGGGATGAGCTACCAGCTTTGCATCACTATGTTCTCGCTGCATTTTCAGTATCTTTTCCGCATTCAAAATATCATGCACTTCACATGTTCCCTCCCACAAAAGCATATTGCGTCCGGTAATATTATTTATGTAAGCTCCCAGGTTTTTATCCGGTGCAAAAATAAATTTCTGATCTTTCGGAAGAGCATCAACTAATTTCACAGCATTCCCTGAAGTAACGACGAGATCGGTCATGGTTTTTACGGCAGCCGTGCAATTGACATACGATATCACCATGTGATCCGGGTACTTGTTAACAAACTTTTCAAACTCATCAGCGGGGGCTGATTCAGCTAATGAGCATCCTGCCGTTTCATCCGGAAGTAGTACTTTTTTGTCAGGATTAATTATTTTAGCCGTTTCGGCCATGAAATGAACACCGGCAAAAACGATTATTTCGGCATCAGCTTGTTCAGCTTTTCTGGCTAATCCTAAACTATCCCCCACATAATCGGCAATTTCCTGTATTTCGGACACTTGATAATAATGAGCCAATAAAACGGCATTCTTTTCTTTTTTAAGCCGATTAATCTCCGA
>JAIPAH010000158.1 GCA_021740175.1 Bacteroidales bacterium
TATGTGGAAGATGCCGTCGATGCCTTACTGGCAGGGGAAGAAGTGCCTGTGAAAAACACCAAGGCTATAGGCTGCTCTATCAAAGATAAAGACAAATAACTGAAGCGGCGGCCCGGCTATAAACCTGAAAGAAAGGGCTTTTTTCTGTAAATAGTTCTATATCTAATTTTAATATTTTCCCATTATGCTATACTATTTTCTTCGTGAATCTTGGTGCCTTGGTGTCTTGGTGGCCTTCTTGAAGTATGGCCACGAAGGCACCAAGGCACAAAGAAACACAAAGTTATAAATTATTTTATGTTAATTTATTGTAAATTAGTGTTTTATAATAATAACTTTTAAGTACGAAATTTTAGTTAATTAATTTTAAGAAAAGGTATTGTATTTTGAATTAAATGTATTATATTTGTAGTAGCTTACCATTTATTTAGATACTACCAAATAAATGCGTGCTTTAATTAGGGGTTTTGGCTGCCCGTCCGATAATTTCGGGCGGGTAGTTTTTATTTTAAGACCATGAGGATCTACATTAAGCAGATTAACTAAAATTTCGCCATTCTTTTAAAATCTTGAATATTAATCTTTTATTAAAAGACTGTTTTTGTAAATAGTTCTATATCAAGTTTTAATATTTTCCAATTATGCTATACGTCTTTCTTCGTGAATTTTCGTGCCCTTCTGGAAGTACAGCCAAGAAGCCGAAGACTCGGAAGAAACACAAAGTTATAACTTATTTGATGATAAATTATTGAAATTCAACGTTTCATAATCCCAATTCTTAAGTGTGAAGGAATTATTTAGCTGGCATAAAAAATCTGTGAAAATCAGTTCAATCTGCGTCATCAGTGTTATATTGTTTTTCAATAATGGCACACTGATTTAACTGATAATACTGATTCACACTTATCAAGACCTAAATAATTACAGTGTGAAAATATATTTATTCAAATTTCGCTTCAGTTCTTCCTGAGCGAAGGCCTTTGATTTTCAATTTATAATACGCCGTTTTTGGCTTGCTTTTTTAGAGAATATTTTGTATATTACAAAACATATGAGTTGGAAAATTTACATATACAAAAAGCAGAATAGTCCAATGGGTAATGAAGTTGCGAAAGGTTTTGGCACTAACCCGGATTTCAGAAGTAAAATTAGTTGGTTGTTCCCCAAAACCGAGTGGAAAGATAACACCTTTGCTATTATAGAAGATGGGATGTTGGTAGGTGATTTTTCCCTTGTGGAAGATGAGAGCAACAGGAAAATTATTGTAGCCGATATTGAAGGAGGCTCGGATTCCGAGCGAGTTCTGCGTTGCTTTTGCCAAAATTACGGCTGGTTAGCTTACGATGTACAGGAGGCTAAATTTATTGAAACAGAAGATTGTTCCGGAGAGGGATGGAACGATTATTTCAACTATTTACGAAAAACGGGTTATATGGGACAAAAAGAGGAGTAGGGATATGTTTTATTGGTGTTTATCAAATTACTAACAATAAATTTTATTCTTTTCGACAGCATCGGAGAAAGAAAGCCTTTCTTTCTGGGGAGAGGCTGCCAACAAAAAAACCGACTACCATTTAGTAATCGGTCTGCTGTTTGTGAACCCGGCGGGATTCGAACCTGCAACCTCCGCATCCGTAGTGCGGTGCTCTATCCAGTTAAGCTACGGGTCCATGTTGATCGCTTTTTTCAAATGCGGGTGCAAATATAAAAAATTTGTTGGATTTTTTGCAAATGCTGGAAAATATATCGAATCGTTTACTGGTTTTGTAAAAATTCGCCGGGATAATCCTTAAGTTTTATCATCACTTCGTTTCGGCGCCCGATAAATTTAAACGGGGGATCATAGCCCAACAGGCTGACATCATCGGTATAGTCGAGGTTGTTTTCCCGGCAGAATTTTATCAGCTTTTGTTTGTGGTTCTCATACGATTCCGCATCAGAGTATCCCCCGAAGCGAATTGTTACGGCATAAAAACCCTCTTGCTTTGAAAAGTCTATGTCGTCTCCATTCGGATCGGGTAAATCTTCCATCCGGTATTCGGAGGGCATCATAAAGCTCATGCGCGCACTGTCGCTTTCTCCCTTCATTGTTACGGGTGATGTCATCGATATTTTTTCCGACTGATCATTGCCACCAAAAATATAACCGGCCAGCGTTCTGAAATTTTGGTTCTTGTTTTCAAACATAGAGCCTTTTACCCGGACCGAAGCAAAAATGGCGCTTTCGTATTTCCTTATCTCAATATCGCCTGATTGATACAAGGTTTCGTAATCACGTTTTTCTGTTGCCATAACACTTAGCGTTAGGATGCTTAAAAAGAAAAAAAATAGTATCCTCATTTTTTTACTACCCAAACATATTTGGGAGCCAAAAAGTTTAATAGCTTTTTGAAGGTGTTAAAACAGTAAAGCATAGACCGTTAAAATCTGGATTAACCGGCCACCGGGCTGAATATGTATCGGATTAAATATACTCCAGCGCCCATTTAATTTCCTCATCCAGCGATCCGGGATTAAAGCCCAGGGATTTAGCTTTTTGGATATCTAAGGAGGTATCACCGGGACGGCTGGCCGGAAACTCCACCTCTTCCTGTTTGGATTTGGTGATCAGGTTTTTATTGAGATTAAGGTAATCGCATATTTTGAGACCAAATTCATAACGGTTGATTCTTTCGCCGCACGAAAAGTGAACCAGGGAAGCGTCATTCTCAGCAGCCAGCAGGAGTCCTTCGATAGCTTTCCTTGAACTTATGGGGGTGCGGTATTCATCATCAAAGAGCGTTACCGGGCTATTGGCCCGTAAAAAGTTGACCGTGGGCTGAAGAAAACTACCCGAATGGGGGGATTTCGGTCCAAACATCAATGGCAGCCTGACCACAACGCCGTGTTGATATTCGAGAACGGCCTGTTCGGCCTCCACTTTTTGTTCTCCGTAGCGATTGATGGGATGTGGCGTATCTTTTTCGCTGTAAGGAGCATTGTTCCCGTCGAATACAAGGTCACTGGAGGTGAAAACCACTTTAGCGCCGATAGATTTCGCTGCCGTTACAATATTCCTGGTTCCCTTGACATTGGCTCCATAAGAAGCTCCCGGGTTATTTTCGCATTGGTTGGGATTGGATACGGAGGCCAGGTGAAAGATGATATCGGGACGGATATCATTTATAAGTTGGTCCACATCCCGGTTGTTAATGATCTGTAAAGGCTGACTTGTAGCACGCGGAAGTTCAACTTTATGGCTGTGATAAACGCCCACAACATTAAATTTATCTACCACATTTGTGATAAAATTGAATCCTAAAAACCCACTGGCTCCTGTTACAATAATTTTTTTGTTACCCATAAAAGACCGTTTTATATCATTCATCCATGGGGCTCTGTATTAACAGGTATGTTCAATAATTTTTTTTACCAAAAGATGCCCCACTTCACATTGTTTGCATAAAAATAATGAATTTCGCCCATTTGATATTAAAAAAACCGGGAAAAAGAATGTTCATTTCAAAGACATTTTGTAATTTTAGGGAGTAAAACAAAATAAAAACCCAAAAAAGCCTGTTGTCATAGAACCTTATGGAAAACATTCGTTCTACTCTTAACACTATTAAAACAAAATCGGCATGAAAAAATTAGCAATTGTTTTTATATTTTTTACCGTGGCGACACACGCGCAAACCTCCGATGATACCGTAACGGATAATGTGCGTCAAAAATTTAAGACAGGCTTAGGGATTGCTTTTACCAGTAACGAAGCTATGTGGGGATATTCCTTGCATAGCGAATATCATTATTTTTTGAATGGCAATGTAAGTGTTGCTACCGGGCTGGCAGTGATGCATTTTAGAGACGATACGGAAAAAGTTTTAAAAAATACGCAAATCGAAAGCCTGGAGTTGGGGGTGTATTTCCATTTTTTAAAGAACGAAGACCTTTCTTTTCATCTGGGTGGCGGAGGCAATCTCCGGTATTTTCACTGGGGCCTGGCCACTTCCGTAACGGATACTTATACTTTTGACGGAGAAGTGATTCCAATGGGAAGCAAAAAGTCTATTAACCGGTTTACGGCCGGCTATTCGGTGAATGCAGGCTTTAGTTTCAGGCTGGGCGATAAGATGCGATTGCTTTTCCAGGAGCAACTGCAGAATGATAAAAAAGATAATATTACCTGGGATTCAAGAATCGGAGTTTTGATCAAATTTTAAGTCGATGGCTGATACTGATAAGAAAAACCGGAAAGTCTATACCCTCCTGGACATTACCAGGAGTCTGCAATCCGTCATCCGTAAGAATTATACCGGTCAATACTGGGTTAAAGCGGAAATCGCCCGTTTGAATTTTTATCCTAAAAGCGGGCATTGTTATCCCGACTTGGTTCATAAAGATAAAGGAAAAATCCAGGCGGAGATGCGTAGCATTATCTGGAAAAATGATTTCAGGAGGTTGAGCAAGAAATTCAGGGAAGTGGTTAAAGAGGATTTGAAAGACGGGATGACGATCCTTTTTAAAGCTACGGTGAAATTTCATCAAAAATATGGACTTTCCTTAAATATTTTGGAGATAGAACCATCCTTTACCCTGGGTGAAATGGCCCGGGAAAAGGCAGAGACTATTGACCGCCTGAAAAAGGAAGGCGTGTTTTATCTTAACAAAAAGATTCCCTTCCCATTGCTACCCAAACGAATAGCCATCATTTCGGTGGAGACCAGTAAAGGATATAGTGATTTTCTGAATATAATCGATAATAACCGGTGGGGCTTCAAGTTTACGCATTATTTGTTTCCGGCAATTTTACAGGGTGATAGGGCAATTCAATCGATATCCCGCCAGTTGCATCAAATCAATAAACTCAAAGATTTTTTTGACATGGTGACGATTATTCGCGGGGGTGGGGGAGATGTTGGACTGAACAGTTATGATGACTACCGCCTGGCAAAACAGATCGCAAGTTTCCCGATACCTGTAATTACCGGGATAGGGCATTCCACAAACGAGACGGTAGTGGATATGGTGGCCCATGCCAATAAAATCACGCCGACGGACCTGGGATATTTCCTGGTTGACCACTTTTATAAGCTCTCATTAAATATTGACGATCTGTCTCATCGGTTGGCCGGTAAAACGGAAAATATCCTTAAAAGCGAAAATGAGCGCCTGACAGGGTATCAGAAATTTATTCATTCGCATGTCTTCCATTTTGTCCAGAGCAACAAGAAATCCCTGGAAGGGTTGACACTCGATCTGAAAAAAGAGACAAGTAAGCGCATGACCCGCGAGAGAAAGGGATTGCTGGATTATAAACAGAGATTGAAGACATTAACCAAACAAAAGGCGGTTAAAGAGCATGAAGATTTACAAAATCTTATGCGTATGCTTGATATTTTTGTGCGTCAAAAACTGAGTAATGAAAAGACGCACCTCGACGGGTTGATATCCAAGCAACGATTATTGGATCCTCATCATATTATGAAAAGAGGATACAGTTTGAGTACCCTTAACGGGAAAACACTGACCAGTAGTCAGCAAATCAAAGAGGGCGATCGCATAAAAACATTTTTATATGACGGTTCTTTTGAAAGTGAAATTAAATCTATCAATTATGGAAAACAAAAATAACCTGACCTATACCGAGGCTGTTAAAGAGCTGGAAAGCCTGGTAAGCCAGATAGAGAATGAGGACATAGCCGTTGATGACCTTTTGCAAAAGGTCAAACGCTCGTCCGAATTAATCCGGTTTTGTCAGAGTAAGCTTACCCAAACGGAGGATGAAGTCTACAAAGTGCTGGATAATATGAAGGAGGAGACAAAAGCATCCAATGGCTCCAAAAACGCAGGCGAAGAAAAATCATCGAAGGAAGGGGAAAAAGATGCAGACGAGCAGGCATCTTCTTCTGAGCAGACAGGGGAAAAGGAATAAGCTCGCTATCCTCTCCTGCCGGTTTATCACAAACAGCCGGAAGGCCCTTACCGGAACCTGCCTAGCTCTTTGCTTGGGCCATGCGGGTGGGGGAGAGATGACAGGTTTGTTTGAGTTTTCAGCCGTTTTAATTTGGCAGCCAGAGGCTGCAAGAATGTAAGGTCAAAAGCGAAGACGCTTTGACCAACGCTGGAAAACCTGCCGGCTCTGTCAAATCCTGCTTTCAATAAACGCAATAATTTTTTGCAAATCAAAAGGGGAAAACCAACTGATTTCCCGGTCTTTCCGGAGCCAGGTAAGCTGGCGCTTTGCGTAACGGCGCGTGCTGGTTTTGATGTCTTCAATGGCTTGCTCAAGGCTTATTTCTCCATCCAGGTAGCGGATGATTTCTTTGTAACCAACCGTATTCAAAGCATTCAGATGCCGGTAAGGATAAAGTGCACGGACTTCTTCAACAAGGCCTCTAGCTACCATTTGTTCGGTACGTTGATTAATCCGCTGAAAAAGCTCGTTTCGCTCCAGGGTCAGTCCGATTTTGATGGTATTGAAAGGCCTTTCTTTAGGGGTTTGGGTGCGCATTTCAGAGAATCTGCGCCCGGTGGTTCTGCACACTTCTATTCCGCGCATCAGGCGCTTAGGATTATTTATATCGACTACCCGGTAATAGTCAGGGTCCAGTTGCTGAAGCTCTTCTCTGAGCGATTCGATGCCTTTGGTTTCATAATCCTCTTTTAACCGCTTTCGGAGCTGCGGATCCGGATCCGGCAGTTCATCGATACCATGGCAAACGGCGTCGATGTATAATCCCGAACCTCCCGCCATGATAACGTTTTCATGATCCTGAAACAATGTTTCCAGCAAATCCAGGGCTTCCTTTTCGAAGGTTGAAACGTTGTAGTCTTCTTGTATCGACAAATGGCCTGAAAAATGGTGGGGGACACCCTGCATCTCTTCGTCAGCGGGGCGGGCGGTTCCGATTTGCATCTCGCGATAAAACTGCCTGGAGTCGGCTGAGAGGATTTCGGTTTGAAAATGCCGGGCCAGGGCGATGGCTACCGAAGTTTTTCCCACGGCTGTTGGGCCGGCGATGACAATCAGGTTTCCTATTTTAGTCATTGTTTCTCTTTTGGAAAAAGGCCCAGTTCTTTGCCCTGCTTTAGCATGTAATCGTAAGCCGCTTCATACTCGTTAGGAATCTCTCCGTCGAGGATAGCCTCCCGGATGCGGGTTTTGATGATACCTACCTCCCTGGAAGGGGGTATCCCGAAAGTTTCCATAATTACTTCCCCGCTAATGGGGGGCTGCCAGTTGCGGAGGCGGTCTTTCTCTTCGATATCTTTCAGGTATTGCCTGACAAGTTTAAAACGCTCCTTGTACTTCTTTACTTTGTGGGGATTTTTGGAGGTGATATCTGCCTCGCACAGGGTCATCAGATCGTCCACATCATCGCCGGCTTCAAAGAGCAGCCGCCGCAGGGCCGAATCGGTCACCTCCTCATCGGCAAGAGATTGCGGGCGTTGGTGAAGGGCGACAATTTTTTTTACATACTTCATTTTTTCGTTTAATGGCAGCCGCATCCGTCTGAAAATGCGGGGAACCATTTTGGAGCCCAGGGCTTCATGCCCGTGAAAAGTCCAGCCGGCGTTTTTATCATATCTTTTAGTTTTGGGTTTGGCGATATCATGCAGCAGGGTAGCCCATCGCAGCCAAAGGTTGTCGGTGTTTTCGGCGATGTTGTCAAGCACTTGCAACGTATGGTAGAAATTATCTTTGTGCCGCACGCCTTCTTTCTCTTCCACGC
>JAIPAH010000159.1 GCA_021740175.1 Bacteroidales bacterium
CAGGTGATAGGGAAAAGGGGGCGCTGACACCTTTGTAAATTTTGTATGGCGTCAGCGCCCCCTTTTCCCTTGTTTCGCCCCCAATGCCCGTCATTCCGACGACTGGAATTGCGCTTTTGCAAACTTTGACTTTTTCATTATGGATTGAAGCGCAATGGAAGGATGAGGAATCTCATAATTCCACTTCGAAAGTCTGTTGAAACTTCTAACCAGCTAATTGACCAATTTTGGCAGTTTTAGTTTTCATTTGAACACCTTAATTTTTTTTCAAATCAACCGTTATTTAGAATAGAGCGAAATAAATTAGATGAAACGTATCGATCGTAAAATTTCCGCTTCAAGAAGAGCCATGTTAGATTTCTGCGGAAATAGAATTATAAAAATGAACCGTACAAACTGTGCCATTAATTGAACCGTTCTTTTACACCGAGTTCAGTCAAAAAGCTTTATAACCCCTAAAGGGGATTTTTCAATCAGACTCAAACTTATTAATGATAATAAAAATTGGAAGAAAAATGAGAAAATGGTTGGAAAATCGGTAATATTACTTTAACTTTGGGGTAAAATTACAGAGTATGTATCAGACAAATAAAATCGACATCATTATGGCAAAAACCGGAGTTAGCCGGTCGAAAGCCATAGAAGTACTGGAAGCCATCGAAGGCTACCAGCAAGAGCCTCCCATGACCAACGAGCCCGATCCCACGCTTTATGCGTTCCCGGTTTCCAAGCAGCATCCGCCCAAAGATCACTTCCTGCAAAAGATTATCCAGGATAAGGAATCCCGTGATTTAATCATCGAATTGCTTGACATCACAGGGCTGCCTATAAAGCTCCTGGCCGAAAAAGTCTTTGAAGTCACTCCCAAAACCCTGGCCTCCTACAAAACACCAGGCAAGGTCCTGCCCAAGAGGATGCAGGAAACCGCCATTAAGTTACGTGAGCTTTACTGTAAAGGCGAAGAAATCTTCGGCGATAAAAAGCGCTTCAATGAATGGATGTCCAAGCCCGAGCGCGGAGTCAATTACTACATCCCTATTGATCTTATCAATTCCGTAGTGGGCATTGATTACATCTATGATGAGCTGGTTCGCATAGAATTTGGTGACATTGCATAGTATGGAAGTCTATCGTATTTCGCTCAGCAAATGGTCGCATAGTCTCAGAGCATCCGGGCGAGCTGCCCGGTGGAATTCGGAAGGACGAGAGGTGATTTATGCGGCCGCTTCGCGTTCTTTGGCTTGTCTTGAAAATATCGTCCATCGGAATTCTACGGAACTTATCGACCGATTCAGGGTTATGGTTTTTTATATCCCGGACCATCTAAAGACTGAAACTGTGTATTTAACCCAGCTTACTGAAGGTTGGAACTCATCAAATGAAAATGCCTACAGGGAATGCCGCCGAATCGGTGATAGCTGGCTTAATCAAAAAACAGCACCGCTGTTGAAAGTCCCCTCATCCATTATAAAAAATGAATTTAACTACCTGCTTGATCCTTTTCATCCGGATTTCAAAAACATCAAACTTATTGATAACGAACCTTTTCTGTTCGATTCGCGACTGAAGGATTGATATTAAACAAATTTTCCATTTAATCCTTTATTAGAAAAACTAATAACAATTCATTATGGCAAAAAAGAGACAATCTTATACAGATCTGACCTCGCTTGTTTTACGTCTTGGGCTAGGGCTCATGATGATATTCGGACACGGGCTTGGTAAGCTCCAAACATTGATTAGTGGTGAAGTGGAATTTGTTTCCCTTTTTAGCTTGCCACCGGAAGTAAATCTTACGCTGGCTATGCTGGCTGAATTTCTGGCTTCAATATTTGTGGTGGTTGGTCTTAAAACCCGTTGGGCATCTATACCCGTTATGATTACCATGTTTGTGGCAGCATTTGTCGTTCACTGGCAAGATGCTTTTTTCATGTTGAATGCCGAAGGCGGCGGCAGCAAAGAATTTGCCATACTTTACCTGGTAGGCTTTTTAGCCATAGCATTGTTAGGTTCAGGGAAATACTCATTAGACTATGTCATACAAAAAAGAAAATAACATCATGCGAGACCATATTTTAGCATTCGTAATAAGTTTAATCACATTGACCGGCTTTGTTTCACAGGGCCAGGACAACATAGCTGTAGAAGCTACTTCTCAAAATCAATGGACCGGTTTGACGATTAGCAAAGAGAACCGGTTGTTTGTCAATTTTCCCCGCTGGTCCGATGAAGTTCCGCTATCGGTAGGGGAAGTAGTTAACGGTAAGGTACAGCCTTTCCCAAACGGTTCCTGGAACAGTTACTCCGGGGAAAAGGCAGGAGAAAAGGAGTTTATTTGCGTTCAAAGTGTTTTTGTAGATGATAAGAACCGCCTTTGGGTGCTTGATCCCGCTAATCCAAAGTTTCAGGGTATCCATAAGCGCGGGCCGAGATTGTACCATTTCGATCTTAAAACCAACCAACTGGTCAAGGCTTATGACTTTGATCAAGATATCATCTTTGATAATTCCTATCTCAATGATGTGCGCATTGATACAGACCAGGATATTGCCTACATCACCGACTCCAATGTGGGCGGCATCCTTACTGTTGACCTGAAATCAGGTGAGACCAACAGATACCTGACAAGCCATTCATCTGTTCAGCCTGAGATGAGCTATCTCCGATTCAGCAACGGGTTATGGAAAAATAAGGTGGCTTCTGACGGTATAGCGTTGACGCCCGATCATAACCATCTTTATTTTGCTGCCTTGTCAGGACATACGCTCTATCGAATTCCAACTGCAAAGCTTAGTGGAAAAATTACCGAAACAGAAAGAAAAGACGCCGTAGAACATGTCGCCTCAACTTATGCGACCGACGGAATGCTTTTCGATGATAAGGGGAACCTTTACATGGGTGGCCTTGAGCAGAATGCCGTTTATAAAGTCTCAAAAGACGGGAATTATAAGCCTGTAGCGCAGGGTCCGAAAGTCCAATGGGCCGATTCCTTCACCAAAGATCCTGGGGGTAATATCTATTTCACTACTTCTCAGCTCCACCTTTCGCCTGAGCAAAGAGGTCTTTATAAAATCTATCAAATCGAAAAACCTGCTGAAGAAAACAACGACAAAATCCTAATGGTCATCACCAGTCATGGAAAATTAGGAGAAAAGGAAGGAGAGCCAACCGGCTATTATCTTTCGGAAGTTTCTCATGCGTACTATGAGTATAAGAAAGCAGGCTACCAGGTTGATTTTGTCAGCCCGAAAGGCGGTAAATCACCGGTTGACGGGTATGATATGGATGATCCTATCAACAAAAAGTTTGTGAATGATACGGAAGCACAGCAAAAAATTAACAACGCCATGACTCCTGATGAAGTTGATTTGGAAAACTACCGTGGAATATACTATGCCGGTGGTCATGGAACAATGTGGGATTTGCCGGAGAACAAAAAACTGAATGCTATGACAGCCAAAAAGTACGAAACCGGAGGTGTCATCGGGGCGGTTTGTCACGGACCGGCCGGATTGGTTAATGTGAAACTTTCGAATGGGAAATACCTGGTCGACGGTAAAACGGTAAGCTGTTTTACCAACCAGGAAGAAAAAGCTTCCCATGCCGATGTAGTCCCCTTTATGCTGGAAAGCAAACTGGAAGAGCGGGGCGCTGAACATGCTAAATCACCGAAATGGCAGAAGAAAGTGATTGTCGACGGACGGCTGGTAACGGGTCAGAATCCAGCCTCAGCAAAGGGTGTAGCAAAGAAGATGATCCAAGTTATTGGGAGGAAGTAGGTTTTTTTATCAGTAACGCGTCTAAGATTTGTAATCAAGGCTTTTTGGGCAATCAAACCTATTAGTTGGCAAGAAGCAGTTGGCAGTTGGCAATAAGAGGGTTTGCCAACTGCATTTTACCAACTTCCATTATTACTCTCCCTTATTCTTATCCCACGTTCTTTGGAATCTTCGCACATCCACCCGTTCCATGATTTCTTCTCTTTTTCCGGTTAGATATTGCAGGAAATGATCGGCAAAGTAGGGGGCAAGCATAACGCCTTTGGAGCCCATGCCGTTAAAAATCAGCAGGCTCTCAAATTCGGGATGATGGCCAATTAAAGGCCTGCGGTCTCCGACAGTGGGGCGAACAGCTGCCTGGTGGTCCAAAATGGTGTAAGGTACATTCAGAAACTTTTCCAGTGATGTGATGATTTCATCCAAGGTATCCTGCCGGGTCGTTTCGGTTCGATCGTCCCAGCGATAAGTAGCTCCCGCTTTGTAGTAGTCATTTCCCAACGGTACTATCCATACTTTTTTGTTGATGATATGTTCGGTTTTGAGTTGGGGAGCATGGATTAAGAGAACATCTCCTTTGGCTGGCTTTAAAGGGGCAAAGCTGAACCATGGATTATTTTCCACCAAAAATCCTTCGCAGAAGATAATTTTTTCGGCATGTATATTTTTCCATGAAACTCCATTCGAATGAATTGCCAAATCTTCACAGTGGACTCCCCCAAGCTTTAAACGGTCTTGTTTTTTGAGGTAATGATGATAGGATTCAATCATCAGTTTTACATCGATATTCCCTGCCTGGTTGATTGCTGCGCCGCCATAGGGTTGCAGCACAATATCCTGAGAAAAATAGCTTTTTATTTCAGGATCAAGAAAATCGTTTTCCTTAGAAGCCTCTGCCCATTTGGCCTTTTCATCCTGATTAAGAATACGTACCAGTTTCCTTGGAAAGTAAATTTTTTGATTGAGTTCCTTCTCAAATTCAGGATAAAAACCATGCGCGAAAGGAATAATTTCATCAGCCTGCCAGGTTTTACCTAAAGTGCGAAACAATACCGGGTTAAACATCCCTCCTGCAATCCGCGATGAGTTGGATTTTCCGGGATTATCCACCAAAATAAAATCCTGGCCGTATTTTTCCATCGTTCTGGCAAGAATGGTTCCTGCCAGTCCGCCTCCTACAATCAAATATTTCGTCTCTCTTCGCTTCATGATTCTAAATCAACCGTCATCGCCATTAATTGTTTTTTTTCTTTCGGGAAATGTCTCCCGGCCTTTTTTCCTTGTTCCTTAAAATAACCTATTTTTGCACTGTTTTTAATTGTTCTAAATAAAAATAACTATGTTTTTACACAACAGGGTAGATAAAAGGATTTTGAAACAGCGGCTTATGGAAGAAGACGTTAAACGAACAACTATTTCGTTTTACAGGTATGTTCGGATTAAGCGGCCTCAGGAGTTCAGGGATATTCTTTATTATGAATGGACTAAGCTGAATTGCTTTGGCAGGATCTACATTGCCAGAGAGGGTATTAATGCGCAAATGAGTGTTCCGGAGCATCATATGGATGCTTTTTTGGAAAAACTTCAGACGCATCCTGAACTAAAGAATATTCCGATAAACTATGCCGTGGAGGATGACGGAAAATCCTTTTACAAGCTGACGATGAAAGTGCGGGGAAAAATTGTTGCCGACGGGCATAATGACGGGGATTATGATGTAACAAATGTCGGAAACCGGCTGGATGCGCTGAAGTTTCATGAACTGTCGCAAAAGGATGAAACGATCGTTGTGGATATGCGTAATCACTACGAAAGCGAGATAGGTTATTTTAAAGGAGCCCTTACTCCGGACTCCGACACTTTCAGGGAAGAAATCGAAACCGTAGTCGATCAGCTTCACGACAAGAAAGATCAGAAAATCCTGTTGTATTGCACCGGGGGTATCCGCTGCGAAAAGGCAAGCGCTTATCTCAGGCATCATGGTTTTAATGATGTGAACCAGCTTCAGGGCGGCGTCATCGAATATACACGGAAAATCAAGCAACTCAATTTAAAACCGAATTTCATCGGCAAAAACTTCGTGTTTGATGAGCGGTTAAGTGAGCGCATTACGGATGATGTGGTGGCCCGTTGTCATCAATGCGGCAATCCGGCCGATAATCACACCAATTGTGCTAATGAGGCCTGTCATCAGCTTTTCATTCAGTGTGATGAGTGCGCTAAACATTATGAAGGTTGTTGCAGTGAAGAATGTCTAAAGGTCATCCATTTGCCGGAGGGCGAACAATTAAAAATCCGAAAAGAAAAGACGGATCAATTTTCGAAAAGCAAAAATTGCAAAAGAAAATTCCGGGCTTCGACCAAAACCGGCTTGAGCAAAGAAGAAAAGTTGGTTGTAGATAGTTAGGTTCGGATAGAAAATTGGACTAGCTAGCGAGCAATTGCAAAATGCAAGCAAAATCGACGTCTGTAGTCTGGTATCTTCGGGGGTAAGTCGTTACAAACGACAAAAAGAGCCGGTACGCGATGCAATCGCGCGCCAGCGGAGAATTGGACACCGGTAAACTTTGAGTAAGCAAGAAAGAACTGAAAACAAAAACCATTCATGACCAATTTCTGGAAAAACATAGAAAAACCCATTATTTCCTTGGCTCCCATGGAGGATGTGACCGATACGGCTTTTCGGGAGCTGGTGATACGGATATCCCATCCGAAGCATCTTGATGTGTTGTTTACGGAATTTACTTCCACGGATGGGCTTTGTCATGAAGTAGGCAGGGAAAATGTAATTAAACGCTTCAACATTTCTGACAGCGAAAAACATTGGCTGGATAAAACTAATACTAAGTTAGTTGCCCAAATTTGGGGTACTGATCCCGATAAGTTTTACCGGTCGGCAAAATTTATTGCAGACGAAATGAACTTTGACGGCATTGATATCAACATGGGTTGCCCGGTAAAAAAGATTGTCAAAAACGGGGCTTGCTCGGCTTTGATTAATACCCCTGAGCTGGCTAAAGAAATTGTGCTGGCAACTATGGAGGGTTCGAATCTTCCGGTGAGTGTAAAGACCCGCTCGGGGATCAAGCAGCATCAAACCGAGACCTGGATGAATCATCTGCTTGAAACCAAACCGGCTGCAATCACATTGCACGGACGCACTCAGAAAGCCATGTCGGATGTTCCGGCCGATTGGGAGGAAGTAGGTAAAGCCGTTCAAATCAGGGATGAAAATCACCCGGACACCCTTATTTTCGGGAACGGCGATATCGAAAGCCTTGACGAAGCTTATGAGAAAACTCGGCAATTCAACCTTGATGGTGCCATGATTGCAAGAGGAATTTTCGGTAATCCGTGGATTTTCCGACCGGGATATCAGCCCGGCCTCAATGAACGGCTGAATACCCTGTTGCTTCACACTCAACTGTTTGACGATTATTGGCAAAACGATCGGAATTTTGCAGTGCTTCGACGGTTTTATAAAATATACGCTCAGGGTTTTCCCGGCGCTTCAAAACTACGCTCTTCACTGATGCAAACCCAAAATAGGGAGGAGGTGAAAGATGTGGTTGAGGGATTTAGAGAGAGGGCTCCTTTGATAACTGATGTTTAGCTGGATTTGTGTTTAAGTGCGTAAGTGTTTAGGTGTTTAAGTTTGTAGGTTTGTAAGTTCGTAAGTTTCTATGTTTTGAGGTGACTTGTCCTGAAATAAGTTTACATAAAAAGTAAATAAAATTCAGGACGTGTCAGTTTTCGATAAATGAGGCCGGTCTAAAAAGCCTTCAAACTGTTGATTTTTACCGTTTTTACCCCTGATCCGCCTTAGGCGGAGAACCGCTAAAAATCAACAGTTTGAGAAAGTCCCCTTTAGGGGATTTAGGGGTTATAAGGCTTTTTAGACTGAGCT
>JAIPAH010000025.1 GCA_021740175.1 Bacteroidales bacterium
ATACGGCCATTAAAAGCGACACGGCCCTCGGTATCATCCTTACCGTCTTTTTTGGTCTGGGGATTGTTCTTTTGACCTACATCCAGCGGCTTCCCAACGCCAACCAGGCGGGGCTGGACAGCTACCTGTTCGGACAGGCTGCCACGTTGATGATGAAAGACGTTATTATCATGTCGGTTTTGGGAGGAATCTCTTTACTCATAGTTCTTATTTTCTGGAAAGAACACAAGCTGTTGATTTTTGATGCCGAATATGCCCAAACGCTCGGTTTCAACACCCGTTTCCTGGATATCCTGATGACTTCGCTGATTGTGGTGGCTATTGTTTTAGGCTTGCAAACCGTGGGAGTCGTACTGATGAGTGCGATGATTATTGCTCCGGCAGCGGCAGCCCGGCAATGGACCAACCGGTTGTCGGTGATGATTATCATTGCGGCTCTTTTCGGAGCTTTGGCGGGAATAGCCGGTACGGCTATCAGCACATCCACCAAAAACATGGCTACCGGACCGGTCATCGTGCTGGCGGCCGTATTCATTGTGGCGCTGTCATTTGTTTTCGCACCCAACCGCGGGCTGCTTTTCAGATACATCAATACCCTGAAAAGCCGCAAAACAATCCGCATGAACAAGACCTTAACATTGATGTACCAGATAGCCAAAAACCACGAAAACTACCGCCATCCGCACTCCTTCAAAATTCTGAATAATTTTAAGGGATATCACAAAAGCTGTATCCGCGAACTAAAAGACCGCGGGTACATAAAAATCAGACCTGACAGGCAGTGGGAATTGACGGATAAGGGATACCGTGAAGCACGCGATTTATATGCCACTGAAAAAGAGAAAGAATCATGAGCATACCACAAATTGAAATACAGGTCATCGCGATTATTGTTGCCGTAGCCTGCGCCATACCCGGAGCTTTTTTGGTACTGCGCCGCATGGCCATGATCAGCGACGCCATCAGTCACGCGATATTGCCGGGGATTGTCATTGGTTTTTTCATTACGCAGGATGTCTCCTCCCCTTTTCTTGTGCTGATGGCTGCTGCAACCGGCGTTTTAACGGTAGTGCTTGTGGAGCTCATCAATCGCACCCGGCTGGTAAAAGAAGATGCTGCCATAGGCCTTGTCTTTCCGGCACTCTTTAGTATCGGGGTGATACTGATTACCCGTTTTGCCGGGGATGTGCACATAGACACCCATGCGGTACTGGTGGGAGAACTGGCCTTTGCCCCTTTCAACCAACTCATCATCAACGGAAATCCCATGGGACCCAAATCGCTGTGGGTCATGGGCGGTATCCTGGTGTTGAGCCTTGTGCTGCTTGGTGTTTTTTACAAAGAATTAAAAATTTCCACCTTCGATCCGCAGTTAGCCGCTTCGCTGGGTTTTACCCCGGTGGTGATTCACTATGGACTCATGACCATGACCTCCATTACGGCTGTCGGCGCTTTTGATGCCGTGGGAGCTATCCTGGTCGTAGCTTTAATGATTGTTCCACCGGCCGCAGCCTACCTGATGACCCAGTCGTTAAACCGGATGCTTATCCTGTCGTCGGTTATTGGAATAGCTGCTGCCATTGCGGGTTACTGGATCGCTCATTTTCTGAACGTATCCATAGGAGGGTCCATGGCTGCAATCCTGGGATTCATTTTCCTGTTAATCTACTTTTTCGCTCCAAAGCGTGGCGTTATCTCTGTGTTGATGCGAAGGAAACAACAAAAGCTGGAGTTTTCGATGCTGACTTTCCTGCTGCACCTCAGGAATCACAGCATCGAAAATAGCAACCCTGAAGAGCGGGCAAGTCTCCCATCTCACAGACCACTTTCAATGGACTCCAAAAAGGGCTACACAAGTCCTCGAATTCGCTAAAAACAACAACATGATCCGAATCACCGATGGAATGGTTGAGCTGACCGACAAAGGCTACAGCTTCACCGACGAAGCCATGCAATACATCCTGACCGATAAAAAGAACGAGCTGGAATCGATGAAAGGAAGGTTTTTACTATTCAGGGCAGAGTGAGGTTGTCGTTAAGGATAGCATACTTTTGTTCTTCCTGCTGGCGCGAGATTGCATCGCGAGCCATAATTTTTTGTCGTTTGTACGTTAAACCCGCAAGTTTAGTCACGAATGCCCGCCTGACCGACAAGGGCTGGTACGAATGATTAACGAATTAACTAATGCTTTTTTCATCTGGTAAGGCGAAAACAATTCGTTTTAAATTTGTGTATTAGTGGCAATTTTAAATATGGCCTGCGGATTTGAGATTGCAAAACGCGCGCGAACAAGTGCGAGCCAAAAAAACCGGAATGAGAAGCATCCCATCCCGGTTACAATCTATTAGCTCATCCGGTATTGCAACAGTCCTTATTCAAATAAACCGATATAGCTTTTCATATACACATGCATGTCAGCCGGTGTACGACTTGATACCAGGTTCTTGTCAGTTACAACGGGCTCATCCACCCAGTTAGTACCTGCATTGATCATATCGTCTTTAATCGCGCCTACTGAAGTGGCTTTACGTCCTTTCAGAATACCGGCCGAAATCATCACCCAACCGGCGTGGCATATCATCGCCAGAGGCAATCCTTTGGCATCGGCTTGTTTAATTAAATCTGTCACTTCAGGATACCGGCGCAATTTATCCGGGGCGTACCCTCCCGGAACAACAATCCCGTCCACACTATCTAGGTTTACTTCCGATACTTTCATGTTGCTTTTGGCCGGAACACCGTGTTTGCCTTTGTATTCTTTATCCTTGTCCGGACCGGCAATAAACACTTTCGCTCCTTCCTCCCGAAGCCGATGTACGGGATACCATAATTCCAAATCTTCAAAGAGTTCGTGGACTAGTACGATAATGGTTTTTCCTTTTAATTTCATGGGTATTACTTTTTCAATCCGAACGCGACAAGCCTACTTCTTGTTCATCATACCTTAATGAGGTATTACCTTAAAGTAGTAACTTCAAAAGCTGTGAAACTTGCAATATCAATAAAAGGACCAAATTAAATTACTACGCCCCGCGCTATTTCTCCCTTCTTTTCTTTATATGGTGGTCGACGACATTGGCACCCACATTGACAATAAGAATGAATATCGTAACACCTACGGCGATAATATAATGGTGGAGGGCGACGCTCATTCCGATTCCGGCGGATAAAAGAATGGAGGCTGCTGTCGTTAAATACTGCACTTTCCGCTGATCTTCCATTTTTAATATGGTTCCGGCACCGATAAAACTGATTCCTACAATCACAGCTTCAATAACCCTTACGGGGTCGGCCCGCATCACTGCGGCCAACTCACTTTCACCGGCAAAATCCCGAATCAAAATCCGTGCTGTTGAGATGAGAAGGGCAGCAGCTCCCCCTATAATCATCTGCGTCCTGAATCCGGCCGGTTTTCCCGACAATTCACGCTCTAGTCCCACAAGTCCCGTTAACACGGAAGCTATGATGATATCAACGATCACCCGCAGTTCAAAGTGGATATTATTAAATAATTCAAACTCCATTGGTGTATTCATTACAAAACCTACCCGATTCGCCGCACAAATTTAATCTCAAAGTCACTCATTTTCCAAATTAGGTTGAGCAACAAGTTGTTTAGAAGAGACTTCAAAAGCCATCAAATTTCCATAGCCTTGCCGGTTCAGCATATAAACACCGTTATCAAGGTCTATGAAATTGTACCGATCCGATTCAACCATTTCAGCAATAAATTCATGATTTACAGGTGTATGGCCGTGAATAATCTTTCGGTTCCCGATCATTTCAGGAAAAATATCAAACTCTTTGATCCAAAGCATCGAATGCTTGTCTTCAAAGGGATCATCAGCGTAAAAATTCAAACCGGCATGAACCACTACATAATCGTCCAATTCCACGTAATACTTACAGCTTTCAATCCAATCGATGTATTCACGTGGAATTTTTCGCATATCCTTTACCCCGAAACTTCGAAGGGCTTCTTTACCCCCTTGTCCCATCCAGGCTTTAAACTTTGGGGGTTTTTTGGAGAAAAATCCGTGTTTATTATTCAGGGATTCATAATAAGCTTCCGCGAGATATTGTTCATGATTCCCAATAAGCGGAGTTACATGGTAACCTTCATCCTGCAGATTTCTGACAAAATCGATTGTACCTTTCGAATCCGGTCCCCGATCAACATAATCACCCAGGAAAATCAAATGCTCCTCTTTTGAAGGCTTTATCTGGTCAAAAAGCGATTCCAGTGTTTTGCGATAACCGTGAATATCCGGAAAAATCCATGTTTTCATCATAAACTCAATAAAAATTAAGCAACAATCGTTTGCATAGTTTGTTTAAGACTTGTTAAATATCTTTGTTGTTGAATAAGGCGAATTCTTTTACAAAGAAACTCTAAAAATAAGAAAATAACCATGAATAATAACAAAAAAGCACTTCTCATCATACTCGATGGCTGGGGAAACGGAAACAAAGATAACACGGATGCAATTTACCAGGCTCATACTCCCTATATGGACAGTTTACTTAAAAATTATCCCAACGCTGAATTGCGCACTGACGGTTCCAATGTTGGTTTGCCGGACGGCCAGATGGGCAATTCAGAAGTAGGCCATTTAAACATTGGGGCAGGACGTATTGTCTATCAAGATTTGGTGCGCATCAACAAAGCCATCGAAGATAATTCCATTGCTGAAAACGAAACCCTAAAGGAAGCCTTTACCTATGCAAAAAACAATAACAAGGCCGTTCACTTTATAGGTCTTGTCTCCGATGGTGGCGTTCACTCCATGCATACCCATCTTTACAAACTAACGGATTTAACCGGTGATTACGGGCTGGATAATGTCTATGTTCATGCTCTCACCGATGGAAGAGATACCGATCCCAGAAGTGGATATGGATACATGCAAAACCTTCTCAGCCACCTGGAAAAATCCAACGGCATAGTAGCTTCCGTTACAGGTCGTTATTATGGCATGGACCGTGACAAGCGCTGGGAACGCATCAAGGTGGCTTACGATGCTATGGTGCATGGGAAAGGGAAGCAAAAAACCGGTGATTTGCCGGGAGCTATGCAACAATCCTACGATAACGGCATCACCGATGAGTTTATCGAGCCCATTATTAATACAGACGAAAACGGGAACCCGGTGGGCACTATCAACGAAGGCGATGTGGTAATGTGTTTCAATTTCAGAACAGACCGATTACGTGAGCTGACGACTGTCCTTACACAAAAAGATATGCCTGAGTACGATATGCACACCCTTCCCCTCCATTACTTAACCATGACTGAATACGATAAGACCTTTAAAGGTATCAAGGTCGTTTTTGACAAACAACAAATCAGTAATGTGATGGGAGAAGTCATAGCCAACGAAGGCCGAAATCAGATTCGTATTGCTGAAACCGAAAAATATGCGCACGTCACTTTCTTCTTTAACGGAGGTCGCGAAGAAGAATTTGACAATGAAAAACGCATCATGATACCATCTCCGAAGGTGGCTACTTATGATCTTCAGCCTGAAATGAGTGCCTATGAGGTAAAAGATGCTATTGTGGAGGAAATAAAAAAGCAGGATGTAGACCTGGTAGTCCTCAACTTTGCTAACGGCGATATGGTAGGGCATACCGGTGAATTCAAGGCAATTGTCAAAGCCCTTGAATCGGTGGATGAGTGCCTCAAAGAGGTTGTCGATTCCGGCAAAGCCAATGGTTACGAATCTTTGATCATAGCCGACCATGGTAATGCCGATAATGCCGTAAATGCCGACGGATCGGCTAATACTGCACATTCTATGAATCCGGTGCCTTGTGTTTTGGTAAGTGACTATTACCAAAAAATAAATAACGGTATACTGGCTGATGTGTCACCGACATTATTGGAAATTCTGGGCATCGACAAACCCTCGGAGATGACCGGAAAATCCTTAATCGAAAAATAAAACATTAAGCTAATAGCCTCGTTTTAATTGACGAGGCTTTCTTTTTTATGTTATGAAAACATATTTTATAAAATCCGGGAAATTTCTAAGCAAACTCATTTATCCCTCTCTGATATGGGAAATTCCGACTTCCCGCGATGAAATTTTTCTCACTTTCGATGATGGCCCTACGCCGGGTGTAACAGAAAAAACACTCGATATTCTCGATCGTTTCAATGCAAAAGCCACTTTCTTTATGGTCGGGGAGAAAGCTTCCCGCTATCCGGAGCTGGTAGACGAAATCATCAAAAGAGGTCATAAAACGGGGAATCACACCTACCACCATCTGAAAGGATGGTCTACAGAGGATGATGCCTATTTTGAAGACATCGCTAAAACCGATACGCTCCTGCACACAAAGCTTTTTCGACCTCCTCACGGAAAAATCAGGCGATCCCAGATCGCTTTTCTCATAAAGAAATACCACATTGTGATGTGGACAGTGCTGAGTGCTGATTTCGATTCATCGATATCTCCCGAACACTGTCTCCATAACGTAATCCACAATACCGGAAAAGGGTCTATCATCATTTTTCACGACAGCCCGAAAGCCAGCGAAAGAATGCTTTATGCCCTTCCTAAAACTTTAGAGCATTTCCAGGCAAAAGGCTATGCTTTTAAGAGCTTAGAACTTTAGCACAATTGCTTATGGTTTTTTGACAAACTTCCGGGTAAGGGTCCCGCGTGCTTCGGCCCATGCTTTCAAAATATACACACCGGAAGACAAATTCTCAACGGTCAAGGAAACCTGTTTCTTCTTTTCCACTTTCTGACTCAAAACTTTTTTACCCTCTATCGAAAAAATCTCAAGTTTACTGATGGCCGCACCGGCTTTTACAAAAATTGTATTCTCCGCCGGATTAGGCGTTATTTCCAGCACGGACAATAAACCTTCCATTGAACTCATTCCCAATAAAACGTCATTATTGGCTGATATCAGCTTGTATTCCGGGTCGCAAAACACCGAATCGGGGGAAAACCCCAATTGAGCATGAAAAACCTGCCCATTCTCCTTATGATCAAAAACCAAAACAGTATCATGGTTGTCATCCTTAAAACGGACAGGTACAGGCATCTCAAAAAAATCAACACTGGAATGGCTCTGCTCCTGGTCAATTTTTACTTCAATACCTCCGTCTGCCATAGTATCGGCAGCAACATGATAGGATGGATATCCCTGCCCATAATACCAATCCTGGAAAAATTCATTCAAAGTAGTATCGCCCTGCTGCTCGAGGTGATAGATTAAATCTTCGTTATCGGCATATCCGTATTTAACGGCAGGATCGGCCAGGTAATCTCTGACCGCATTAAAGAAAGCCTCGTCGCCTAGTATCCAGCGTAGCATATGTAATAAATAAGCGCCTTTATGATAGGACAGCCGCGCATCAAAAATTCTATCCCGATCGCTGATGTCACTGACATAAACCGATCCCCCGGGTTGGCTGGTAATATGGCCGACTACCTGGGGACGCCAGATATTCCACCATTTATCCGTTTCATGAGCTTTTTCGTAAGCCAGGCCTGTCAGGTAAGTGGCAAAACCTTCATTCAGCCAGATATCATGCCAATTATCAAGCGTGATATAGTTGCCGAACCATTGATGAGCTACTTCATGGGTGAGCAAATGAAAACTATAATCGCCCACAAAAGTCATCGTCTGATGCTCCATGCCGCCTCCCCTATTCATTTGAGCATGTCCGTATTGTTCCTCCTCAAAAGGATAGGGCATAAACAACGTATCATATAATCTAAAAGATTTGTAGAAATCAGGGATTTCCTCCATAGCATTCGTGTAATCCTCCGGGTAAATATAATTCACCAATCTAAGGGAGTCTTCCTGAAAGTGAATATAAGAGGTATCTTTCTGATAATTGGTAACCGCCACAGCTACCAGGTAAGTAGCTATCGGGTAACGGTGTTTCCAGTGAAGTATTCTCTCCTGATCCTCTTCCATTACCGTATCATGAACCAGCACACCATTTGAAACCGCCTTATATTGGGAAGGTTTTACATGAACAAAAATATCAAGGGAATCTATCTTGTCGGATAGGGCATTTTTAGAGGGCCACCAGTGCTTAGCCCCATAAGGTTCGGATAGGGTCCATATAACCGGTTTATCATTCTCGCCATGGGTTCCCCGGGCAAATGCTGAACTATCGGCAGGCTGACCCTGGTAGTAAATAGTCAGCGAATCATAATCCCCGGCATTTAAAACTGTGGGCATATAAGCTGTAACAACGGCGTTGCTGTGGGAATATGAGACCGGATTGTCCTCATAGTACACACTGTCAACCTGCATAGTATCGGCAAGCTGAAAAGAAAGACTATCGGTTGCCTGAGTGATTTGAAAAACCGATGTCACATTACCCCGGATGTACCGATTATTGGGATTTAAATGCCAGTGAATACGGTGATAAGTAAGATCATAATTTAAACCGATAGTATCAGGGGAATTGTCAAACCGCTGCTTTTTAAGGTTACTACATTGCCCGGCAACATCTATTAAAGTTTTTTCCTCCTGGGCTCCTGCATGTAAAGCGAAGACCATCATCAAAAATATGAGTTGTAAGCGTATCATAAACTCCCTTTCTTTCTTATAAAACTACAAATAATCACGGCAGGTTCAAAAGGAAACGAAACGAATGAACGACACTTTTTGGGGATTTTTTATCTTTATCCCCTTAAAAAATTGGCGTAATGAAAATTTCCCGAGAAGCACAGCGGATGATGGGCTTTTTTATATGGGCAGGCTTTATCATCGTTCTGATAGTAGGTTCATGTGCAAAACCTGTTGCTCCTACCGGGGGGGCCAAAGATACTACCCCGCCTTTTGTGGAGGAGGCGGCTCCACCTAATTATTCCACAAATTTTGACAGGAAAAAAATTGAAATTGAATTCAATGAATTCATCCAACTCGAAGGAGTCGACCAAAAGCTCATAGTTTCACCACCCATGAAAGAAGACCCTAATATAGACAACCGCGGGAAATCGGTTATCATTGAGCTAAGAGACACCTTAAAGGAGAATACAACTTACAAGCTGTATTTCGGAGATGCCATTGTAGACCTTCATGAATCCAATCCGCTCAAAAATTTCCAATATGTTTTTTCCACGGGGAATGTTGTGGATTCTATGAAAGTAAGCGGCAAGTTAGTGCATGCTAAAAATAAAAAGCCTGCCAGTGATGTTTTTGTTATGCTTTATGCTGAAAAGCGTGATTCGGTGCCTATGAAGAAGCGCCCGCTTTATCTCACCAAAACCGATGAGCAGGGGATTTTTGAACTCACTAACTTAAAAGACACTACGTATAAGATATTTGCTTTAAATGATGTAAACGCCAACTATAAATATGACTTACCAAATGAAAAAATTGCCTTCTCGGATTCTATTATCCAGCCCCGTGAAGTTGCCAAAACGAAGAGTTTCAAAGCGGCCGATACAGCGAAACAGGATTCACTGAAGATGCCTTCGGGGGATTCCCTGAAATCGCCTGCGGAAGACTCCCTAAAGCCAACGGATGACATTGCTGCCTCAGGCGATACCCTGGATAAGGTTTCCAATGATACGTTAACCCTTAGCTTGTTCAGAGACCGTGATACTACGTTAAAAATAACGAATAGCACCTTAAAAAAGGATGAAAAGGTATTATTAGGTTTTAACAAACCTTTAGACAGCTTAAAGCTCAATGCTTTAAAACCGGAAATGAAGCCGGAATGGTATATTCCTGAATGGAATCGCAGTAAAGACAGTGTATTGCTGTGGCTTACCGATTTTAACAGCGACTCGCTTGTTTTCACTTTCGATATGGATTCCGTTCTTACAGATACGCTTACGTTCACTTATTTTAAAGAATCGGAGAAAGAAGATAGCAAAGAACCCGGATTGAAAATCAATCCTTTACTCCAAAATAATGTACAAATTCCCATTCATCCCTTAAGGCTTGAATTCTCCAGGCCGTTAAGCGATACCATTGGCACTGACTCACTCAATCTTTTTTCCACGGAAGATACTACTATGGTTTCCTTTGAACAGGAAGGAATCCGCGAGGTAATTATCAATAACTCGTGGGATGAAGAAATGAATTACCGGTTATATATCCCCGATTCAACTTTCACCGATATTTATGGGGTGGCCAATGATAGTACCATTATTGACTTTTCCACCAAACCCCCAAGTGAATTCGGTACGCTAATCATCAACACAACTGTCCCCGATGACACCCTAAACCCAACCAACTACATTGCGAAACTAATGTCATCTGATGAGAAGAAAACCCTCGAAACAATGAATTTTAACCGGGATACTACGCTAAAATTCAAATTTCTAGAACCAGGAAAGTATAAATTGAAGGTGATTGTAGACGATAACCGTAATAAGGTTTGGGATTCAGGGCTATATATTAAACATGACCAACCGGAGGCCATCATTTATTTTGAGAAAGCCATAGAGATTATGGCAAACTGGGAAGTAGAATATGACTGGAAAATAAAGCCTTAGCTCTGTAATAAAAGCTAAGGCTTTTCTACCCATTAATAATTAATCCCTCACAACTACTCTAAGCAGCAGTAATGAATTCTTTTTATTCTTCGTTACAACGATTGATACACTCAATAATTTCCGTCAAAGTCTGGTTTTTCAAAGAGTAATAAATCTTTTTTCCATCTCTTTGTGATGTCAAAACGCCCTTATTTTTCAAAATATTGAGGTGATGAGAAGCTGAAGCTTGCTCTATGTTAAGTTTCTTGTAAATTTCCGTAACGCTTTGCTTCTGGTTTTCATGTAAAAGATCAATAATTGCAATCCGCATCGGATGGGCTATTGCCCTTAATTTGCTTGCTGCTGCTTCTAACTTTATAACATCTAAATCTAACTTTTTCATAGCTTACTTGATTTTTGTACAAATATAGTAAATTTAACATAAAGTAAAAATAAATATGTACATATTACGGGCTAAACAACGTAGTAAATTTAAAATTATCCCCATCGAAAAGCCCTTTATCGCTTATTTTCAAATGTGGTATTACTAACAGAGCCATAAAAGACAAGGTCATATAAGGAGCCGACAGCAACGTTCCAAGACTTTTTGCCTTTTGGTCGAGGATCGAATACTGCCTGGCTACCCAATAGCCATTTGTGTTAGCCATGATGCCACCAACAGGTAAAGGCAACACCTCAGAATTTTCGCCATCAAAAAGGCTTATTCCGCCTGTACTTTCAACGATAGTATTTATGGCCTTCTCCAGCGCGTCATCATCAGTCCCCACGGCAATAATGTTATGTGAATCATGGGCGACACTTGAAGCAATAGCCCCTTTTTTCAGTCCAAAATTATGAACGAAACCTACAGCCGGTTTTGAGGGCTCATAGCGATTCATAACCACTATTTTCAATATATCTCTTTCAATATCACTCTCAATAAATCCGTTATTTATCTTTGCCTTTGTTTCGAAGGAATCGGTAATCAGCTGTCCGTCTTCCGCCTTCATTACTTTGATATTTGCTGATTCGGCCGGGACACGAAGATCATCACGGGTAATTTTTTCAGCTCTGAACAAATTAGGACGTTCTTCAATTACCGATTCAATTCGGGTTTTACCGTCAATGGCTGCCAGCTCACCCTCTATGTATACTTCCAGGATATTAAAATCAACAAGGTTATCCAAAAGGACCATATCGGCGGGATCACCTTCCTGCAGCAATCCCACATCCAAATTATAATGCTTGACCGGATTGTAAGTAGCGGCCCTTAGTGCTTTCATAGGTTCGTAACCCTGGGCTATGGCGCGGGAGACTAATTTATTGATATGGGATTCTGCCAAATTATCGGGATGTTTATCATCCGAACAAAACATTATCTTGTCAGGGTATTCTTCAATCAAGGGGATAAGCTCATCAAAATTTTTAGCCGCACTACCTTCCCGGATTTGAATCATCATACCTGCCGAAAGCTTATCCAGGGCCTCGTCCCGGCTAAAGCACTCATGATCCGTGGATATTCCCGCCTGTCCATATATTTTGGCTTCCTGACCCTTCACGCCAGGCGCATGTCCATCCACCGGCTTCCCATTGTCGGTAGCAGCCTTTAGTTTAGCCATAACTTCTTCATCCCCGTTCAAAACGCCGGGAAAATTCATCATCTCGGCCAGGTATTTTATCTCATCTCTTTTAAGAAGTTTGCGGATATCGCCGGAATCAATGTTAGCCCCGGAAGTTTCAAAAGGGGTGGCCGGAACGCAGGAAGGAGCTCCGAAATAAAATTTGAAGGGCACTTTCTTTCCATTTTTAATCATAAAATCGACGCCCTGCATGCCCAAAACATTCGCAATTTCATGGGGGTCGGATACTGAAGACACGGTACCATGTACCACCGCCATGCGGGCAAATTCAGAAGGTATAAGCATTGAGCTTTCGACATGTACGTGGGCATCGATCAAACCGGGAATAATGTAGGTATTAGAAGCCACATCCGTTTCCTGTATCTTTGTAATCTTTCCATTTCGGGCATGAATACGCCCTTTAAAAATGCGTTGATTTACGACATCAACAACATTGCCTTCCAGTATAAAATGCTTTTTATTTCCCATAGCAAATTTGTGTCATGAACAAATATATATGTTTTTGTTTTCATTCTAACAATAGTCTTACAAATTTCTGTAATTATTCTCAATAAAAAAAGCCCTTCTCCCAATGGAGAAAGGCTTTTGCCATTTATCAAAATGTATCTCTTACATCATTCCGGGCATTCCGCCGCCCATGCCGCCACCGGCTGGCATTTGCGCCTGATTGTCATCATCATCTTTAATTTCACACACAAGAGCTTCGGTTGTCAGTTGCATACCGGCAATGGAAGCAGCATTTTCGATAGCAATCCGTGTCACTTTCGTCGGATCAATGACGCCTGATTCATAAAGCTGCTCGAATTTTTCGGTGCGGGCATTATATCCATAATCCGCTTTGTGATCGAGAATTTGGTTTATAATAACCGAACCTTCACCTCCTGCGTTATGTACTATCTGACGAATCGGTGCCTCCAGCGCTTTCTTGACAAGCTGAATACCCAGTGTTTCATCCTCATTTTCACCTTTCATATCAGCTAAGGCGGCTTTTGCTCTTACGTAAGCAACACCGCCGCCGGGGACGATTCCTTCTTCAACGGCAGCCCGTGTAGCGCTCAAGGCATCTTCAACGCGGTCTTTCTTTTCTTTCATCTCCACTTCGCTGGCGGCTCCTACATAAAGTACGGCAACACCGCCAACCAACTTAGCCAGACGTTCCTGCAACTTCTCTTTATCATAATCGGAAGTGCTTTCATTCATTTCCGCTTTAATCTGGTTAACGCGGGAATCAATATTTTCTTTAGCACCATTACCATTAACAATAGTCGTGTTTTCTTTATCAATGGTTACTTTTTCGGATTGCCCTAACATATCATGGGTAATATTCTCGAGTTTCATGCCCTTTTCTTCCGAAACCACGGTACCTCCTGTAAGTACGGCGATATCTTCGAGCATGGCTTTTCGTCTGTCACCGAAACCAGGTGCTTTAACAGCAGCAACTTTAAAAGAGGGATTTCGCAACTTGTTAAGAACAAGTGTTGTCAGTGCTTCATCGGCTACGTCTTCAGCAATAATTAACAAGGGATGCCCTTGTTGTACAATAGGTTCGAGTACCGGGAGCAGGTCTTTCATTACAGAGATCTTCTTATCATAGAGCAGGATGTAGGGATTTTCAAAAACCGTCTGCATCTTCTCAGAGTCTGTAATAAAATAAGGAGAGATATACCCACGATCAAACTGCATTCCTTCAACCGTATCTACGTATGTTTCAATACCTTTAGCTTCTTCGACGGTAATAACCCCTTCACTGGTAACCTTTTCCATGGCCTCGGAGATAAGCTTGCCGACAGTATCGTCATTATTGGCAGATATGGCAGCCACTTGTTCTATTTTCTTACTGTCATCGCCAACCTTCTTGGATTGCTGATGGAGATTATCAACAACGGTCTTCACCGCTTTATCAATACCACGTTTCAGATCCATCGGATTAGCCCCGGCGGTAACATTTTTAATACCTACTTTAACAATGTCCTGAGCAAGTACAGTAGCTGTGGTAGTACCGTCACCGGCATCATCTCCTGTTTTGGAGGCTACTTCTTTTACCATTTGAGCTCCCATGTTTTCTATTTCATCTTTGAGCTCGATTTCTTTTGCCACGGTGACGCCATCTTTACTAATCTGAGGGGCTCCATACGACTTGCTTAATACCACATTACGCCCCTTCGGACCGAGGGTAACTTTTACTGCGTCTGCAAGTTTATCTACGCCCTTTTTTAGCATGTCACGGGCTTCTATGTCAAATTTAATTTCCTTTGCCATAATGCTTCGAATTTAGGTTATTTCAAATTGTTTATTAATTATTTTCTCAAATTCACATTTGCGCTGACATATTTTGTGCCAAAGGAGAAAAACCGGCACGGCGACGAAACCTGCAATATCACTCTAACTTTTTGTTTTACTGGCTCTTTTAAAGAAGAAGCAAGCTTTTTAAAAAGATTAGTATAATTCCCTATACTGACATTAAGTACTAAAATCGAAAGTAGGCTTAAAAAAAATGTCAGAATGCGATGACATTCTGACATTTTTTACTTCTTAAAAAATTCCCTTTATTTTTCTTTAGACTTAGATGTTGTTGGCAACTTTTTCGATGAGGGGCGGCCTGAATAATCTGCCGGCTGAGAATTTTCCATGTATTCCTTTAATTCGGTATCCTGTTTAGATACATTTTGATTTCGCGGAATCACAAAAATTGTGGAAAGGCTGAGAAACAACAGAACAATAGCTAGTGTCCACGTTGCTTTTTCCAGAAAATCCGCCGTCTTTCTTACTCCCATGTATTGATTTTGGCCGGCGAAAGTTGAAGACAGCCCACCGCCTTTGGAGTTCTGAACCAAAACTACTAAAGCCAACAGCACACAAACGATTAAAATCAATACCGAAACAACTATATAAGCACCCATGTCTAATTAATTATTTGTTTTCTTTTATTTTCTTAATTTGCTCTGCAAAATAAGCACTTTTTTCAGGAAATTTCAAGCTGAGCTTCTCATAAATTTTTATGGCTTGCAGCACTTTACCCTGCTTAAGGTAGAGTTTAGCCAATGTTTCACTCACCAAATCATCTGACTCCATAACACTTCGCCTGGCGGCCTCGGAAGGATCATAAAATAGCGGATTGTTGGTATCCACTGAGGGTTCCTCTTTAATGAATTTATCAATCAACTCTTTTTTACTCTGCTTTTCCTTTTCTTGCGTTCCCTGATACTGCTCTCTTTCAGGCGCTTTTGACTGATTGCCGTCATCCTGGGAGTTCGCCTCCTTTATTTTAAAATCTTTGGCAGAAACATTTGTCTCTTCGGTTTTTTCAATCTCATCGTCTTCCTTGTCTTTATTTACTCCCTCCGATAATGATTCATCCTGTTGCGGAGAACTGCGTTCTTGCTTTTGATTTTTAGATGCAGTAGCTTTTTGATTCTTCGAAGTTTCTTCGCCGATAAGTTTTTCTATCTTTTCCTTTTCCTGTCTTAACTCTTCAAGCTCCTCCCGCAATTGTTCAATCTGCTTGCGGCGTTTGGTTTGGCGCTGATTATGTTCTGCCCCAACTTGCCTGTCTTCAGAAGTGTCCTCACGATAGGGATAGCCAACATTTCCCATGGGAGCCCCTCCCCCGGAACCTTCTTTTATGGTCTCCGATAAATCCGATTTTCGGAATTGTTCTACTGCTGATGTCTCCTTTTCTTGCGGTTTTTTCTCCTTCGTTGCAGGCTCTGGTTCATTAGGAGCTTTTCCGGCCGGGGGCGTTTGTGGTTTCGGTTCAGTTACGGATTCATTTTTATTTTCAGGTTCCTGGGTTCCGCCAGGTTCTTTATCCATCGGCTTCTCCTCGACACCTACCTTTTCTTTCCCGGTAGCAAAAGGCTCTTTTGATTCTTTCTTGGGTTTTTCTTCCCTTTTACCGGGAACCTCAATTAATTTCCTTAACATAGCCCGGTCGCCGGCATAAGCAGCAGCAATCCGTAATTGTTGTTTGAAATTGATATTCCCGGCAATCTTCAGGTTTTTCAGATAAAGCAGATGAGCGGTTTGGCAATAGGGGAACTGTTCAATCAGCTTTTCAAGCTGAGGGATGGTGGATAAATTCAATTTATCCGGGTTCCTGACCAAATTTTCAAAACTCTGCTTATCTATCATTTTACCAGTCCACTACTGATTGATTAAAAATATCTTCTACCAAATCTCCATTTATTTCACTAATTAGGCCATCTTTCACTTGCGACAAAGATTTATTACTCGAATATTCCCTGTATTGCGAAAAGGTCGTCTCAAAATTCGCTTTGGGGTTAATCTTATTGGTAAACTTAACAAAAACCTTGATAGTCAAACGATTCAAAGCGGCCGTCTGATCGCCCTGAATTGCAGCGGGTTCCGTTTTATAATCTTGAATATAACCTTCAAAAACAAGGTCTCCTTGCGATTCCACGACATCCAAATTGGTTTGGGAAGCGAATTTTTCTTTCAATGAATTAGTGAATTCTTGACTAAGTGTCGCTTCCACCATATCGGTTTCATTATTAAAGTATTGTATTTCCACTGTTTCTGCTTCCGGGGGAATGGAAGCACCGGTAAAAGAATATACTCCACAGGCCTGAATGAATAGGCTCATCAATACAGCTAAACCTGCTATTTTAATCCTTTTTCTAATCATTTGATATCGTATTCCTTAATCTTTCTATACAAAGTGCGCTCTGATATCCCCAACTCTCTGGCGGCCGCTTTACGTTTGCCGTCGTGCTTTTCGAGTGCTTTCTTGATCAAATCGACCTCTTTTTTCTGAAGGGATAGCGATTCTTCAAGCACCTCCGAATGCTCAATAGGCGGATGATCAGGCTCATCGGGTTCGGTTATGGAAATATCGTTATTCGCTGATTCCGTTTGATTATAATCGCCCTGCTCTACATCATTAAAATATTTTTTTATTAACTGCGAATCGTGTTGATCAAGATTAGGAGGCACCCCACCCCTCTCGCGCATGATTTCTACCACTACTTTTTTCAGATCGTTGATATCCTTTTTCATATCAAACAAGACTTTGTAAAGGAGATCGCGGTCAGTCATGGACTCCTTCTCTTGGCCCTTATACAGCACAGGCAATTCGGAGAAAGAATCTTTCGGCAGATATTTACGCAAAACCTCCGAAGTAATATGTCGATCTTTTTCGATGATAGAGATTTGCTCGGTTATATTTTTCAGTTGTCGCACGTTCCCCGGCCACCGATAATCCAGCAACAGTTTTTTGGCATCTTCTGTAAGCCTCAAAGGAGGCATGCGATACTTTTCCGCAAAATCGGCCGAAAACTTCCTGAAAAGCAAATATATGTCATCTTTCCGGTCCCGAAGCGGCGGAATAAATATAGGCACGGTACTAAGCCGGTAAAATAAGTCCTGCCTGAACTTACCTTCTTCGATAGCCTGATTCATATCTATGTTCGAGGCAGCAACTATGCGCACGTCTGTTTTCAATACTTTGGAAGAACCGACTTTAATAAATTCGCCCGATTCCAGCACCCTAAGTAAACGTACCTGCGTTGCCAAAGGCAGTTCGGAAATTTCATCCAAAAATATCGTCCCACCATTCACTACTTCGAAATAACCTTTTCGGGCCTCGTGAGCGCCTGTGAAAGAACCTTTCTCGTGTCCAAAAAGTTCCGAATCAATTGTCCCTTCGGGGATAGCCCCACAGTTCACCGCTATATAAGGACCGTGTTTACGCGAACTGAGATGGTGGATAATTTGCGGAAACACTTCTTTTCCAACACCACTTTCGCCGGTAATTAAGACACTGATATCCGTAGGGGCTACCTGGGCCGCTGTATCTATTGCCCTGTTTAATTCCGGGGAATTACCTATAACTCCAAATCGTCGTTTAATTGCTTGCAGGTCCATGTATCACCTTTCCTTTTTCTATAAGACCATAAAATTTAACAAATTTTTGAAGCCTTTTCAACATTTTTAAGCCTATTTATCGTCAAAACAAAGTGACAAACAAAAAACCGTAAATTATTTACGGATTTCGGCCGCTACTTGCTTTTCATAACCTTTCATTATCTTATTCATTATCTTATCGATCTCCTTATCCTTCAATGTTCTGTCTTCCCGCTGTAAAATAAAACTGAGCGCATAAGATTTCTTTCCTTTAGCAATATTTTCACCCCGATAAATATCAAACAAATTCACCTCTTTAAGGTAGTCGCCACCATATTGAAAAGCAACCTGTTCCAATTTATGAAATGTCACATTCTCATTAAGCAATAATGCCAAATCCCTTCGAACTTCGGGATATTTCGACATGGGACGATAAGTTATCCGATGCTGTGACAAGCTTTCAAAAACCACATCCCATTCAATAATTCCATAAAAAACATCCTGTGGGATATCCATTTTCTTCAAAAGGCTATTATTTACCTTGCCCATGGAAGCAATTCTTTTCTTTCCATAATTAATATCCAAACCTTCCTGATATACATCCGATTCGGAAGGAATTAACTTCAATTGCGTTGTATCGAAGCCTAACCGCAGAAAGATATTGAAAATATTTCTTTTGAGATCGAAAAAATCGGATTTTACGGAAGCCCCCTGCCAGCTTTCGGGTTGTTTCATACCGGTGATAAACAAGGCTAATTGTTGTTTTTCATGGTAGCGATCCAAAGGAGCCTTTCCCTTATGATTGTCAGGGTCCTTGTGGTATACATAGCCGAATTCATAAAGTTGCAGACTTTCCCGGCGGCGATTAATGTTATAGTTAATCGACTCCAAACCCCCAAATACCATTGTTTGGCGCAACGCATTCAGCTCTTTACTAAGGGGGTTTAAGATAATGACGCTGTTCTCTTCTTCAAAATCTTGCGTATAGTTGGTATAATCGGCCCTAGTTAGTGAATTATTCATTATTTCAAAAAAGCCGTTACTTGACAGATAATCCGATACCAAATTGCGAACCTTATCAGGCTCCGGTTGACTTATATAAGAGAGCGAAGTGGAGAGGTGCTCCTCGAACTCAATGTTATTATATCCATAAATTCTGAGGATTTCTTCTATGATATCGGCCTCGCGGGTAACATCAGCCCGGTTGGTAGGTACCTCGACCCACAATTCTTTCTCTGTTTCCCGGAGGATCTTTATATCAAGATCATTCAAAATGTTACGGATTTTCGGCCGCTCTATTTTTTCGCCTATGATGCTATCCATGTGCCGGTAATCTACTTTTACCTTTTTAGGAGCAATTTGACGGGGGTATTCATCAACCACTTGACTCGAAATCCTGCCTCCGGCCAACTCTTTAATTAACATGGCAGCCCTTTTAAGGGCATAGACCGTTACTGAAGGATCGGCACCCCGTTCAAAGCGGAAAGAAGCGTCGGTTTGTAACCCATGTCTTTTAGATGTTTTACGAATAGTCGGGGGATCAAAATAGGCACTTTCAATGAATATTCTTTCCGTTTTTTCGGTCACTCCCGAATTCATTCCTCCGAAGACCCCGGCCATACACATGGGTTCTTGTTCGTTACAAATCATAAGATCTTCGGAAGAGAGCTTACGTTCAATTTCATCCAGGGTTGTAAATGGTGTTCCTTCTTCCTGCTTTTTAATGATAACCCGGTTGCCTTTGATCGCATCGGCATCAAAAAAATGCAGCGGCTGCCCCGTTTCAAAAAGCACATAATTACTGATATCCACCAAAAGATTGATGGGTCGTACTCCGATGGTGTTCAATTTATTCTTCAACCAATCCGGCGACTCAGAGACTTTTATATCTGACACTGTTATGCCCGAATAACGGGGGCAAGCTTTATCATCTTCTATGCGTATATCAATCGGAAGGCTTTCATCATCGATAGTAAACCCACTTACGTCCGGGATTTTCACTTCATAATTCCCCTTTTCTTTCCCAAAGTTATTAATAATGGCAGCCAAATCTTTAGCTACTCCGATATGAGACATTGCATCGGTACGGTTAGGAGTTAATTCTATCTCAAAAACATAATCTTCTTCAATATTAAAATATTCCTTGGCCGGCGTACCGACGGGAGTCTCCGGGTCAAGAACCATAATCCCGTCATGAGATGAGCCCAATCCCAGCTCATCCTCAGCGCAGATCATACCCTCAGAAGTTTCTCCGCGTATTTTGGTCTTTTTAATTTCAAAACCTTTTTCATTCGGATAGAGGGTAGTACCAACCTTGGCGACAGGAACTTTTTGCCCCTTATCGACATTCGGTGCTCCGCAAACTATCTTTGCGGGTTCATCCTTACCAATGTCAACGGTGGCTACGCTTAATTTCTCCGCATTCGGGTGCTTCTCACAAGTAAGTACCTCACCAACGACCACGCCTTCGAGACCTCCTTTAACACTCTCAGCCTTTTCAAAGCCTTCAATTTCCAATCCGCTATTGGTAAGCCAATCACTTACTTCCTGCGGTGGCTTATTTATTTTGATATAGTTCCTTAGCCAGTTATAGGATATCTTCATCAGCTTTTTATTTACCTCCTTATATTCATTTCAACCTGCAAAAGTAATTAATTTGGAGCGAAAAACAGAACGAACCATGCTATTTTGTCAGTCGCTATCCTGACATTTAAATGATATCACTCCAGTTAATTTTACCGGAAGATTGAGTGTTGATGATGGCCCATAAAACTTGGTTTTGTGGCTTTTCAAGTGATGGGTCCGCCCTGAGTATCTCTTCTGCTTTATTTCGCGCGAGGGTAATTAATTCACCGTCAGTTGATAAATCAGCTATCTTCAAATCGGCAATGCCACTTTGCCGGGTTCCGTCCATTTCACCGGGGCCCCGGATTTCCAAATCAGCTTTAGCAATGCGAAACCCATCGGTAGTGTCTACCATGGTTTTTATTCGTTTGGCGGCCTCCGTCGAATATTTTTCCTTGGTAACCAGGATACAATAAGATTGATCGGCTCCCCGCCCTACACGGCCCCTAAGTTGGTGAAGCTGAGAAAGGCCGAACCTTTCGGCATTCTCTATGACCATGACTGAGGCATTGGGTATATCGACACCTACTTCGATGACCGTTGTAGAAACCATGATTTGGGTATCACCCTTAACAAAACGCTGCATCTCACGATCTTTATCGGCCGGGTTCATTTTCCCATGAACGATACTGACCCGGTAATCCGGTAATGGAAATTCACGAACGATACTTTCGTAGCCTTCCATTAAATTATTGAGATCAAGCGATCGAGACTCTTCAATGAGCGGATAAACCACAAACACTTGTTGACCTGACTTAATTTGTTGCCGTATAAAACCAAACAATCTTAAGCGGTTACGCTCGGTAAAATGAATGGTTCTTACCGGTTTACGACCGGGAGGGAGTTCATCAATCACGGAATAATCCATATCACCATAGAGCGTCATCGCCAAACTTCGTGGAATCGGGGTTGCTGTCATCACCAAAATATGAGGTGGTAATAAATTCTTCTTCCACATCCGGGCGCGTTGGGCCACTCCAAAGCGATGCTGCTCATCAATGACAACAAAGCCAAGATTTTTAAACTTTACCCGTTCTTCCAATAAGGCATGAGTGCCTATCAAAATTTGGATAGCACCATTATCGAGCCCTTCCGCGATTTCTTGACGTTCTCCATTTTTCGTCGAGCCGGTGAGCAATCGTACTTCTACCGGCATATCTTTGAGAAATTTTTCGATAGTGTTGTAATGTTGTATAGCCAAAGTTTCTGTGGGAGCCATAAAGGCGGTCTGATAGCCATTATCCATAGCTATCAGGGCTATCATAAGAGCTACCATCGTTTTACCGCTGCCCACATCGCCTTGCAGCAAACGATTCATCTGCTTACCCGCATTTAAATCGGAGCGAATCTCTTTTATTACTCTCTTTTGTGCTCCCGTCAGCTCAAAAGGCAGGTGATGTTTATAAAATTGATTAAAAGATTGCCCTATTTCCGGAAATAAATATCCGTTGTATTCAATATTTCTGCGCTTCTTCAGCTTTACATTGCGCAACTGAATATGGAAAAGCTCGTCAAATTTTAAACGTCGTGAAGCCTGCCGAAGCTTATCATGACTTTCGGGGTGATGGATATTGATGAAAGCTTCTTCGAGGCTGACAAGGTTTGTATCTTCCACCAGATAGGAAGGAAGAGTCTCGGGGACTTTCCCCCTGGCCAGCTCAACCAAATAATGGGTAATTTTTGCTAAAACTTTAGGATTAATAAAATTCTTACGAAGTTTTTCGGTAACATTGTAAACCGGTTGAATCCCTTTAACAGCATTTTCCCGGAAAGATTTGATATCTTCAATTTCAGGATGAGCCATATTCATTTTGCCATTAAATTCGGTCGGTTTCCCAAAAGCCACGTATTCCTTGTTAATCTTCAGCTTTTGTTGTATCCATTTCAAACCCTGAAACCAAACCAACTCCAAGACACTCGTATCATCCTGAATATATCCCACCATACGTTTTGAGCGGCCCGTACCCATCTGCTGCAAAGCAATTAATTTACCTTTGACCTGCACCAGCGGGGTATTTGCACTAATCTCTCCAATAGGAAGAAACTCACTTCGGTCAACATATCTAAAAGGAAAATAAACCAACAAATGAGCAAACGTACTGATGCCCAATTCTGCTTTGAGTAATTCGGCACGCTTCGGTCCCACCCCTTTTAAATATTCTATCGGAGTATTCAGAAAATCATTCGTCATGGTGGGTTGTTTTTCTCATCCTTTCCAAAAATAAACAAAGGGAGCAAAAAAAAGCCATTCAAAACGAAAAAAATACTTCTTTTCGCTTTTGAATGGCTCATATTCAATAAAACCTAAACCAAAAACCTAATATTCCCAAAGATTTTGTTCGAACTCAAGAATTTCTCTTTCGAGCCGCTTGGCTTCATAGAGGGTCTCTTTCTGATCGGTATAACTTTGGATATACCGGTCATATACATTATCCACTTTGGTTACAAGACTGGAGAAGCGTCGTTTTTCAAGCATAGCTGTATAAGAAAAGGACTGACCCCGATTACCGTCATGGACAAAGTTTTCCGATCGGGCGAGAGCTCTTCGGGCATGGGGATAATATATCCAGAATTTGGTCTTTAACTCGCCGGTTTCCGATTGTAAATCCTCCATAATAAAAGCTATGCCAATAATGCGGACTTCAAACATCGAACGTTCCTTATCGAAAAACCAGTCCTCCATGAGTCGAATTCTTTTAACATCGGAGGGATTCTGAGTCACTGGAATAATCGTATCCTTCTCAACTTGTTGTCCATTGATTTGATCAGTTACGGTCCTTTCTTGTTCCATCGTAAGCATTTTTTCAAATTGAGGCGGGGTCATGGGCAATTGAAACTTCATGGGGGTATTAGGTTCATAAGCAACAATATTACCCGCTTTCACAGAATCAAAAACATAAGAGGCTAAACTGGCGCGACCATGCTTGGGTTCCCTGGGAAAATAAAAAGGATGATTTTTTTTCTGAACCAAATCGATTTCCCGCCATACCCTTTTCTGCCACATCACATCAGCTTCTCTCAAAGGAGGATACTGGACCGGAAAACGCTCTTCATAATGTTTGCGTTCGGTAATATTTGCATTGGGCTCTTCAAAGTTTTGCTCTTTATTTTTCCGAGGTGTTTTATCATACTGGGTATAACCCTGCATGGCAAAAGCCATTAGTAAAACGATTATGATTAAAAATTCCTTTGAAATATTCATAGTATTAATTGATTTTAAATGAAATTGCATTATCCAATTCACGAATTCCTTCCGGGGCTTCAACTTTTATTTGTTGAATAGTTATCCTTGAACCGCTACGTAAACGATCAAACTGGTCTTTCATTTCCTGGGTAAACTGATGACTATTGGATTCTAGATCTACGGGATACCCATCGGGTCCTGTATATGACAGGACAAAGCCTTCTACCGTAAAAGTGTAATCAAACTCAAAAAATTCAGGCGTTTTGGCAATCACACTAGCTACCTGCAAGAAATCAGATTCAATCCTATCACCGGAAGTATATGTTCCCCCAATGGTTGGTTTCGGGTCGGGAATCTCTCTCAATCTGAACTCATATTCATCAAAGAAAGTTCTTTCGCCTTTCATCATCGCATTGACTGTTATCGAAGTCTCTCTTTGATCAACTTCCCCCGAAATGTTCACCACGTAGTCGCCACCTCCCTGGTCTTCAAGGTTACCCACTCCTATTTCGGGCCTGAGTTGATGGGTAGGGACGCCGGGCACTGAAATTGAAACCGGATTGGGGACACCTTTATAAAACACATTCATTTTATTGGCCGATACGGTAGCCGATTTTCTATCGACATCGTAAGAATCACTGAAACGATAATTTTTATACATTCCGCCAGGTTGCTTGACCCTGAGCACACCGGCATATTTCTGTTTTCCGACTTGATCCGCTGTAAATGAAAGTTTATCGGTAGTGCCGAGGTGAGTAGCGTCTTCGAGATTTCTTACGGAATCCACCCCTTTTTGGATATATACGTCCGGACGTTGCGTAGTATCGTATGCTGCAACAATAAGATCGGCCCGATATTCACCTCCTTGCAGGATGTACCCTGACTTAGGGATGACCTTAGCTTCAATATCCGTAAATTTAAAATCCTCCTTAGAAATATCGGAATACAATCGGTTAACCACGGCGAACTCTGCACTCTGAACTTCGGATATCAATTTGTTGAGAATGGTCACATCGGCAATCATTATGGTATGATAAAAGTTATGTTCTTCCCAGCTTTCCTTTTTCCCGTTTGCATCGGTATACTCAGCATTAAAATCCGGACCTATTTTAAGGCCTTGCTCTTGTCCAGAGCTAAGTAGCTCTTTCATATTTTTCCGATACTCAATAAATCGCTCACGAATCTCATGAGCTTTTCCTACTTCCCTTGCTCGAGTGCCATCGCCTACAAAATACCGCGTTGTTGCATCATATTCATTCTTACTATCCAATCTAACAATGGGGAGACGGTCGATTTCTTCAGGTTTCTTATCTAACCTGCTAGCATATTCGCGTTTCACTTCTTCCATGCTATTAGCGCCTTCAGCTACCATGATGGTAGTATCCCTGATAGCGGAAAGATAATCCTGCATATTTTGCGAATATTTTTTTGCTTTCTCAGCCTTCTCCCAATAAGGCTTCACTCTTTCCTCATTTATCTGTAATTGATTTTCAAAAGATGTATACAACTGATCAATTTTCGTCCTATATTGTTGATTCGTATTATCCAAGCTTTCATTGACGACCGCAAAAGCGTTCAGAACCTCCTTAGAGACGTTCAAGGCTAACATAGCAGTCAGGATGAGATACATCATCGCGATCATCTTCTGTCTTGGTGATTGTTTACCGGCAGCCATTACTGTTAATTTTTATTAGAAACTTACTATGTATTTGTGGTGTTAACATTCATTGCCGAAAGCATATTCCCATAAACATTATTTAAGGCCGTTACTTTTTCGGTAAGAATATTCACTTGTTTCTGGTATTCTTCAGTTACTTTATTGGTTGCATCCAGATTATTCATAAATGATTCGACATTTTGGCTCATTTTCTTTGCCGATTCCTTTTGCTTGTCAGATTCCTGAAGCTGCAACTCATATACCGAATTAAGAGCGTTGAGATTATCCTTAAGCTTCGTCACTGCTTCACTGTATTCGTCTCCTTCCTTCTTGACGGATTCGGATGTCTTTGAATACATGTCCGCCAGATTAGCAGCAGCCTGAGAGGCTTTTTTAACATTTTGTGAATAATCACCGGTTTCTTGAAATTCATTGCTGACGGTCTCAGAAGCGCCTTCAAGACTTTCGCTCATTTTTTCCGCCGCTCCCGAAGCTTTCTTAATATTCTGAATGTATTGATCGGTAGCTACCGTAGCTTCAGATATATCACTCAGTTTTTCGGTTTGATTAGTGAATTTTTCAATCCCTTTGCCAAATTTTTCGATAGTTTTTTTATCAATATCGACTTTTTCCATAAGATGATCTACGGTAGAGCTACCATTACCACCTCCGCCGGACCCCCCTCCGAACTGAGTTTTAGAACCCTTTTCGGGCAGTCTTCCTTCTTCTCGCAATTGCTCGGCTTCCTCTTCCGTATGATAAAGCTCGATAAACTCCGGGTAGACTCTACTCCAGTCAGGTTCTACGTGAGGCTTTTGCAGGCCTGTAATAAAGAAAATAAGCGTTTCCATCCCAAGTCCTATGGGCAACATAATATTAGCGCCTTCGTAATGCTGAATTTTAAACAAAGCCCCTAAAATAACTACAGATGCACCAAAACCATAAAGTCTTCCAATAACATTATTAAAAGCATGTGAATTAATGAAACTTTTTTTCTTTTTCGTCTTCTTAGCCATAGATTAGAATATTTTTTGAATAGAGTATTTTTTACGATTAATAAACATTTGACGCGTCAGATGGATTGCCGCCTTTTTGACGTCCCATATAATCCTGTACATTTCGAAAACCGATATAACTTTTCGCCGTATCCTGGTACTCATAAGCCCTTGTCGTAGTTCTTAGATAATAGGCCACGTCTTTCCACGAGCCGCCTCGAATAACCTTTCTTTTTAGGGTCTCGGGATCGCTTTCATCGGCCTCATAACTGAAGAACGGGTTAAAATCCCATTTATAATTATCTGAAATCTCATCATAAGTATCAGCGGTCCATTCCGCCACATTCCCTGCCATATCATACAGGCCAAAGTCATTCGGTGGATAGTGACCGACAATTACGGTCAATCCTCCCCCATCATCAACATAATCTCCCCGCATAGGTTTGAAATTCGCCAAGAAACAACCTTTGGAATTTCTGGTATAAGGTCCCCCCCAGGGATATGGGTTCCCCTCATAACCTCCGCGGGCAGCCCATTCCCATTCAGCTTCCGTAGGTAGCCTGAACTCATGAGAAATGGCTTTGTCCTGACTACGGAGATACGAAGATTGAAGTTGCGTTCTCCAAATGCTAAAGGCCCTGGCTTGCTTCCAGTTCACCCCTACTACGGGGTAATGATCATAAGCCGGATGCCAGAAATAGCGTTTTACAATGGGATCATTATGGGTATATGAAAAATCATGTATCCAACACAAGGTATCGGGATAAATATTGATTGTCTCCTCTTTCACCAAGTCCTCCCGTGAGGTGGTCCGGTTTCCAAACATCCCCTGCTCGGGTTTCGCTTTTTCGTCATAGTTCTTCTTAGCCGCTTTTCTCAAATCAATCCAATAATAATCATAATTGAGTTGGCGGGCATCGACTTGTTTCTTTCTAAAGAACCGTTCTTCCTTGGGGATGTAAAAGTCTGTTTGGTTCTCCAGGACTTCAGCTACTTGTTCATCCTCCCATTCAATTTCTTCATCCCAGTTAAGGGGGGCTTCTTCAGGTGGTTTCGGGACAGCTCCTTCACCTTCGGGCTGTTGAATAAAACGGCTAAACTGATCTGGGTTGTTAATTGCTAGTAGCCTCCGGGCTATTGAATCGCGCACCCAATGAACGAATTGCCTGTATTCATTATTAGTAATTTCGGTCTCATCCATATAAAAGGCCGTTACCGTAACCGTTTTAGGGTCCCGTAAGTTGGCCTTAGGGACGTCTTCACCCCCAATACCCATAGTATAACTTCCCATCGGGACATACACCATGCCGTATGGATCAGGTTGATAAAATTTCGGCCTGTCTTCTACTCCTACAAGTTCGCCATTACCACTGTTTCCACAGCCATATAGGATGACAGCTAATGTCGATAAAATTAGTAACTTTTTCATATTAAAGTCAGTGTTTTATAACGTGACAACGTCTTTCTCTCGCTATTATTATTGACTACCTTTTTTTTCCTAAATTATAAAAATCTCGTATTCCTGTATTTATTATTATCTTTTTCTATCCCTAATTTAAAACAATAGCCTAACATAAGCTCATGTGCTCCGCCTGAACCTGCTCCTGCTAATCTTGAAGTATTTAAGTCATACGAGTATCCAAACTTAAAATCTTTCCATTGTAATCCTGCAATTAGGGAGACCGCATCTTGGAAACGATAGTTTACTCCACCCCAATATTTATCTTTATACTGAACGACACTTCCCAGATCAAATTGTGTTGTCTGTCCATCAAATTTCACCATCATCGAAGGAATAAGCTCATAATCAGACGTTAACTGATAATGATATCCCCCCATAAAATAATAGTGTCGACGGGGATAATATCGTGTGTTTTGATCCTGTGCCTGCAATATCCGGGTTGTGGATATTCCAACATAATAATTCCCTTCCACTTGATAATAGGCTCCTAATGAAAAATTGATAATCATACCCTGTTCTTCTCCTTCCCTATTTTCAAGTAACGGGTCATTATTATCAATGGGGTTAAACTTTCCAAAATCAATAGTTTCATTAAGAAAACCAATGTTAAATCCAATACCCAAATCTCCATATCGCCATTTCGTATGATAAGAATAATCCAGTTCAATTCCCACATTGCTCGTATAACCTATCTCATCCTGATGAATAGTTAATCCCAACCCTCCATGCAGAAAATCCAGCGGTGTATCTACTGATAATATAAAAGTTTCCGGATTTATATTATCTCCTTCCATATTTTGTAGCCCAACATATTGCTGACGAACAATACCGTTTACACATATACCGTCTCGCATACCAGCATATCCAGGATTTACAGACATGTAATTATACCTATTCTGCGTAACCTGAGCTTCTTGCTGTCCATAAGTCAACATTGCCGAGAAAATACCTAAAACGGTAATTATACCTATTCGAAAGCTCATACACTTTATCTTAAAGCCGCTAAAGTAAAATAATTTTCAAATTCAACAAAGTCGATGAATTAATAACCTCGACTATTTCTCTTTTATTGTTAAAAGGATACTTTAGACCCTTTCATTTTCTGAAATTATCGATAATTTTGCCGACATTTTTAAATCAATAAAATTCCCGCAAATGGCATTTATCAACAAAGAAAAGTTTTTATCAAAATCATGGTTTTACAACTACGGGTTAATCTTAGCCGGTTCTTTTATCCTGGGTTTAGGCTTTGTTCTGTTTATCAATCCCTATAACATTGTCCCCGGCGGAGCTTATGGTGTGGGTATTGTTGTTCATCATATAATCCCTGCCATTCCTGTCGGAACCTTTGGGCTGGCCTTAAACATTCCTTTGATATTTATAGCTATAAAGGTATTGGGGCCGCGTTTTGGAGTAAAAACAATCGTGGGGATGGTTCTCACATCGATATTTATGGACTTACAAACTTTGGTTATCGGCGAACAAGATCCTATGGGCCTTGAAAATGAAATTCTTCTGTCATGTGTTTTTGGCGGAGTTACTATCGGACTTGGGCTGGGTTTGATATTTAAAGCTAAGGCCACTTCTGCGGGGTCCGATATATTAGCCATGATTATGGCCAAATATACTCGCTTGCCGGTAGGGCAACTTTTAATCGTAGTTGATTCAGCCATTGTTTTACTGGGGCTAATTGTCTTTCAGGATTGGAAGGTCCCCCTATATTCTTGGATTGTCATCTTTGTCACCGGAAGAGTGATCGATGGGGTTCTTGAGGGAGTCAACCATGACAAAACCTTATTTATAGTTTCCACACAGCATCAAAAAATAAGGGAAAAAATCATTAATGATTTGAACCGTGGCGGCACATATTTAGAAGGCAAAGGAATGTATGAGCACGAGGAGCGCCCGGTCATATTTACCGTAGTAAATCGCCGCGAATTGACGATTCTGGAAGATTACATCCATGACATTGATCCAAACGCGTTTTTAACCGTATCAAACTCGAGTGAAATCCTGGGCAATGGGTTTAAATCCCTAAAGACAAAAGTTACTGAAAACCAAGGCCTGTAATGACAAGCATGTTAAGTCACTACCAAGAATCTATCATGATTTTGGTCATAAAAATAAATTCATGCTTAGCGAACATTACTTGTGGAAAAATTCATATTTATTATCCCTGTTATTCTCACTCTAATAAACGCATAATGTCGTTTCCATTAGCTAGAACAAGAATGGATAACAATATAAGCATTCCGGCGATCTGGGAATATTCCATAAATTTTTCTCCCGGCGGACGACCGGAAACAATTTCATAAAGCAAAAACATGACGTGTCCACCATCAAGTGCCGGTATAGGCAAAATATTTAAAATGGCCAGCATTATTGATAAAAAGGCCGTCAAACTCCAGAAAGCTTCCCAATTCCAGGAGGCCGGAAAAATATCACCAATCGTGATAAATCCTCCTACTGATTTATAGGCTTTCACATCAGGGGAAAAAATAAGTTTCAACTGTTTCAGGTAACTACCGATGCCTTCATACGCCTTTTTAATTCCTGCGGGGATGGCCGCAAAAAGCCCATAATTTTTTTCCGCAAAATCGAAATACTGTTTCGGATTTTTGTTATAAACTCCTATTTTCCCACTTTCAGGGACGTAGACGTCATAAGTAAGAGTATCCGTATCACGCAAAACGGTTAGGGTTATTTCTTCGTTTTTATGTTGAGGAATTTTATTAACATACTCATGAAAGTATTGCATTTCTTCCCCATTCATGGCTAACAGCTTATCCCCTTTTTGCAGACCTGCTTTTTTAGCCGGTGAATCTTTAACAAATTTAGCGACTTCGTAGGGAAAGCGTATCGATATAAATGATGGATTTTGCTGCTGTACAATTTTTTCAAGGAATCCATCGGGTATGTTTATCTCTTTGCGCTTCCCATCCCGTAAAACCTCCACTTTATCGGCTTCATTCAGTATAATTCTGGATGGAATCTCATTAAAGTTTTTCACCTTTTTACCGTCCACCGTCAGGATCTTGTCGCCATCCCGCAACCCCATTTCATAGGCGAGTGAGTCGACGGTAACGCCATACTTTACCTCAGAACTTGGAAGGTATTCTTCTCCCCAAACCGATAACATGACCACATAAATCAGGGCAGCCAAAATAATGTTAACTGTAACTCCTCCGAGCATAATTATCAGGCGCTTCCATGCGGCTTTGGAACGGAATTCATAAGGCTTGGGAGGTTGTTTCATCTGTTCTTTATCCATGGACTCATCCATCATGCCGGCTATCTTGACATAACCTCCCAAAGGTAACCAGCCCATCCCATATTCCGTTTCTTTTCCTTTTATCCTAAAAATTGAAAAACCGGGATTAAAAAAAAGATAAAACTTCTCAACACGGGTTTTAAAGATTTTTGCAGTCACAAAATGTCCGAACTCGTGGAATATCACGAGGATCGAAAGGCTAAGTATCAACTGTAATACTTTTATAAGAATTTCCATAAATATCTTTTATCATTAAATTGTTCCAACGCTTACCCGGAGATAAGCCTCTCCGCCAACTTTCTCGTTTCTTTATCTGTCTCTAAATAGCCTGCAAAGTTAGGACATTTTATAAAATCAACCTTCACAAAACATTGTTCAATTATATCGGAAATTTCGAAAAAGCCGATCTTCTTTTGCAGAAAAGCCCTCACAGCTATCTCATTGGCGGCATTAAGAACACAGGGCTGGTTTCCTCCGTTTTCAAGGGCATCATAAGCAAGTTGGATATTGCGGAATCTATTACGATCGGGCTTTTCGAATGTCAAGGTAGGATACTCGTCAAAATCCAATCGTTTAAAAGTATTTTTTAATCTATAAGGAAACGACAAAGCAAACTGTATGGGTACTTTCATATCCGGCGGACCCATTTGAGCTTTAATACTCCCATCTTCAAACTGAACCATGGAATGAATGACAGACTGGGGATGCACAACAATATCAATTTGGTGGGGCATAAGGTCAAAAAGCCAATGCGCCTCTATGACTTCCAGCCCTTTATTCATCATGGTGGCCGAGTCAATAGTGATTTTGTGTCCCATGTCCCAGTTAGGATGCTTCAAAGCCTCTTCTTTGGTTACTTGTTCCAGTTCCTTAAGCGTTTTATGTCTAAAGGGACCACCGGAGGCAGTCAGGTAAATTTTTTCCACGGTCTTACCCTCACCGGTGAGGCATTGAAAAATCGCTGAATGTTCAGAATCCACCGGCAAAATATCCACTCCATTTTGTTTGGCTTCTTTTCTAATCATTTCTCCGCCAACCACCAATGTTTCTTTGTTGGCCAGGGCTACGGGCTTTTTGTTTTGAATAGCACGGAGTGTAGGTTCAAGACCTGCAAAACCCACAAGAGCTACCATTACCAAATCGATTTGATCCATGGAAACAATTTGAGAAACACTTTTTTGTCCGGCAAAAAC
>JAIPAH010000160.1 GCA_021740175.1 Bacteroidales bacterium
TTATTTGGAAAGAGAGCAATTTGATGAAGCCAGTCAGTTTTTCCGTAAATCTTATCAATACTATAGGAAAATAGGCAATAAACGAGGAATTGCCAGTTCTTATTTGAATTATGCGGAATTGAAGCTAAAAGCCAATCAACAGGACAGTGCAAAAATTTATTTGGAAAAGGCCCATGCTATAAATCAAAATCTCAACTCTCTGGATATTAGTTCGAATTTTTATAATATAAAACATAAGTACTATACGAAGGTTGATTCCTTTGCCAGGGCATTGGATTTCTATAAAAAGCACAATCAATTAGAGGATAGCATATTAAGCACTGATACCAAGGATAATATTGCCAGTTTAAACGATCTGTATACCGAAGAAAAGCAGCAGGCCCAGTATAATAAACTGAAGGAAAAGCAAAAAGAACTGCCCTTATACTTTATCATTGTTGTCATTCTGGCTGTGATAATCATTTCTTTTGTCATCTTGGCTTTCTATAAACAACGCAAGTGGAACAAACGCCTTAAAAAACAAAATATCAGGGTTAGAAGCCAACAACAAGAATTAGCGAAGAAAAATGAAGAACTGTATGAATCTCAGAAAAGGCTGAAAGAAGTAGACAAAGACCGAAACCAGTTATTCTCCATCATTTCGCATGATTTAAGAAGTCCTTTTAATTCGTTGTTGGGTTTTTCTGAAATGCTCGTGGAAGAAGTCAGACATGGGAAAGATTTAGAGTCTATTGAGATGATGACTGAAAATATCTACAAATCTTCAATGCAGCTTTTTGAGCTGATTCAGAACCTACTGGAATGGGCCAACTCCGAGCGGGGAAAAATTCAGTTTAAACCGGAAAATGTTATCATGCACAAAATTGCTGAGAAAAATGTTAACCTGGCGAATCACATGGCTCAACAAAAAGGAGTCGACGTGATCAATGATATCGACCGTAGCATCGCAGTTACAGCCGATGTGAACATGCTCAATACAATAATGCGTAATCTGGTTTTTAATTCTGTAAAATTTACCTCTGAGAATGGATATGTAAGGATTTCCGCCGAAGAGCTCGATAATGAAGTAAAAGTATATATCGAGGATAATGGTATGGGGATGAACCAGGAAGAAAAAGAGCGTATACTTTATAGCGAGGATACTTTCTCGAAGGAAGGAACAAATAAGGAAAAAGGAGCGGGGTTGGGATTGGTTTTGGTAAAGAGTTTCCTCAAAAAACATAACGGCCGATTGGATGTTGAGTCGACCGTGAATCAAGGGACCACATTCTCCTTTGCTATTCCTAAAAATATAACTTCTTGATGGATCGGCGTGGGATGACCTTTATTGGCTTTTCAGCAAATGGAAGGATACGGATAAACATTGTTTTCCTTCAGATTGTATATATTGTGGGATACGGTATGCATTTTGAGTGTAATTTAAGGATGGATCATGGTAAAGAGGAGTTAGTATGAATGCAATAAAGTGGTTTTTAGTATCATTACTTTTTTTGTTATCTATTTCGGCTTCTGCCCAATATTTCGGTCAGAATAAAGTAAATTATGAAAGATTTGATTTTGTTAAAACGTATACCCCTCATTTTATCATTTATAACTACCTGGAAAATGACTCGGTTATAAAATCAATCAGTAATCAATCCGAAAAATGGTACCTGCGGCATAAAGCCATTTTTGGAGATACTATCACACAAAATCCTATTATTCTCTACAACAACAAGGCAGATTTTAAACAAACCAATGTCATCTCCGGAAATATTGGTGTGGGTACCGGAGGTGTGACCGAGGGATTGCGTCGCAGGGTTATTATGCCTTTTATGAATTCTAATAAAGAGACCAACCATGTGTTGGGGCACGAAATGGTGCATGTTTTTCAATATTTTATGATCCAACAGGAGGACAGCCTCAGCTATAAAAACCTGCAAAATTTGCCGCTTTGGATGATTGAAGGATTGGCGGAGTATCTGTCCATCGGCCCCCGGCACAATCAGACGGCCATGTGGATGCGGGATGCAGTGATGACCGATGATGTTCCTACGATGAAACAAATGAGTAAGCGACCGGGTGAATATTTTCCTTATCGCTATGGGCATGCTTTCTGGTCTTTTGTCACGGGAAAATGGGGAGATGCCATTATAAGGCCTTATCTTTACAATATAGCCCGAAGAGGACTAGACCGCGGTACCAAGCAAACCCTGAATATTAGTCGCGACAGCTTATCGAGTGTGTGGCAAAGCTCGGTAAAAGAGACCTACACCCCCTTTATTCAAGACAGTGTACCGCCGGTAGGGGAAATGCCTTTTGGCAAAGAAAAATACGGGGATATGAATATTGCCCCGGTAATTAGCCCGGATGGTGAGCATGTGGCCTTTCTTTCCAACAAGGACGTCATATCTATCGATATGCTTATGGCTAATATTGAAACGGGGGAAGTCGTAAAGGAATTAACGGGCTCGGTGTCGCAGTCCCATATTGATGATTACAATTATATCGAATCGGCCGGTTCCTGGTCACCGGATGGGAGCAAATATGTGGTGACCACTTTTGCCAAGGGAAGGAATTATTTGCTGGTAATGGATATCAGCGGAGATAAAGTGACGGAGAAGGAGTATAAAATTAAAGGGGTGGAATCTTTTGACAACCCCGAATGGTCGCCGAAAGGTGATAAGATAGCTTTTTCAGGACTGAAGAACGGCACTTCCGACTTATACGTTTATGATTTGTCTTCCGGCGAACTTCAGCGCTTAACGAATGATCGCTACTCGGCGCTCCAACCGGCATGGTCGGCCGATGGTGAAAAAATAGTCTTTATATCGGATAGGGGCGAAGCTACCGATTTTGATCGCCAGATATACAGCAATTATAGAATATCGGAATATCATTTTGAGGGGGATTCGGTGAGTGTGATGCATGATTTGTTCCCGAACGCCAATAATTACAGCCCTTACTATGCGCACGGGGATTCATCATTGTATTTCCTTTCCCATGCCGATGGTTACCGTAATCTTTACAGGTATGATTTTCATACTGACAAGGTGTTCCAGCTCTCCCGCTTTGTAACCGGTATATCGGGGATAACCGATTTATCGCCCGCTTTTAGTTTGAGCCGGAAAACGGGGAAACTGGCTTATACCTTGTATAAAGACGACGGCTACCACATGTACGTTAGTAACGTCGAAGATTTTGAGGAAAAGGAGGTATCGAAAAATTTATTAAACAAAGTCCCGGAGCACCTTCCTCCTCAGGAAAGGATTATGAACGTGGTGCAACACAACCTCGATAAGCATCCTCAGAATAGCGACAGCAGCATTACACAGACGAAATATGATCCCAAACTGGAGCTGGAATATATCGGTAGCTCGGGAGTTGGGGTATCTACAGGTTCGTACAATACTTATGGTTCCGGGGGTGTGAATGCTATCTTCGGCGATGTACTGAAACGCCACCAGCTTTACGCTACGTTGATGATGCAGGGGGAAATCTATGATATCGGCGGGGGCGCCACATATATGAACCGCGAATCGCGACTGCACTGGGGTGGTTCATTCTATCATATTCCTTACCGGTATTCTTATTACAAATTAAACAACTCGTTTAATAACAATAACCCGGGATCGATAGATTCAATAACGATTGTACAGAACCGAATCTTCCAGGATAGACTTTCAGTGTTCGGCCAATACCCGTTTTCCAAAAAACTTCGCCTGGAAGCTGGGGGTTACCTCACTAGATATGGTTACCGGGTTGACTCGATAAAAAATTTTTATAGAGACGGGTTTTTTCTTGACCGAAAAGAACAAAAAGGAGATGCCCCGGATCCGAATTATATCCATAAGGTATATACAGCGTTTGTCGGGGATGATGTGGATTTTGGCGTTACTTCACCGCTGGAAGGATACCGCTTCCGCATTCAGCTAGACCAGTCTTTCCAGGATCTCCAGCAGTTTACTACACTGGTTGATCTGCGGAAATATTACTTCAACAAACCTGTTGGTTTCGGTTTTCGATTGTTGCACTATGCAAGATACGGTCAGGACGCTCAAAACCGCTACCCGCTTTACCTGGGAAATAACTACTATATCCGGGGTTATCATTACAACTCCTTTGATCAACAAAATGCCCAGATAACTGAAAACACCCTTAATCCTAATTCTATTGCCGGTTCTAAGATGGCGCTAATCAATGCTGAAATGCGTCTGCCCTTTACAGGTCCCAAAAGGTTATCCGTTATCCAATCCAATTTCTTATATTCCGATCTGGTACTTTTTGCCGATGGAGGATTTTCTACCCAGAGCTATGACCAGATTAACTGGAACTGGCAACCCAGGCCCGATCGTTACAATGTCGTTTATAGTGCTGGCGTGGCGTTACGAATCAACCTGTTTGGCTATGCCATCGTAGAACCGTATATAGCCCATCCTTTCCAGCGTGACGATAAAGAATGGGTTTTCGGATTATTTCTCAAGGGAATGGACTGGTAGTTTCAAAACAATCCAAAATATATGACACTACAGCAAGGTAAATACTATGGAAAAACCCTGGCAATTCTTACCGGTGGGGGTGATACGCAGGCTTTAAATGCTACCATGGAAGCCGTTCGAAACCGCGCCGTGGTGTTAGGCTATCGCGTTGTCGGAATAAAGAGGGGATGGCAGGGCCTTCTCGGTGAAGGTGATGTGGTCGATATGTCTTTAGCTCCGATCAACCCGGCTTATGGCGGGACGGTGCTGCGCTCGAGCCGGACCAATCCATTTGCCCCGGGGAATGAGAAACGCAAAGAAGAGGTGCTCAACAATATCAACGACTATGGAATTGATGTAATGGTGGTCATTGGTGGTGACGATACCCTGGGAGCAGCCCGGAAACTTTATGAAAAGGAAGGTATCCCTGTGATTGCGTTTCCTAAGACCATTGACAATGATCTGAGAACCCAAACAATGCATAAATATGGGGAGGAAAACCGCGAGGTTGCCCTATGTCCTGGTTTCCCCACTGCCGCTCAATCTATCATCGATTATGCGCACCGCATCAAAACTTATGCGCAGTCTCATGAGCGGGTGCTGGTGCTGGAGGTTATGGGACGAAATACCGGATGGCTCACCGGGGCTGCAGCTCTTGCCGGGGCCGATTTCGCCCTGATTCCTGAAGTTCCGGTTACAAAGGAGAAAAAAATTTCCTTTATCCAAAAAATTGCTGACGCCTACCATGCTTCGGAGCATGGCTATTTGCTGGTGGCTGTGGCCGAAGGGACGCAGTGGTATGATCCGCATTACAACCGCCCGGTGTATGTTCACGCCAGTTCTGAGCGCGACGAATTCGGGCATCCGGCTTTTGGTGGCGTTTCAGGAGTAGTAGCTTCCGATATCAAAAAGGAAACGGGATTACCAGCCAAAGGTGTGGTGACAGGCTTTTATGCCCGCTCTGGTACCTGTGGGGATTTTGACAGAAATTTTACACGGGTGCTGGCCGATAAGGTTCAGGACCTCTTGTTAAGGCAGGAATATGGTAAAATGCCGGTTTTAAGCGAAGTATCGGAAGGAGATCCCCTTGAAGTGCACAATACCAATGCGGTCGATATAAGGGAAGTCGGTACTTATCCGCTTCCCCAAGCTTATTATGATGAGGAGGCTTTTCGTTTTACCGATAGCTACATCGCCTTTTTAGAGGCTATCGCTAAAAGGAAGGATGAGGAAGTATTCGATTACCCGTATCAAAAGATTTATAAAAACCGTCGCTAATTTTTATCTGATTCGGAATCTTTGAACAGGTAAAAATATTTCCCGATCTTGCTCTTACTCCCAAGGAAAAAGAGAATGTCATCGGCTTTCAACACGATTTCATCATCGGGATTTTTAATAATTTCCCCTTCCCGGCTTATTGCCAAAAGCGTCAATCCTTCTTCATTCATAAATTCCACTTCACCGATTTTCTTCCCAATAATATGGGCATGATTACCGACATGGATAGCATGAATTTCAACATTCGGTGCTTGGACCTGGAGATAGGGCATACGGTTTGCCGGTAAGGAAAGCGAGCGAAAAATCTCATAATTATCGGAGCGTACCTGTGATACATATTGTTCTATGGTGTCTTTTGGAACAAGGTATTTCGTCAATACCCGGGAAAAGATTTCAATGGACGTTTCATATTCTTCCGGGATAACCTCATCGGCACCTGCCTTATAAAGGGCTTTCATATCGTTGACAAATCTGATTCGTATGATAATATACACTTGGGGATTAATACTTCGGGCACTTTGGGTAATTCTTTTAACATCCCCGGCATGGGGCAAAGTGATTACCAGGATGAGGGCATCATCAATATTAGCTTTATGTAAAACAGCGCCTTGGGTAGCATCCCCGTAATGGATGGTTTTTCCTTTTTCCTGCTCTTGGCGGACCGTATCGGGGTTCATCTCGATGATAGTGTGGGGGATATCCGCATATTCTGCCGCTTTGGCTACATTCCGGCCATTGATACCATAGCCGACGATGATTAAGTGGTTGGTTTGTTTGGTTTCTTCCGTTTCAGGGTAGTTAGCCAACCCGCAGCGAATTTTCCCGGGAATACGAAACCGGAGTATAAAATCGGCCAGGTGTGGAGCTCCGGCAATAATAAAGGGGGTTAGCGACATGGTTATAACCGATACAGCAAGGAAAGCCTGGTAGTAATCCTGCGAGAGAAGCTCGTAATCCATGCCAAGCTTCGAGAGAATAAAAGAAAATTCGCCTATCTGACTCAGGGTGAGGCCTACGATAACTGTGGTACGAAAGGGAAAACCTAATAAAAAGGTTGTAAACCCCGAAACAAAAGCCTTCAAAAATAGGACAGCAGCTGTCAGAGAAAGTACCAGGGGCAAGTGATTGATGACGTAATCGAGGTTCAAAAGCATGCCTATGGATACGAAGAAAAAACTGGTAAAGACATCCCGGAAAGGCATAATATTTCCGAAGGCTTGCTCACTGTATTCGGATTCGGAAATGATTAATCCGGCAATAAATGCTCCCAGGGCAAGGGATAAGCCCAGCTGAGAGGTAAACCATGCAATGGCCAGGGCAAACAATATGATGACAATCATAAAAAGTTCCCGGCTTTGGGTGCGGGCGATATTTAACAGCACCCAGGGAATAACATATTTTGCCCCGATATAGGTTAAGGAGATAATTAAGACAACCTTTCCGGCAAAAGTAAGAATGCTGCTGGCTACCTCTGTTTCACTTCCGGCAAGGAATGGAAGGAAAAGCATCATGGGAACAATGATAATATCCTGAAAGATGAGAACCCCCAGAGAGGTTTGCCCGTGATGGGTAGCTATTTCCCCGCGGTTCTGGATAATTTTTAAAACAACGGCTGTACTACTGAGTGATACAAGAAAACCCGCAAAAACTGCATGAGACCACGATAATCCGACTTGTCGCGTCAAAAAGAAAGTTAGTAAAATCGTCAGTCCCACCTGTAAAGCCCCACCCAGAAGGACCGTGCGACGGATTTTCTGGAGTTTCTTAAAACTAAACTCAATCCCAATGGTGAAAAGAAGAAGGATAACACCCACTTCAGCAATCATTTCTATTTCATGCGTATTCT
>JAIPAH010000161.1 GCA_021740175.1 Bacteroidales bacterium
CCATATTGACAATGGCGTCTTTTTTGGAACTCATGGTCATCGCATCCGCATAGCTGAACATCTCGCTTACAATTTCGCGGATGCTTTTATCCCCGTAACCTTCTTCTCTTAGCTTGATGAAATAAGCATTCTCGGCAAACCGGGCCGAATCGTACACGATTTTAACACCATACTTGTCAGCTAATTTCCGCACTTCGCGCATATTTTTGAGTGATACGGGTTGCCCGCCGGAAGTATTGCACGTGAGGGTAACAATGATCATCGGCACATTTTCCGCGCCATTTTCTTTGAGTACTTTTTCCAGTTTGTTAAGATCGAGATTTCCTTTGAAGGGATGTTCCTGCTCTACCACATAAGCTTCATCAATGGTGCAATCAACGGCTGTGGCTTTTCTGAATTCGATGTGGCCCTTTGTGGTATCAAAATGGGCGTTGCCGGGTATTTTATGGCCTTCTTTAACCAGGGTGGAAAACAAAACGTTTTCAGCAGCACGTCCCTGATGGGTTGGGAGAAAATATTTAAAGCCCAGGATATCCCGGATGGCTGATTGAAGTTTGTAGTAGGAAGAGGCCCCTGCATAACTTTCATCGCCTTTCATTAACTCTGACCATTGGCGATCACTCATGGCTCCCGTGCCCGAGTCGGTCAATAAATCGATAAAGACTTGTTCGCTTTTAAGGTTAAAAAGATTATACCTGGCTTCTTTGATCCATTGTTCTCTCTCTTCCCGTGTGCTTTTACGGATGGTTTCCACTACCTTTATTTTGTATGATTCTGAAAAGGGTAACTCCATGTTTTGATTTTTTGGTTAATAAAATTAGGATTTGTAAACGAAAAGATTTTTCACCGGTATTTCCGGTTACTATTGCATATCGGGGAAGCCATCACGCCTTTTTATATTAAGGAAGAGATTTTTTTTTGTTGGATTGGGTATGCATTGTATCATAGCCTTTTGCTTTGATTATAACAAAATTAATAATTTTCGGCATTTGATAAATGAGTGCAGTCTAAAAAGCCTTAAGACCCCTAATCCCGAAGCTTCGGGACTGAAGGGGACTTTTTCAAACTGCTGATTTTTAGCGGTCCTCCGCCTAAGGCGGATTAGGGGTAAAAACGATAAAAATCAGCAGTTTGAAGGCTTTTTAGACCGGCCTCATAAATAACTAATTTCCGGGTCAACTACTAATTTGATGCAGGAAATATATTTTTGATATTTGTGATTGTACAGTCGATACTATAACTTTAAAAACTTATTTAAGCAGGGGTGGTCTATAGAATTACATTATTAAGACTTCCCAATTATGATTCTGACAAATTCCGGTATTGTCAGGTCATTTAATGAATATTGAAAAATAAACCGTCAGAGAGTGTAAGGCCTGATAGCGTTGATAGAAAGGAGGTATCACAAAATCGCTAGATTTCGCCTAAGAATACTATTCCTGTAATCAGGAAGAATGATTATCTACTAATATACTTTAGCCAATGTACCTAAAAGAGCTTGACATAGAGCTATTGGAGAGGAATTTCACTAAAAATCCCGGGGAAGAACATCCTACGATGCTAGCCTTGGTTGCCGAGGAAGAGCTTTTCTATGTCAATGAAATGATTCAGTTTTTTAATAACCACAATATTAAAGTTTTTGGGGGTATTTTTCCCGGCCTTATATATAATGGGCAATATAAAACTAAAGGGGCTATTTTGATTCCTTTAGCCGCGGTTTATGAACCTGTGGTATTTACCGATTTGACACAAACTCCATTTTCTTTACACTCGCTGTTTGATCGGATTGAATCTTCCGATAATCTCGTTTCGTATATATTTTTTGATGGCTTCTCACAAGATATTAAAAAGTTCTTATCGGAGATCTATCTTAAATTGGGCAACAGTGTTAAATATGTCGGTGGAGGAGCCGGCACAAGTGACTATATACAAAAACCTGTTGTTTTCACCAATTCAGGAATTTTCCAGGATGCTTCCGTGATATGCTTTACCCATCAGAATGCCAGGATAAGTGTGCGGCATGGATGGGAAATTTTCAGCGGACCTTACCTTATAACAAGTTCAGAGAAAAATATTGTCAAAACCATCAATTGGCAAAATGCTTATCAAGCATATAAGGAGGCTCTTGAGGAGTTTAAAATTAACCTGAATGCCTCGAATATTCATAAGAAATCCCTTAAGTATCCGTTGGGAGTTTTTAAAGAGGGTATGGAGTATATCCTTCGTAGCCCTATTCAACGCACCCAAAATAATGAATTGGTATGCTTAGGGGAGGTCCCGGAAAATAGTGCGGTTTATATTTTAGCCGGTGATGAGGACTCCTTGTTGAAAGCTTCGGAAGAAGCTATCAGGGATGTATTAAAATACGACGGTAATCTTTTGGGGTCTTTTACGGCAATCGATTATTTAAGAAGTGTTTTTTTAGGAGATGCCTTTAATAAAGAAGTGAAGAATGTATACAATTATTTAACCCAAAAGAATCCGGATTCTTTGAATTACGGAGCGTTAACTATCGGAGAAATTGCTTCTTATCCTTCAGGGTCTATGGATCTTTTTAACAAATCATTTGTAATACGCACGGCTTATGAGTAACAACGTAAAAAACTTAAACCTGATACAAGATGTCACCCTGCTTTATGAGCTGGCTCTTTCCATAGGTCATTCTTTTGAGCTCAGGGAAAATATGCACGCTTTCATAAGGATACTTACAGAACGCAAAAATATTGATATAGCAAGTATATGGCTTCGTCCCGGGGTTTTTGAGGAAAACTCTTCCGAAAACGTATACAGATTAGTATATAGTTATCCTGAATCCAGGGAAGTTAAGCAAGAGCTAAGCAAAGACCATCCCATTCTTAAAACCCTTGGTAAACGCGACAGCGTATCATTGTCATATCAAGATACGGGTTTTCAGGATTTTATTACCGAAAAGAATATTTATCGCGGCGTCTATACCATCTATCGGCTTGGTGATATCGGATTCCTGAAGTTGTATCAATATACCCGGAAGTATCCATGGGATGAACAGGAACAAAACAAACTCATCAAAATCATCCATCAATTCACCTTTTCTATACAATCCTGCATTGACCATGAACTCTCGATTAAAGAAACGGAGAAAAGAATAAAAACAGAGCAAAAACTGAAAGAAAGGGAGCAGCAATTCCTTGAGGTGGTTAATACTATAGATGATGTTTTTTTTGTCTTTGATCTAAAAGAAAAAAAATTTGTCTTTCTTAGTCCGGCTTTTGAAACGGTTTTCGGAATAGATTCCGAGCAAGTCTATGCCAATCCCTATCTTATCGATCACTACATTCTACAGGAAACCAAAGATGATGCTTTTTCTTTTATAGATGATTTAATCCGTGATAATCGTACGGATCATGAGTTTGAAATCCTTACTGCTCGGAAAAACCGGGTTTCGGTATGGGCAAAACATCAACAGGTTTCGGATCATAGCGGTAATCTCCTTCGGATTGTGGGGACATTCAGGGATGTGACTGAAAAAAAACGTGTTTTATCCGATCTTGAATACAGGCTCGAATTTGAAAACCTTTTACTTGATATCAGCAATGCATTTATAAATCTCGATCCCCGTAACACCAATAAAGGTATTGATGATGCTTTAGCTAAAATAGGGCATTTTACTCAAGCAGACCGTAGTTATATTTTCCTTTTTCATTCCAATGGAGAATTTATGAGTAATACGCATGAGTGGTGTGCTGAAGATGTAAATCCGGAAATTGAAAACCTGCAAAATCTTCCAATAGAGACATTTCCCTGGTGGGTGAGTAAGCTTAGAAAGTTTGAGGCGATTAATCTTAAAAAGTTATCGGATTTACCCGAAGAAGCCACTGCCGAAAAAGAACTGCTGCAAAGCCAGTCAATAAAATCACTGGCAGTTATCCCCCTTATTTTGCGCAAAAAGTTGAAGGGATTTATCGGGTTTGATTTTGCTCGGCAATATGCCAACCTTTCCAACGACTTAATTAAACTATTGCGCTTTGTGGGACAGATCGTTATAAATGCCATTGATCGAAGGGATCAGGATGAGTTGATCAAGGAGCAAAGGAATGATTATAAAAATCTTGTTGAATCGGCAGCCGATATTATTTATCGCTTGGATCAAAATGAACGGTTTATCTATATGAATCAAAAAGCCCTAGGTACCTTCGGTTTTTCTGATGCTGAATTAGAAGGGATGGCTTTCCAGAATATCGTTCATCCTGAATATTCCAGGAATGTTTCGCGTTTTTACCGTGATCAGGTTAGAAAGGGCATTGAGAGCACTTACCTGGAATTTCCCATTATTACCCGAAGCGGGGAGAAGTTATGGGTGGGCCAAAATACTACCCTGACTTCATTCAAAAATGGCCATAAGGAATTAATGGCTATTGCCCGGGAAATTACTGATATAATCAACGCTAATGAGTCCCTGCGGCAGGCTTATGAGGAATCGGAAAAAGCCAACCGATCCAAAACCCAGTTTGTAATCAATACGAGCCACGAGATACGTACTCCCGTTCATGCCATTTCGGGTCTTGTTAATATGTTTCAGAATACCAACATCTCGGAAAAACAAAAAGACCTGGTTACAAAGCTCAAAAATACCTCCAGGGGACTCAACAACATGATCGACAATGTTATTGATTTCAAAAAGATAGAAGCAGAATACCTTGAGCTGCAAACGGCTTCTTTTGCTCCTGCCCAAGTGCTTGATAATGTTTTTGCCATGCTGGGTTATCTGGCAGAAAATCATAGTGTGCAACTTCATAAACACCTGATCCCCGTGTACCGGAGCGACTTGTTGGGGATGAGGGGAAACTCCAGCGTATCCTTCTTAATCTTTTGGAAAATGCCGTCAAATTCAATCAAAACGGCAATGCCCGAATTGCTTGGGAAGTCGGGGAGGAAAAGGATGAAAAACAGTATTATGATTTCACCGTGGAAGATGATGGGATAGGAATTTCCAGCGAAGTACTGAATCAATTGGCTCGTTCTTTTCGCCAGGGAGATGAAAGTGCGACCCGCCACTATGAGGGTACTGGATTGGGCCTTTTTATTTCAGGTAAATTAATTAACTTTATGGGAGGCAAACTGCAGATAGAGAAGCCTGAAAGAGGAACTAAAATTCGTTTTGGTATTCCTTTTGAACCTTCAGAAGAAAGCGAAATATCCAATGAAATGGAGCAGCAGGAAAAGAAAACTTTTCCCGGGGTTAGCGTGCTGATTGTTGAAGACAACAAAATCAACAGGTTGGTAGCTTCCAAGGCCCTGGCTAATCTTGAGATTGAGTATGATCTTTCTGAAAACGGGCGGGAAGCTTTGGAATATCTTAAGCAAAACACTTACGATGCCGTGATGATGGATTTGATGATGCCCGAGATGGATGGGTTTGAAACTTCTCGTCATATCAGGAACGATTTGCAACTTTCCCTGCCCATTATCGCCTGCACGGCCAAAAAAGTCAAAGATACGGAACAGGAAAGTTACGAGGCAGGGATGAATGATTTTCTTGCCAAGCCTTTTGATGAGAATGATATTCGCGAAAAGCTGACCCGGTTGTTGGGGTGAGGGAGGGGATTAACAAAACACATTTTATAGAAATAACAGATGGGTTAGCTAAATTAAAGAGCTATTTTTTCTTACCTGAATTAAATTCCACGAGATATTCCCAATTTATATTTCCTTGATCGTCGCAGAAGTCATTTGCAAATTCCTTGGTAAATTTATTTATCATTTTAGAATAAGATTCTAAAAAAGTATTGTTTTGTTCTTTTGCTTTGTGACCTAAAGGTTCGATAATATCTTTATATAAATTTTGTTCACCTGAAATAAATTCCCAAAAGTTTTGACCACAAAATTTAAAATAATCTCCTTTATCAGGGTTATTATCAATACCATAGCAACACCCATTAACTGCAGTTACAATAAGGCCAGAGTTACTCGTCCTTAAAGTTCTTTTTGCTTTATTAAAATCGTTTTTCATTTTAGCTATCTGGCTGCTATTACCCCAGTTTGGACCAGATTTGATTGTTACTATATATCGAATATTATTTTTATCAAACTCAAGGTCAATCCCTGTGATACCAGACTTCCAACCTCCATATACACGTTGATTAATGTAAATAGCTAATCCTTCAAGCCAATCACCAAACATTGTTTCTTCGTTTGAAGAAATAAAGGCATCTGTCAATTTTCTTATAATTTGTTCTGCTGTTAAAAGATGTTTAGCCTTAAATAAGTAAGGGTTCTTTTTTTTCAATACAGTTTTTAACTGTAATCGTTTTAAACTATCAATTCTTTTTTGATGAAATGTTCCTATATTTTCTTCAACGTATTGAGTTACGTCTTTGATCTTTAATCGCTCCATATTCTTGTTCCGGTTCAAATAATACTAATTTAGTTGGCTCTATGTGTTGTTTAATATAATCATAATACTCTTTATATATTTCTATCCCAATAGAATGGCGATACATCCTTTGTGCTACGAAATTCGTAGTCCCTGAACCGGTGAAAGGATCTAGCACTGTATCACCTTGTTTTGTAAAAAGCTTAATAAACCATTCTGGAAGGCCTTCTGGAAAAGCAGCACTATGATTTTTATTACTACATTCAGTTGACAAGTGTAGTACATTTGTTGGATAAGCTTTTTCCCTATTTACCCAATTAGAAATATTTTTTCCGAATCCGCTACCTACTCTAGATTCATCCCTTTGTTTATCGGTATTATTTAATTTTTTCAATCTATTTTTAGCCCAATCTCCCATTGGCACCATAACTTCTTCTTGATACATTTTAAACTTTTTATCCTTATTAAATTGTAAAAGTCTTTCCCATGCATCTCGAAATCGGTTTGGCCATTTACCCGGATATGAATTTTTTTTATGCCATATGAACTCTTCTGTCCATAGCCAACCTTGCTTTCGCATCTCAAGGATTAGTTCTAAAACATAAGTGCTTCTCTCACCATTGACAACTTTTTCTTTAATGTTTAATATAAATGTGCCAGTAGGCTTAAGAACACGGAGAAGTTCCTTTGAAACAGGCAGAAACCAGTTGACATATTCTTTAGGATGAATACCTCCATAGGTGCCTTTTCGTTGGTCTGCGTATGGTGGTGAGGTAATAATTAAATCTACCGAATTGTCCGGTAATTTTTTTAAAACTTCGCGACTATCTCCATATCTTATGTCTGTTTTTATTTCCATGTATTATTAGGATTTGGGTTTCTCTTTATACAAAATTAGTATGATTTTATTTATTAACATTGGAAAATGAAAAATTCTCGATGTTAATCGAAAGAAATTGTAAAATAATAAAAAATGCAAAATCTTCTATGAGTTTCTGCATTTTAATATTGACTTTTAATCTGCTTAAAACAATCCACTGATATTCCCTTCGGCATCCACATCAATGTTCTCCGCCGACGGCTTGCCGGGCAGTCCCGGCATACGCATAATTTTCCCCGTAATAGGTATAAGAAATCCGGCCCCGGAGGCAATTTCAATTTCCCGGACGGTGACGACAAAATCTTTGGGGCGCCCCAGTAACTTGGGATTATCTGATA
>JAIPAH010000162.1 GCA_021740175.1 Bacteroidales bacterium
TGTCAGATAAGTAATCCCGATACCGGAGTTCAAATTAACGGACCAACGAGCATTACGCCATAGTACAGGCTCAAAAGAGCCCGACAATGTATAAGCCTCCCCCAGAACATCCTTATCACCAAAATCAAAATACGAAAACTCGAAACCGAGATAATGAAAACAGTTGCATGCATCCCAGAAATCCTTTTTGGTATTCATCGATTGCCAGGAAATGAGAAAGCCCGTAGGCCGGTGGTCCGAAAATTGTTTCAAATCACTTGAATGAGGGATTATGAATCCACGCTGAACTTCCGCACCCAAACGCTGGATGGTTTGGGCCGAAGTGGTAATAGAAAACAATATGCCAATAAAAGTAGCGTACCACAGCTTCATAATTTCACAATTTTCGAATAAGATATAAAAATTGCTTTATTCAATAAAAGTAAGGAATACTTTGGTATCCGATTTATGTTAGCGACAATTTTTATGCCCCTATGATAGCTTAAGTAAACTATTCCCCTTTTCATATGTTTAGAGTTTCAAATGCCTTTACTATGCTTAGAATAATTATTTTATTTTTGATATTGCCCTGCGTATCTATGACACAACCGGGTTTCTCTGAGAAAGTGATAGATACTTCTGATGCTGCCACAGGGATAACCAGTATAGTCCCCTGCGATTTTAATAATGATGGGTATGCGGATATAACTACCTCCCAAAGTTATCCGAATGAAATTGCCGTGTATTTCAACACCGGAAACGGTGACTATGAAAACCGACAATTAGTTAGCACAGCTGCCTACTATCCCGTCGACCTTGCTGCGGCCGATTTAAATGATGACGGATGGAACGACCTGATAAGCATTTCACGACAGGACGAAAAACTGGCCTGGTATCCTAACCAAAATGGAAGTTTCGGTGATCAAATTGTCATCGATACAGGTTTCTTCTTTACCGTGGAAGTTGTTACGGACGATTTCAACGCCGATGGATATCCTGATTTAATAGCACTGGATGACACTGTGGTAAGATATTACCAGAATGACGGAGAAGGCAATTTCACTTCGTCAACATTGGCCGGACAAACCGAATTTTACAGCATAGACATCGCCGACATCAATGGCGATGACCTTCCGGATGTCTTGCTGGGTACGCTCCAGATTTATACCTATATCAATAACGGCGATGGAACTTTTACCCGCGACACCCGGAACGATAACCTAATCAGCAGTTTCATATTCGAAATTGAAACGGGGGACATCGATGGGGATGGGGATATGGATATGGCGATTTACTATTCTAACACAAATCCCGATATTGACTGGTACGAAAACGACGGTACCGGTAAATTCTCCTTAGGTGGCAACATTACCCAAAGTTCCAACGATGTGAAAAGGATGGAATTGGTAGACCTGAATAATGATAATCACCCCGATTTCCTGACTGCATACGGCCAAACCGGACAGCTGGTATGGATGGAAAATAACGCCCAGGGGCTTTTCAGTAGTGAAAATATAATAGGCACCTACGATGCTCTTTTAGACCAGGTAGCAACTACCGATACCGACCTGGATGATGACTTGGACATATTCTGCTCTGCCGGTTCCACAGGCTTGTTTGCCTGGGAAAACTTGCTGACTGCTACCGGAAAGCATGATAAACCTTCCACTACCCAAAGGCTACATCCCAATCCGGCTACAAATTATGTAAACCTGAGGAATAGCTCTGCCGGCCAGGTCGATTTTTACAACTTGCAAGGGAAACAACTCAAAGAAAACACTTTAAAAAAAGGCGCGAACAGTATTTCTCTCAATCTACCAAAAGGTGTATACCTTGTAAGATGGAGCGACGGGAAAAGTCATTTCACTCAAAAGTTGGTAGTAAAATAATTCTGATTATGTGAGGCAGAATGCCTCATATCAAATAAAATCGGAATAAGACTTTTTCCGAATTATAAAAGCAAGGCGCTCGGTTTTACAAGTTCATCATTAGATAATACTGTTAGCCTAAACAAATTTATTAACAAAAAACTTAAAACATAATGATACAAGGACTATTACATCTACATTCGGCACTGCGTTACCTTATCGTTCTATTGATGATTGTTTCACTCATCGTAGCCTTTTATGGATGGTTCGGGAACAAAAATTTTCTGAAAAGTCACAAGAAAACTCACCTTTTTACACATATGTTTCTCAATGTACAACTAATCCTGGGGCTGGCTCTCTATTTCATGAAAGGTTATCACCACATGATCTCCAACATAAGTCAATTACCCGAGTTGGCAAGGTTTTACGCTATGGAACACATGTCGGCCATGATAATAGGTGTGGTCCTTTTCAATATCGGCTACCACCGGGCGTTAAAAGCGACCCGGGATAAATCGAAACACATGCGTATAGCCATCTTTTTCGGTATCGGGTTCATCATCGTTATGGCTATGATCCCCTGGCCATTCATGCATTCGTGGGCCACATGGTTTTAAAATCAAGTGACTATGGAACATACAAGACAAAGCACGATGAAAGCTCTCGCAATAGACCGGTTTGGAGGAATGGATACGGTCAAAACGCAGGAACTCCCCACTCCTGAGCCAAACAGCAACCAGGTGCTTGTAAAAGTTGAATATGCCGGAATCGGGTTCTGGGACATAGCCGAACGTGAAGGTATGTTTGCCGCCAGGCAACCCAAAAAGCCCGAATTTCCTTATGTTTTGGGATCGGAAGGCGCAGGCGAGGTTGTTGCCGTTGGCTCAGGGATACAACACCTGAAAGAAGGCGATCGGGTCTTTGGTTTATCCATCGGTCGTATGCCCAAGAGCGGTTTCTTCGCCGAATATGTGGTATTGGATGCCGACAGGGTGTGGCCGCTTCCGGGTGAGCTCGACACCATACAGGCCGGGACATTGCCCGTTGATGGAGCAACGGCTGTAAGAGGATTAAGGGATATATTAAAGCTTCGGAAGGGTGAAAGTCTTATGATTTTCGGGGCCGGCGGAGGCATCGGTCATATGGCTATCCAGTTTGCCAAAAAGATGGGTGTCCGCGTCTTTTCCATTGCCTCCGGTGAAGATGGCGTGGAATTGGCCCGGCGTCTGGGAAGTGACCAGGTGGTGGAGGGCCATTCTGATAATTTCGTTAACAAAGCGAAAGAATTTGCCCCCGAAGGGTTTGATGCTGCTTTGGTAACTTCCGGGAAAAAAGGCGCTGAAGAAGCCCTTACGGCACTACGCAATGGAGGCCGTACCGCTTATCCCAACGGGATAAAATCGGCGCCCCAGGTACGCTCCGGTATCAGTATTCAAAACTTTAACGCCGATTATGACAAACAAATCATGGATGACATGATTCAATGGATTCAGTCAGGGTCAGGATCGTTTGAAGTTAAGGTAGACAAAACCTTTTCACTCGATCAGGCCGCGGAAGCCCTGAAAGCGCTGGAGGAGCACTATATTGGCAGGATAGCTTTTAAAATGCGATGAGGGTGAATAACGCACCGGAATACCAAAAACACTTCAGCCTGTAATGCCTGCTTAAAATCTTGCAGGTGTATATTTATTTGCGGTTTTATGAGGAGCCTATGTTCAAACCCGCTTCTGTAAAATCGTTTTCATTAGGTATTAAACTTACCAAATTTAGCTAAATTTGGTAAGTTTTATTTCCAAATTTGGTTAAAAATAGTAACTTTTGGAAATCGACATGATTGAGGAAAGACAAGGGAAGCTATACGCCTGGGAATTTAAATACTCCCCAAGAAAGGCTAAACTTCCCAAAGCCTGGGAAGCGGCGTATCCCGAATCGGAGGTTGCCATTATCAGCCGGGAAAATTACCTTGAGTTTTTAACTTAATCATACCACCTTGCTTTCTTTCGTCACTTTTCCGGCTTTCTCCTGATAAGTGTGCTTTTGTTGTTCCGGCATCGCTTCCACCTTATCCAGGATATCATAAAAACGCTCCCAACCTTCACGCTCGGTTTCCACCTGCTCTTTGAGTTTGCTGTCTTCGCCCTTTATAAAGTCAATGGCATAATTGAGCCGGGAGACATTCTGGAACAAAAACTTCCGCGCTTGTTCTGCTTCCCCATTGGCAAAGAACTCAGCCGCTTTCATGGTCTGCCGCAACATAGCGACAGTGATCGGAATTCTGGATATAAAACTCCCCGTAAAGGGGTCTAATATTTCCTTAAGATGCTCCATATCATTGGAAAGTACTCTCACATACTCCGAAAAGTAAAGCAAACGAATGTAATCGCCTGCTATCTTACCCAGCTTGGCGCTTTTGAGGGCCTCCTGGGCGAAGGCTTCCTTGTCGTGGCGCATGATCAACCCATCCGCATGGAGGTATCCCAGCGGCTGTTTTTGCGAATCGGCCAATACCGACAGGATATAGCCCTGGTCTTCGGCGCGGCCGATGAAGGTCGGGGTAAAAGGCCGGTAGCGACGCAGGGCATCCACCAAAATGCCATTTGTTCCGCCGGTGACATGGATTCGCTGGAGGCAGGCGTTCTTTCCGTCGAGTCCGCTGCTCTCGTTGTATTGGGTCATCAGCTCCCCCTCGGTGGAAACAGCCATCAAAAGTTTGCTGAAGAATATCCGCGATTCCCTGTCGGGAACCTCATTGGGGAAATTAACATCCGGCGTATACAATCCTTTATGGATATCCTTTTCGTTTACCAGCGCCCCGGCGATCATACCCAGCTCCACGGACTGTCCCTGGTTGCCTTTACCTTTAGCTCCCCAAAGCGGCGTTTTGAAATGCTCCAAGGCCGATTTACCGGTCTCCTCAATCAATTCCTTCTGCGGGAATACCTGGTCGAGGTCAATTTTAAAAGTAGCCCTTACTTCACTATCGATCAGCACATTCCACACCGCAGCGATAGCTTTCAGGAAACTATAATGCCTTCCGTACTCACCGTCGACGCCAAAGACCTGTGACAGCGCCTCGCTCTTATCCGAGTCAAAAAAAACTTTGTCAACAGGCATAAACACTTCTTCCAGGAGGCGCCGGGTTTCATCTTCCGTAAAAATCCAGACTTCCAGGTTTTTCAGATCGGCATGATTCTCCAATTCCTGTTGTATATAATCCTTAGCCACATCCAACAAACCACTGTGAGTAACGGAAACCGACAGCAAACAGCGCACTTTTTCATTTCCCAGGTTTTCGCGTTCGCGTTCCTTTTCAAGAGACCTATCCAGCTGCGACAATCCATAAATAATTTCATTGGCCTGTGGCTCTACGCCGATTTGTATCGGGTGGTCGTACCAGTATTGCTGGGGCTCCTGCTTGGCTTTTTTGATGCCCTCCTTCAAACTCTCCGTGTAATCGAGACTGTCTACGTCCGTATTTTCGTGTGGGATAGTCAGCAATACATTGGAGGTAAACAGGATTTGCCGGGCCGGATGGGTCAGCGGCTCCGGGTTTTCCTTCTCCACAGATACTTTCCGCTTTTGACGTAACTCTTCCACCTGCTGTTGTTTGTTGTCAAATACGCCGACCCCTTGCGGAAAAAACACCTCCCATATTTTATTCTGAACCGAATCCGCGGCCGGCCGGTCCTGAAGTGCTGTATCCAAATCCGTCAGCGCTTGGCGGAACTCGTCATCGTTTTCCGTGACCTGTGCAACTTCCTCCTCAATGTCTTCCACCCGCTGAAGATAAAATTCTGCCAATGAACGCCAGAATTCATCATTCTTTTTTGTTTGCAGAAATTTCTCCGCTTCCGCATAATGCGAATTGCTGCTACCCGAAAGACACACCAGGAAAGCGGCGGTCATTTTTTCTGCCGGGTCAGTCTTCGCACCTGCAAAAAGCTGATTAGCATTGTATAAACAGCTATCATCACGGCAAAAAAGCCGACCCGTAATAGATTGAAATGTCTTTATCATTTTTATGCGTTTTTTGGAATTCGAACTCTGAATCGAGTCTAAAAAGCCTTATAACCCCTAAATCCCCTAAAGGGGACTTTTCAAACTGCTGATTTTTAGCAGTCCTCCGCCTAAGGCGGGTTAGGGGTGAAATGGTAAAAATCAGCAGTTTGAAGGCTTTTTAGACTGAACTCAACTCTTCTTTCCAAAAATAAGGGTTTTCTGATGGATTCAGAACAATTATGAACCGACTAGAGTCTGGCTTTAGGAAATAATATAATGCCGGAATAAAGGCAAATCCCTTAAAAAGGCCAGCGTCAACTCATCAGATATACCGCATCATCGACGAGATGATGAGCGTACCAATGGCAGTTATCATGGCCAGCATTCCGCTTACGGCCAGTCGCTTTTTCCAAATGGCAAACTGTTGGTTGTCGGATACGGCTGCCGCCCGGGCTACCCGGGGTGATATGACCTCAAAATTTAAAACGGCCAGCACCACCAAAACACCATACAGCAGATGTTTGACAAAGGAGAGGATGCCCCAGAAACTCTCAAAGTTGATAATGCTCACATAATGCTCGCTGACAATTTTCATCGGGATACCGGTTATACCCAGTATCACGATGGAGGCATATACAAAAATCCTGAAGCGCTTCATCATCGCCTGGGTGAACTGACCCGCAACAGATGGTTCCAACACTTTAGCCGTTGTAGGCCTGATGACCAGGGCGTTTACCATCATCCCGCCAATCCATATCAAGGTGGCGATGACATGCAGCACATCCAGAAAGGTTTTTACAAAAAGATTATCCATAGTCGATTTATTTTAGCCAATAAAGCGGCAAAAATAAACAATCATTAAAAGCAATTCAGATATTTGGATGTGTTAATTGTCAAAACGAATTTATTTGTTGTGGGTACTTGCCGGAAAACCTTCATACAGGAAATTTTGGTCATAACGGGAAAATTCTAAATTCTAAATTCTAAATTCTAAATTCTAAATTCTAAATTCTAAATTCTAAATTCTAAATTCTAAATAAACAATTATTAGCATCCCGGACTTAGGAAATATCCAAATCGTCGAACCCTGCGAACTATGAAAGGACGAGGCAAGAGACTTCACCCCTTGGCTGGCCGAAAATGCCCAGCAGCTTTCAGAAGCTATCGGAATTCCCATTGAAATTGAAAGCACTGAGAAAAGCATCCTGAACGCCGAAAATTACAAAAAGTGACTATTCGCCTGGCTGACGAAATATTTAATGATTATGCGGAAGTTGACGAAAGAGGTGTTAGGGTGAGTGGTTCATAATATTGTAAATTGACTTTTCAGAAGTTTTTGTTAAATTTAAAGATCATAATCACTTAAAACAATAGTCTGATGAAATATGAAAGTACGTTTATCCATCAAAATAGTCGATAAACAAACTTTCTACTGGAGAAATAAACAAAATCATACGGATACATAGACATTGGGGCGGAATGGCTCTACGGAAATAAAATTCAATTTTGTTTCTATATATGGAAACATTTTTGTAATTTTATCCGCTTAAAATAATAGATCGATTCAATACAGACTGCTGGCATTCTGGGATAGGAGCGATCATAAAGATACACTTGTGATTGCAACACATGGATTTATTAAAAAGTCTCAAAAAACACCAAAGTCTGAGATTGATAGAGCAATAAGAATTAG
>JAIPAH010000026.1 GCA_021740175.1 Bacteroidales bacterium
GTTATTTATACCCCTTAAATCGGGTTTTTGATTTTTCATATTAGATATTGTTTTTTGCCTTCAAAAGTGTAAATTTGCACACGCTTTTAGAAAGCGAAAAAGTTCTGTACCAAGCAAATTTAAGAAGAATTCATGCCGGTAGGGCAGAATTTGTAAGGAAAGGTAAAAGCACGTTGTCAACGTGGTGAATTTTACTTAAAGGGGAATAAGTTCTCTAAAAATAGGGCCTATAGCTCAGTTGGTTAGAGCACTTGACTCATAATCAAGGGGTCCCTGGTTCAAGTCCGGGTGGGCCCACCTATCAAAACGGCCACTTCAGTAAGTGGCCGTTTTTACTACACATATCTGTTTTATGCAGGTAAAATATTCATGCCATGGCTTTTGTTTATATCCTTTTCAGCAAAACGGCTGACCTTTTTTACGTAGGGTCTACAACTAGTACACCCGAAATAAGATGATTACGTCATCTTAATCAATATTATGGCGAGAGAAAATTCACAGCAAAATATGATGACTGGGAATTATATTATTGGTTTACATGCCATTCTATCCATCAGGCCAAAAAGTAGAGAAGCATATTAAACGAATGAAAAGTAAAAAGTATATCAGAATTTTTTCTCCTCTCCTCTACACCTTCCCTTCCTTCAACAGCCTGTAAATGGTGGTTTTCCCCACGTCCAGTTTTTTGGCAACAAGGCGTACCTGGTTGTCATATTTGTCGAGAAAATGCCTGATAATTAACTTTTGGTATTCTTCAAGGGTGCGCTCTTCAGTGAGAATTTCGTCGACCGGGGATTTATTGGAAAAATTGATATCGTCGGCGGTAATTTCGTTGGTTTCGCTCATAACTGCGGCAAGGTCTATGACAGCTTTAAGTTCCCTGACATTTCCGGGGTAGGTATAGCCTTGCAGTTTCTGGATGGCTTCCCGCGTCAGTTTCTTTTCTTCTATTTCATTTTTTTGGCAAAATTCCCGGATGAAGTGACGTGCAAGGATAATAATATCCTCACCCCGCTCACGCAGAGGGGGCAGGGTGATGGGCAGACCCTGGATGCGATAATACAAGTCTTCACGGAAGTTGCCATTTTTCACTTCTTCCTCTAAATCTTTGTTTGTAGCGGAAATCAGGCGTACATCCACACTTATGGTTTTATTGCTGCCGATTCGATTGAATTCTCCCTCCTGTAAAACTCTGAGAAGTTTAGCCTGCATGTTCAGGTCCATATCGGAAATTTCATCCAGGAAAATCGTTCCGCCGTGCGCTTCTTCAAATTTCCCGGTGCGGGTAGCGGAAGCTCCGGTAAAAGCCCCTTTTTCATGGCCGAAAAATTCGCTCTCTATTAATTCATCGGGGATAGCTGATACGTTGACGGGGACAAATGAATGCTTTTTACGTTTGGAGTTGTAATGGATGGATTTAGAGACTAACTCCTTGCCGGTTCCGGTTTCTCCAAAAAGGGACACATTGATGTCGCTGCGGGAAGCCTTGTCCATCAACCTGAAGATATGTTGAATCTTATCGCTGCTTCCTTTGATAAGATTATTGAAAGTATACTTGCGGTCTACCTCCGCTTCCAGGTCATCGATACGGTTTTCCAGCTCTTTCTTTTCCTTAATTTTCAGGGTGATATTCCACAACCTTTCTTTCGTGTCGTCATCTTTGGTGATATAATCATATACCCCCATCTTAAATAGCTGGATGGCCGTTTTAATGTCTTGCTGGCCCGAAACGATGATAATGGGCAGGCGCGGATCCATTTTCTGGATTTTTTTAACGACTTCCATGCCCGATATATCGGGTAGCGAATAATCGAGGCTTATCATATCGGGGTTTTTATGCAACTGCTTAAGCATTTCTTTCCCCGTATAAAACACCTCTACATGGTAATCGGGATTGAGTGACAAATGATATTCCAGCATCCGGGCAAATACCTTGTCATCTTCTACGATGAATATTTTAAAGGGTGTGGCCATTTTGGAATGTTTTCAACTAAGATAGGAAAATTTTTAAAAATTGAAAAATATTTTCTTTTTGGGATAAAAGATATTACGTTCAGGTATTCATTAATTCGTTCAGGATAGTATGTACTTCTTTTTCTGATTTAGCTTTCATCAGTCGTATCTTGAAAGGTTTGAAACGGGGAATACCCTTGAAATAGCCGGAATAAAATTTCCTGATTTCAATTGTTGCTTTTTTTTCTCCTTTAATCTCGATTGCTTTTTGTAGATGATTGCAAAAAACGTCTATACGCTCTTGCAGCGAAGGCTGGGGGAGTAGAGTCCCGTGCCGGAGATAATGACGGATCTGCTTGAAGATCCAGGGGTTCCCAACGACTGCTCTCCCGATCATGATGGCATCGGTGCGGTAATCGGAAATATGACGAGCCGCTCTCTCCACCGAATCGATATCGCCGTTCCCGATTATCGGGATTTCGATATTGGGATTGTCTTTAATGCTGCGGATGAGCGTCCAATCAGCCCGGCCTTTATAGAATTGGGCGCGGGTACGGCCGTGGATGGTTAATGCTGCTATCCCGGTATCTTGCAATGGCTCGGCTATTTTATCAATGTTCTTGCTTTCTTCGTCCCATCCCAGGCGTGTTTTGACCGATACGGGAATGTCAGTAGCTTCAACAATAGCCCTTGTTAGGGCGATCATCCGTTCGGGGTCTTTCAATGCGGCAGCTCCTCCGCCTTTTTTCACTACCTTTTTTACAGGACACCCGAAATTTATATCAATCAGGTCGGGTTCAAATTTTGCAGCATATCGGGCAGCCTCAACCATTGAGCGCTGATCATGACCGAAGATTTGGATGCCCAAAGGGCGTTCCCGTTCATCAAGGACCATTTTGTTGAGGCTTTTATCCGCGTCACGAATGAGTCCTTCGGAAGAGACGAACTCGGTGAACACCAGGTCGGCACCGAATTGTTTACATATGAGCCGGAAAGCCCGATCGGTAATGTCCTCCATAGGTGCTAACACCAATGGATATTGAGTGAATCGGATGTTGCCTATAGTTATCATTTGCGGGCGCAAAATTAGTACTTTTGCTTACAAAGATTCTGGAACCGGCCTTATTTTTTGCCGAAAAACGAATGAAGCCTTTTATGATTAAACTTTATCAGCAGAAGCCCAGTCCGGGGATGGAAGTTTTACTATTCGGACTGCTAGTTTTCCTGTCTTTTTTCCTGGTGCTGTTTGTGGGGATGGCTCTGGCTGTTCCTCTATTCGGTATGGAGCTGTCGGAGCTGCAGCGCATTATGGGCACAGCAGGAGCGGAAGGAGGTATTAATATTTTCCGCTATCTCCAGGTTGTCAATCAAATCGGGATTTTTATTCTTCCTGCCTTGCTTTTTGGAATCCTGGTGAAGCGTAATTTTATCTATTACTTCCATCTCGAAAAGAGGGTTTTTTGGAAAAGTTTGCTGGCCGTATTTATTCTTTTATTCACCATTCTTCCTTTGATCAATCTTTTGACTACTTTCAATGAAGCCATTGAATTACCCGAATTTATGGGTGGAGCGGAGCAATGGATGAAAGAAAGGGAGGAAGCTGCACGCCGGCTTACCGGTCGTTTCTTAGAGACGACTACCCCGAAAGGATTGGTTATCAATATATTTATTATGGCCGTTATACCGGCAATTGGGGAGGAATTGTTTTTCAGGGGGGCGCTGCAGCAAATTTTTACCCGGTGGTTCAACAATGTGCATTGGGCTATTATTCTCACTTCCGTTTTGTTCAGCGCCTTACACCTGCAGTTTTTCGGGTTTTTGCCGCGTTTTTTGCTTGGCGTAATATTCGGTTACCTGTTTTATTGGAGCCGTACGATTTGGTTACCGATATTTGCCCACTTTGTAAATAACGGGGCTGCTGTTGTGGTGGCTTTTTTAGCTGCCCGCGGCACTATTGATACAGGGATGCAGCAATTCGGTAATTATAATGGCGAGGCGGTCATGATAATTATGAACACGCTCTTTAGTGCCCTTTTACTTTATTATATCTATAGAAAAAAAAGGATGCATAAATAACCAGCCAGTTATTTATACATCCTTGTAATGGAATAGATTACAATATTCTAATAATTAAGTTCATTCACCCTCCTGGTGGAGTAGTTTATTTTAAAAGCTCCCACTTGACGCAATTCCTGTTTAACGTCCGTAACGATACCCATATTGGTTTCTTTATCCACTTTTAACGAAGTGGTCATAAACTGGCGCTCATTTTCATCAAGTGCCTGGCGCTCTGCATGGATAAACTCACGAACATCGGCCACGGTGGCAAATTGGTCATTAAGTTGTATACGGGGCTTTGTCCCCAAATTTTCATCCTTTGGAGGCCCGATATTAATAAAACTCACCAGTGATTTCTTTTCAAGTTTTTGAACTTCGGTTGCTCCCGGGGCGCGCACCTGAACTAGTAAAGATTCCGTACGCATTACCGTAGAGACCATAAAGAAGAACAAGAGCATAAAAATGATGTCGGGCAATGAAGCCGTTGAAATACCCGGTGTTTCCTTCTTACCTTTTTTCCTAAATTTTCCCATAATTATCCTCCTACATTTTCAGGTTCAGCTTCAGAGATAGCAACCGGAATAGCTTTATCGATAGCATCAATATAATCCTGGTTTGAAATATCTTCATACTTTATTCCGAATTTTTCCTTTGCCAGCTCATTTTTTAACTCGTTAAAGGCCGCGGCCAGTTCGTTTTGTACTTTAATATACATTTCGTAAGAAGTACCGCGGTCATTTTTTAGCGATATAACACCTTCAGACACCTCTACCTTACCCAGATGTTCTATATTTTTTGTTTTTTGGATAGAAAGATTGTCCTTACCGTAAGGATTGTCTACAAACTCCTTGACCTTCTCGCGAAGAGTCCTGATGTTACCGGGTTTATCTTCAACGAGAAGTCTGTCATTTTTATTGATCAGAATTTTAAAGACGTTTCTTTCTTTAATATCAGGTATCTCGGTTTCCTCTTTCGGAGGCGGGGGTAATTTCCTGGTGATTCCCATATCTATATCCATCGTAGTAGTAACGAGAAAAAATATGAGCAATAGGAAAGCTATATCCGCTAACGAGCTACCTGGAATTTCCGGTGTTTTTCTAGCCATAATTTAAATCCTTTCTTATCGTTTAAAAACTCCTGCAACGCTTGAGTAAATGGTTGCGATTATTGCCAGTCCCCCTACAATATAGGTGTAATAGAGAGCTGCTCCTACACGGCGCGATACTTCCTCGGTGGTTTCCAGCTCCTGTAATTGTACCATACCAAACTCATTACCAGCAGCTCCGTATGTAATGAAGCCCAGGAGCACTAAACCTGCCAGAATACCCACGATTTTTAAGGCGTTTTTCGGATCCATGGCAACGCTTACGACAGAGAAAACCACAGTGACGAGTACAGCCAGTCCCAGGGCCACATAAGCAGTGATCATGAATGGATCCAGAATTTGTTTCTGCAGAGCCAGGCTGTTCTCGATAGAACTATCTCCTTTAGCCCATATCAAGGCAACCATAACGGCCGCCACGAGCATGAGAATATAGGAGATTGTCTTAAATATTAAATTTAAAATTCTAGTCATAATCGATTATTTGTTTTTGTTTTGGTACTTGGTCAGGATATCAACGAATGTGATAGAACTGTCTTCCATGTCGTTAACAATACTGTCTATTTTAGCTACACAGTAGTTATAGAAGATCTGGAGAATAACACCCGTAATCAAACCAAATACAGTTGTAAGCAGTGCCACCTTAATACCGGAAGCAACAATGGTAGGTGAAATGTCACCGGCAGCGGCAATATTATCAAAAGCGCCAATCATACCGATTACCGTACCCATAAAACCAAGCATGGGAGCAATCGCAATGAAAAGAGATATCCATGAAAGACCTTTTTCAAGCCGGCCGGTCATCACACCACCGTAAGAAACAATTGATTTTTCAACAACGTCTACACCTTCATCATACTTGTCCAGTCCCTGGAAGAAAATGCTGGCGACCGGGCCCCTTGTGTTTCGGCATATTTCCTTGGCCGAGTCAATTCCTTCACTATCAAGAGCTGTTTCAATCTGATTGAGCAGTTTATTCGTATTGGTTGTAGATAAGTTCAGGTAAATAATTCTTTCAATGGAGAGAGCTAAACCCAAAACGAGAGTTACAAGTACAATACCCATAAAACCGGCTCCACCTTCGATAAATTTTTCTTTTAATATCTGGTGGAATCCTTGCTTCTCTTCTGATTCTCCTTCAGCCAAAGTTTCTTCACCTGCTGCTGCGGTATCAGCTACGGCTGTATCCGAGGCCATCGTAGTGTCCTCTTCCATAGTCGTATCCGCGCTCATTTCAGTATCTTCCGATGCTTCGTCTTGCTGGGCCGTCACCACATTGGCAAGTCCGAAGGTTAGCATTCCTGCTATCGTTAAAAATGCAATTAGTTTTTTCATAGTTAACTCTTGTTAATTTGGTATTTAATAAACTTAATTTATAGACTTTTATTATTTGTTATCCATTTGCGGAGAGAGAGGGATTCGAACCCTCGATACCCGGATAGGGTATACACGCTTTCCAGGCGTGCCTCTTCAGCCACTCGAGCACCTCTCCGTGAAACCCTCACTATTACAGAGGGTTGCTTTAAATTCAGGCGGCTAAATTACAAAAAATCTTATAATGTAAAAACTACGATTTTTTTTTCTTATTATCTTTTAAGCTTCTAAATAAGAAAGAATTACATTATTAATTCTTGACACAAGTTTTTATTTTCATTAAACAGTCATCTCTCAATTTTTATTTTGTGGTGTTAGCTCACCCCTCAAAGGTTTGGTCAGCAATTCTTTAGTATTTTCTATCGGTATTTTTTTGCCGAGAAGATACATGAGTTTTGCTATGGCTGCCTCCGTCGTAATATCATGGCCGCTGATAACTCCGCGTTTTTGCATGGCCAGGCTCGTAGCATATCTTCCCATATCCACAGAACCACTTTCACACTGACTAACATTGTAGAGAATCACTCCTCGCTTATCAGCTGCTTCCAGGGCATCCAGGAACCATTTCTCCTCCGGTGCATTCCCGGAACCATAGGTCTCGAGAATAATGCCCTCCAAATCGGGGAAGTTAAGGATGGTTTTAACAATTTTTTCACTCATGCCCGGAAATAGTTTTAAAACCGTGACATTAGGATTAAGTTCCGGATGGGTCTTAAGCTTCTTAAAATTCGGTTTACGGATGGCGCTGCGATGGTATTTGATATGTACGCCGATATTTGCTAATACAGGATAATTCCCCGAGCGGAAAGCTTCAAAATCCTCAGCATTGGTTTTATGGGTTCTGTTACCCCTGAAAAGTTCATTTTCGAAGCAGATAGCCACTTCCGGAACCAAAGGAGTCCCCTCTTCATTGGCCGAAGCTATCTCGATGGCATTAACCAGGTTCTCTCTCCCATCCGATCTAAGAATACCGAGCGGTAGCTGAGCGCCGGTGAAAATGACAGGTTTGTTAAGATTTTCAAGCATAAAGCTCAAAAAAGAGGCCGTATAGGCCATAGTGTCCGTGCCATGGAGGACGACAAAACCATCATAGTCTTCATATTTTTCCTTTATCGTTTTTACCAGTTTGGTAATATGCTGTGAGTTGACACTGGATGAATCGATCAAAGGGTCGAAAGCTATGGAATCAATTCTGAATGGGTAGCTTTCCAATACGGGAATGTACTTATATAAATTATCAATATCAAATGGCTTTAAAGTTCCGGTATTCGGGTCTTTTACCATTCCTATGGTGCCCCCGGTGTAGATGATAAGCAATGATATTTCCGAATCGGTCAACTCCATTCCACCGGGATTTTGAATAATTTCTCCGCATTTTCAGTGGTAATCCTTGCCACCTCTTCTACGGAAAGGTCTTTGGTGATTGCGAGTTTTTCAGCCACCTGCCTCACATAAGCGCTTTCATTTCTTTTCCCGCGATAGGGAACAGGTGCAAGGTAAGGCGCGTCAGTCTCCAGGAGAAGATTTTCCATGGCAATGTCTTTGATGACATCAGCTAGCCGGGAATTTTTAAAGGTGAGCACACCGCCTAATCCCAGCCAAAAACCACCATAGCCCAAGGCTTTTGCTGCTTGTTCAGCACTACCCGTAAAGCAGTGAAAAACGCCTTGCAGATCCTCATGATTTTCTTCGTCCAGGATTTCAAAAATTTCATCAAAAGAGTTCCGGGCATGGATCACAATAGGTAGTTTTTTCTCGATAGCCCACCTTATTTGTGTACGAAATGCTTCCTTTTGCTGCTCTTCGTAGGTCTTATCCCAATACAGGTCTATACCTATTTCCCCGACAGCATAATATTTTCTTTCCGAAAACTTTTTGTAAATCGTTTCGAGTTCGTTTTTATAATTAGCCTCTACCGAAGAAGGGTGCAATCCCATCATAGGGAAGCAATTCGAAGGATATTGATCGCATAAAGAATGCAAAGCCTCGATAGATGTAGTATCGATGTTGGGCAGGATCATTTTTTTGACTTGCTGCTCCTTAGCCCTTTGCATTACTTCCTCCCGATCATCTTCAAATGCTTCAAGGTAGAGATGTGTATGCGTGTCTGTTAAAATCATGTTGCAAATGTATGAAAGGAGGATGAAATAGCTATTTTTGCATTAAAAATTGATAGGATAGTGAAACGTATACTTATCATTCGTTTTAGTTCCATCGGGGATATTGTTTTGACCACACCGGTTATCAGGGCTTTGAAGCGGCAAGTTCATAATGCGGAAATCCATTACCTTACCAAACAAGCGTTTCGCAACATCCTCAAATCGAATCCCTACATCGATCATATCCATACAATAGAGCAGAATGTCAATGAAGTAGCCGGGCTGCTTCGCAAGCAACAATTCGACTTTATCGTTGATTTACATAAAAATCTTCGTTCCACACACACCAAACTTCTTCTTCGCCGGCCCGCTCATTCTTTCCCGAAAACCAACATCCGGAAATGGCTCATGGTCAATTTTAAGGTGAATTATTTACCGGCCCGTCACATCGTTGATCGTTATTTTCAAGCGGCAACAGCCATGGGTGTGAAGAATGATGGTAAGGGGCTCGATTATTTTATCCCTGGAGATGAAGAGGTCCCCTATGATGACTTACCCGATACGCTTTCTTCAGACTTCGTTGCCATTGGTATCGGGGGGAAACATGACACAAAACTTTACCCCGTGGATAAGGTAAACGCTTTATGTTATAAAATGAATCGACCTGTAATTCTTATGGGAGGGCCGGAGGATTTTGAGCGTGCTGAAGCTATCAGGAAGGGTATGAAGCATTTTGTTTTTAATGGATGTGGAGAATTTACGATCAATCAAACCGCCTCGGTATTAAAAAAAGCATCAGTGGTTATCTCCAATGACACCGGCATAATGCATATCGCCGCTGCTCTGAAGAAAAAATTGGTATCGCTGTGGGGAAATACGATTCCCGAATTCGGGATGTATCCCTACTATCCTAAAGAGATGCAAGACCAATACCGCATTATAGAGGTCAAGGGATTGTCATGCAGGCCCTGTAGCAAAATCGGTTATGACAAATGCCCGAAAGGACATTTTCGTTGCATGTATGACATCAGCGAAGATGAGATTCTCAGAACTATGAATGAGTTATAAATGGATTGTACTTTTTTTCCTCCCCGATAGTTGTTTCCGGGCCATGACCCGGAAGTACTCTTACCTCGTTATCCAATGTGTAGAGCTTTTGTGTAATAGTTTCGGCCAGCGTATCGAAATCCCCGGTAGGCAAGTCGGTTCGCCCGATTCCTCCCGCAAAAAGCACATCTCCGGCAATAAGGAATTTCTCGTCGGAAGCGTACAAGCATATACTCCCGTCAGCATGACCTGGCGTATAGAATACTTTCAGACCGGAATTACCAAAAGACAATGTTTCTCCTTCCTCCAGGCTGTGGTCGGGCTGCACGGTCTCTTTTACTTCCAGCCCAAAGATTGTTCCGCTGCTTTGAGCCATTCGGATGAATAGATCACCTTTTCTATTGGCGTATAAAGGGATGTCGTATTGATTTTTGATAAAAGGATTGCCCAGGATGTGATCCACGTGGTTGTGCGTGTTAACTATTTTCACGGGTTTAAGGTCTTTGCTGTTAATAAAATTAACCAGCTCTTTTTGTTCATTTTCTGTATAACATGCAGCATCAATAATGACACACTCTTTGGTCTCATCCCATAACAGGTAGGTGTTTACTTGTAAGTCATTGAAAGTAAAGCGTTGAATGTTTATCATAATGATTAAATTTCCTGTGAATGCAAAATTAAGAAAATGCCACATTTTGACAGGTTTTCGCGGGGATATTGTGATTGTTGAAAGGCAAAAGAATGCCTGAAATATAAAAGAGGTTGGGGGATTTGTTCTTAAACTTGATTTTTATGGATAATCGCCAGTAAGGTAACTATGCATAACTCTGCTATTTAAAATCATAATGATATTTATTATCCCGTTTTTAAGAAATAAATCCCATGAGTCTATTTAAAAATTTATAATTAAAAATAACTTGCTAAAAATTGAATTACCTATTATACTAGACTTAAGTCTTAGTTTTATTAAGCTAAAAGAATACGTAATGAGACGCTGTTGCAAAAAATAAAAAAATTAGCCCTTATGGATGTTGAATATAATTTTGTAAGCAAAATCCCATGATTGTAAACTTCATTTGCTTGTTGAAAAAACTATTAAAAACAAACGTTCGACACCCCCTTTTATTTCTGGCTTGAAGCTGTTAATAAATTGTTAACCGGATATTTTGAGCGCATCGAAAATAGGGATATTTACCCGTTTATAGTTAGAGGCGTTTTTCAGAAAAAAATTTTAAGGATAGTTTTCAAATTTCTATCAATTTACCCTCAATTACTTAAAGTTTCGTTGTTAAAAACTAATATCGAGAACCTCTTAACAAACCGTTTATTTCAATGTAATTTAGCTTGAGAATTTTTAGTGAATTTATTGTTCCCATTTGTAAAATTAAAGCCCAGGCGTATATGGATAATAAGCTAACATCCCAAAAAGCAGAACAAACGACAAAAAAGACGGATTATTACGATGATATGGTTAATAACCGGACGCGGCCGGAATTACCAAAGCAAAAAGAGTTAAGAGAGGTGTCCTCTGAAGAGGCTTATGAAGCAGCTACTGCTTATTTTGACGGGGACACACTGGCGGCGAGTGTATGGATGAATAAATATGCTTTGAAAGATAGCGAGGGTAGGCTATATGAAAAAACGCCGGATGAAATGCATCATCGAATTGCCGGTGAAATAGCCCGCATAGAAAACAAATATCCGGACCCGCTTACGGAAAAAGAGATATATGAAACCCTGAAAGGATTTAAGTATATTGTACCCCAGGGAAGTCCAATGGCCGGGATTGGCAACCCATTCCAGATTTCTTCCCTTTCCAACTGTTTTGTCGTTGGGAACCGGGAGGGAAGTTCCGATTCGTACGGGGGAATCCTGAAAATCGACCAGGAGCAGGTGCAGCTCATGAAACGCCGTGGCGGTGTGGGCCATGATCTCTCCAATATCCGGCCCGCAGGCAGTCCCGTTAAAAATAGCGCCCTGACCTCTACCGGGGTTGTTCCTTTTATGGAGCGCTATTCAAATTCCACTCGCGAAGTAGCCCAGGATGGCCGTCGCGGTGCGCTGATGCTTACTATATCCATAAAACATCCCGATGCGGAAAGTTTTATTGATGCCAAAATGGAAAAAGGTAAAGTGACAGGAGCCAATGTGTCGGTGAAAGTGGACAATGCGTTTATGCAAGCGGTTGTAAATAATACAACCTATATCCAGCAATACCCGGTTAATTCGGATAATCCCTCGATGGTGAAAGAAATTGATGCCCGGAGACTATGGAAGAAAATTATTCATAATGCCTGGGCTTCGGCTGAACCCGGTGTTATTTTCTGGGATACCTTGATTGATGAATCGGTTCCGGACAGTTACAGCGAAAATGGGTTCAATACGGTTTCCACCAACCCTTGCGGGGAAATTCCTCTATGTCCTTACGATAGTTGCCGGTTGTTGGCTATTAATCTTTTTGGGTATGTGCAAAATGCTTTTACGGATGAAGCCTATTTTGATTATGACCTGTTTAAAAAGCATGTAGCCATGGCTCAAAGGATGATGGATGATATCATCGACCTGGAAATAGAAAAAGTGGATGGAATACTGGAAAAAATCGACAACGATCCCGAAGATGAGGAAACTAAGTGGATAGAACGCCGGATGTGGCAGAAGATTAAGGACAAGACCAAACAGGGACGGCGGACAGGTATTGGCATCACGGCTGAAGGGGATATGCTTGCGGCGCTTGGTTTGACATACGGTAATGACGAAGCCAGGGAATTTTCCGTGGAGGTTCATAAAACCCTCACTGTTGAAGCGTACCGCTCATCCGTTAACCTGGCAAAGAATCGAGGAAGTTTCCCGGTTTTTGATTTTAAAAAAGAACAGGAGAATCCTTTTATCAAGCGCATAGCTACGGTAGACCCTCAAATGATAGAAGAGATGAAGCAATACGGCCGGCGCAATATAGCCCTCCTCACGATTGCTCCGACAGGAAGTGTAAGTATCTGCACCCAAACGACATCAGGTATTGAACCGGCTTTTCAAATCAGCTATACCCGTAAGCGAAAGGTGAACCCGAATGACAGAAATATCAGCAATGCTACCAAAGATGAACTTGGCGATTACTGGGAAAAGTATAATGTTTTCCATCATAATTTTCTCACGTGGCTCCGGAAAAACGGATATAATGTCGATGAAGTGCGACAATACAGCAGGGAAAAACTTGATAAGGTGATCGCCGAATCGCCCTATTACAAAGCCACTTCCAATGATATCAATTGGGTTTCGAAAGTAAAAATGCAGGGCGCCGTTCAAAAATGGGTGGATCATTCCATAAGTGTTACGGTGAATTTACCCAATCATGTCAGCGAAGAATTAGTGAGTGAGGTGTACGAGACCGCCTGGAAGAGTGGTTGTAAAGGCATGACCATATACAGGGATGGTAGCCGTTCCGGCGTGCTTGTGAATGAAGAGGAAAAGAGTCCTGAACAGGATGGCAGCAGATTCCGGGAGACCCATGCTCCGAAGCGTCCAAAGATATTGGAAGCTGATGTTGTTCGATTTCAGAATGCTTATGAAAAATGGGTGGCTGTTGTGGGACTGCTTGACGATAAACCCTATGAAATATTTACCGGCCGGGCCGATGATTTTTACCTGCCTCAATGGGTTGAGAGCGGATGGGTTATCAAGCAGCGCCTGGAGGATGAAAGTAGCCGCTATGATTTTAAATTCCAGGATAAGCAGGGCTACAACATTACGGTGGAAGGTTTGTCGCGATCCTTCAATAAGGAATACTGGAATTATGCAAAGCTTATTTCCGGGGTTTTGCGCCATGGTATGCCTATCAAGCACGCCATACATCTTATCGATAATCTTAATTTGAAAGGAGAAACGCTCAATACCTGGAAAAATGGTGTGGTCAGGGCTCTTAAGAGATACATTCCTAATGGAGAAAAAGCTGAGAAAACCTGTCCTTCATGCCAAATGGAAGGTACGCTCGAATATAAGGAGGGTTGCCTTACATGCAGCAATTGCGGTTTTTCGGAATGCAGTTAGATAGATTATAGTAGTATGGTGTTTAATTATGATCCCGCTTTATCAGCAGAAATGCTTGATAAGCGGGATTTTTCAGAATCTGGGCTTGTAGATATTGAAGGTCTGATTATCCCTGAACTCGTTAATGCGTTCGGCAAGGTGGGTGAAGATGGTTAAATCGTTTTTTTTAAACCAATCTCTAGCACCCTGGTCTTTGTTACAGGCATCGGCAAAAATGGCCAGAAATTCATAATTGTTCTTGCGTAACCATTCGTTAGCACTACTACTTTCATCAATAGCTGAATCAAGAGCTGCCAGGTGCTTGTAGCCATTTTCCATTAACCAGTCAAAAGCATCCGTACTTCCCCTTATTGCTCCAGAGAGGGCTGCCAATTCTTTATATCCGTTGGTGATTAACCACTGCTGGAACTCCGGGTCTTCCCCGAAAGTTTCTCCGAACGCTATCAATACCTTTACCGGGTAGTCAAACATAATAGGCACTTAAATCTTTCTTAAGTGCAAAGATACGAAGAAATGGCCGGCCAAGGGAAAGCTACATCAGCTTGTCGATCTCTGAGGCTAGCTTACGGTCTTTTTCTGTAACAACATCCCCGGCGTCATGGGAGGTTAAACGGATAGTGACCTGGTTAAAAGTGTTTTCCCAGTTCGGATGATGATCCATCTTTTCGGCCAGCATGGCCACTTGGGTCATAAAGCCAAACGCTTGAACAAAATTATCGAACTTGAAAGTTCGTACCAGCATGTTATTTTCTTCTTTCCACATAATCAATTTTTTGAACCGAACAGTATTAACGGATATTTGTTTAAGCGTTATTCTTTTAGTAAATGCTGGTATTGATTCCCGCTTTTTCTATCTTCCGGGCAATCTCTTGTAATTCGCTATAATCGATTTTTTCAAGATGTTTAGCAGGAGGCTCCCTGTCTAAGCTGTAAATCATAACATTCTTGGGCTGTATGGCTTTAATGTGGTTAAGCCAGTGTTCAAGCTCCTGTCCGTTTGTATTATCTATCCGCTCTCCGTTTATATACCCTCTCAGAAAAAGGGTTTGAATCGTTAATTCCCCGGAGTTGAATTTTTTCAGATGAGTGACAATATTATCAAGAGATAGATTCCCTGCCGGGCTGTTGATCTTCTGAAACATCTCTTCGGTACCTGCATCCAACTTGAGCACGTTATTATCCGCCTTTTTGAGGGCTCCCAGTATCTTGGGTTTATGCAATTGGGAAGCATTCGACAATACCGTAACTTTTGCTCCGGGGAAGTAATGGTTGCGCAGCCGGATCGTTTCATCAATGATAGCAGGGAAGTCAGGATGTATGGTAGGTTCCCCGTTTCCGGCAAAAGTAATGTTATCCGGGCTCCTATCAAGGTCAGCGAATGTTTCCTGCATAGCCTTACGGATGGTTTCAAAGGAAGGCAATTCACCTTTTTTCATTTGCTCTTTTTGCGTCCAGCCACATTCACAATAAATACAATCAAACGTACAGAATTTCGATCCTACCGGTAAAAGGTTAAGTCCGAGGGACAGCCCAAAGCGCCTGCTGTGGACAGGCCCGAAGACAATTTCATCAAATAATATTGCCATAAAATGAATTTGGCGCAAACTTAATGATTTTTTCGTGTGTTTATTATAAAGCAATTAATGTTGATATTTCGCGTTAAATATGTAACTTTGGAGTGTAGGTATGAATAAGCTGGATGATATTAAAGCACCTGTTAAGAAGCAAATAGAAGATTTTGAGAAGACCTTCAAAGCTTCGATGAAAAGTACTGTACCGCTTCTGGATAAGGTGACCCGCTACCTTATTAAAAGGAAAGGCAAACAGATGCGGCCGCTTCTGGTATTTCTTTCCGCAAACATCAATGGCACTCCTAAAGATGCTACATACCGTGCGGCTTCCCTGATAGAGTTATTGCACACGGCTACACTCATTCATGACGATGTTGTCGACGATTCCAATACCCGGCGTGGATTTTTTTCGCTCAATGCCCTGTGGAAAAACAAAATCTCCGTTCTTGTAGGAGATTATTTGTTATCGAAAGGTTTGCTGCTTGCGGTAGATAATGGTGATTTTCAGTTGCTGAAGATCGTGTCGGAAGCTACACGACAGATGAGCGAGGGAGAATTATTGCAAATCGAAAAAGCTCGCCGCCTCGATATCGAAGAGCCCGTTTATTTTGATATCATTGAAAAGAAAACCGCTTCGTTGTTTGCTTCTTGTTGCGCTGCCGGAGCAGCATCAGTGGATGCGGATGAAGATACGGTGGATAAAATGAGGCAGTTTGGCAAAGTTTTGGGCATGGCGTTTCAGATAAAAGACGACCTCTTTGATTATGGAAGAGTGAATAAGACGGGAAAGCCGAATGGGATTGATATTAAAGAACAGAAGATGACCTTGCCGTTGATTTATACCCTGAACAATGTCAGCGCCTCGGAGCGCAAATCCCTTATCAGGGGTGTGAAAAAGCACAATAATAACCCACGGAAAGTAGAAGAGATTATTGGTAGAGTCCGCGAAAGAGGAGGAATTGAGTATGCAGAGCAGAAAATGGCCGCCTATCGCGATGAAGCTCTGCAGATGCTGGAGGATTTTCCGGAGAGTGAATTCAAAACTTCCATGCATCAGCTGGTCCTTTTCACTACCGAGCGTAAAAAATGATCAAACCTTCTTTAAAGAGTTGCAATACCGGAAACAGGAGCAAAGAAAAAACCGGATCAGTATAGAATCCGGCTATCCTCTTATACCTTAATTAAACTTTGGTTCAAAAACCTTGGCGCGGCCATTGCTGGCGTTCATCATCATGATTTGGGGTTTACCTGCACGGTAAAACACTTCAAAATCCGTCCAGCCTTTTGACCATTGGCTTTTATCACTTATTCGCTTTCCAATGGAGCCGTTGGCATTCATGATATAAAACTGGTAATGCCCGGATTGTTTTTTGAATTCGAACAGATAAGTATTTCCGTCTAACTGGAAGAAAGCAAAGCTCGACCAGCCACCGTATGTTTTTCTGTCATATACATGGTCTCCCCCCCTGTCGAGATTCCAGATTTTGGACACGCCGCTGCCGATATTATGGCAGAAAACAAAATCTGTTCCGTCTACCTGGAAGGTTTCTATAACATCAAATCCTTTACCCAGGTTGACATTCATTTTCCAGTCCACCTTCATCTGACCGGAAGATAAATTCTGAATGGCGCTGTGTTTGTTTCCCTGAGCTATACTTTGATTTGCACCCAGGGTCATAATAATACCAATGATAATTAGTCCTGATACTTTTTTTAACATGTGATTATGTATTTAGTTGTACCTACCTCGTTTAAAAACATTCCGATCGTATAGAATTGTTGCAGGCTAATTCAAAAGTTGAAAAAGAAAATCACATGTTTTTCCTGTATTCCGTGCTTTTTTTGTCATACATTTTTAACTATCTGAAAATCAAAAGGTATTTTTTATTTTTAGGTGTTGCAACGCTGAAAATAGGCAAACTTCCAAGCGTCAGCTGGTCCTTTTCACTACCGAGCGTAAAAAATGATTAGGCCTTTTTTAGCGTGAAGGCAAAAGTAGTCCCAACACCCTCTTTGCTTCTTACATTGATAGTTTGGTTGTGGGCTTCGATAATATGTTTGACGATAGCCAGGCCTAGCCCGGTTCCTCCCTTTTCACGGGAGCGGGCCTTGTCGGTGCGGTAAAATCTTTCGAATAAACGGGGTATGCTTTGCTCCGGGATGCCGGGACCATTATCCGTTACTTCACACAGGATATGGTCATGCATGTCGAAAAAACTGATTTTGGTAGTGCCTCCTTCCGTGCCGTATTTTATCGAATTATCGATAAGGTTGGTGAAAACCTGCCGGATGCGGTGATGGTCGCCCTTAACCTGGATTTTATCATATTTTTTCCGAAAATACAGGCGTATGCCTTTTTGATGGGCCTTTATTTCTAATTGTTCTACAATATCCCTTGCCGTTTCCACAACGTTAAAATGCTCTTCTCTTAATTTCAGGGCACCTGATTCGAGCTGGGAAATATTTTCCAGGTCTTCTACAATATTGATAAGGCGGTTTACGCTGTTCTCGGTTCTCTCAAGATATTGTTTGTTGATTTGTGGATCATCCACAGCCCCGTCCAGTAGGGTAAGGACATATCCCTGGATGTTGAAAATAGGCGTTTTCAACTCGTGCGAAACATTGCCTATAAATTCCCGGCGATACCTGGCTCTTTGTTTTAAATCTTCGATTTGTTGATGGGTGTCCTTTTGCCATTGCAGCACTTCCTGGTTTACTTTTTCGATAGTGTCCTGCCCGCGTGCCGGCTTTATTGGTTCTCGCGAAGATTTTTTAAATTGATGAATGGTTTTGTAGATGACCCGGATTTTTTCAAAGATGAAATTCTTCACGGAATAGCGGATCATGAAAAAGATGATCACAAAAAATAAAATACTGCTCCCTGCGAAATAATAGCCTTCTATCGGCGCGGCGCTCAAGTTGAAGAGAAGCTTTACGAGGCCGGCAAATAGCAGGCTAATCGCTATTGCTAAGATAAGCGATAATTTAGTAGGGTCTGATAATTTCATGGTTCTGCGGGTTTTTATATTTCTTCTCTATTTACCGGTTTCGAATTTATAGCCGACCCCTTTGACTGTTTTGATATTTTCCAGGCCGATTTTTTCGCGGATTTTACGAACGTGTACATCTATCGTACGATCGCCTACAATCACATCGTCTCCCCAGATTTTATCAAATATCTCTTCGCGGGTAAACACCTTATTCGGTTTGGAGGAAAGTAAAGACAGAAGTTCGAATTCTTTTTTGGGGAGGGTCACTTCCTCCTTATCGGTAATTACCACATAACGGTCTTTGTCAATGACCAACCCTTCAGATTCAATTTGGCCCGATGGTTGTTCCTGATTCTCGAGGGTTCCCTGTCGTCTTAGCAAGGCTTTGATTCGGCTGATAAGGACTTTGGGTTTCACGGGTTTGGTCACATAATCATCGGCTCCCGACTCGAAACCGGCGATTTGTGAGTAATCCTCCCCGCGAGCGGTCAGAAAAACAATGATGGAATCTTTTGCTCCGGGGATTTTTCTAAGCTCTTCGCAAGTCTCCATACCATCCATAGTGGGCATCATCACATCCAGGAGCGTAAGATGGGGCATAACTTCCCTGGCCTTTTCGAGAGCACTTTTTCCGTCCTGGGCGGTATAAACATCATAGCCCTCACGCCTTAAGTTGTATCCGACAAATTCCAGGACGTCAATTTCATCATCAACCAAAAGAATCCTGTATTTTTTGTTATCCATGATAAAGCGATTTTGTCAAATAAGGTTCCTTACGCTCAGAGAGCAAAATTATTATTATATCAATAATATTGTATTAATTTCATGTTAATTTTGAAAGATTGGCCGATGAATTGAATTTTAATATTTTACATCTTTTAAAAAACATCCCTTTACTTAACCTGAAAATATCTTAAATTTGAACCGAATCAAATTTATGATATTATGCGTAAGATCACTACTTATTTTATTGTTTTCTTCCTTATCCTTTTTGCCACCTCCATGCAAGCCCAGGAGTTCCGGGGAGGCATAGTGGCCGGAATAGCCGGCACACAAATTTTAGGAGATGGATATAGCGGCCCCAATAAAGCGGGCATCAATATTGGCCCCTACGTGAACCTGGCTCTCAGCGATAGGGCTTCAATACAGATGCAGCTCGAATTTATGCAAAAAGGCAGTCGTGAGAACCCTGATTCCACCAATAATTTTGATTCTTATTTGTCAAGACTAAATTATGTGCAGATTCCCATCATGTTTCAATACCGTTATAATGAAAAGTTTGGCTTTGAAGCAGGAGGCTCTTATGGGGTTTTAGTCTCCTCTTATGAGGAAAACCAGGGATTCACCGGACCTTTGCTGACAGGGAAGGAGTATAAAGATAGAGATGTGAGCTTCCATGCCGGGATGCATTATTATATTAGTGATCAGCTTAAGGCTGAAGTTGAGTTTTCCCATAGTCTGTTAAGCATAAGGGACTTTAGCACAACCGGCCCAACATTACTTTTTAACCGGGGAGAATATAATCATGTGCTCTTATTGGCCGTTCAGTATCAAATCAATAATCTTTTCGGTTATTGATCTTCCTCTATCGTGCGACCTTTAGCTACGCGTTTTTCACGAATCAATTCATAAACCTGGTCTTTCTCAACCATAAGGTAAGTATTGGCAGCATCTTTAGGGGCGGTATATAAAGTGTCTCCATATACTATTTCGCCCTTTTGGGTTTTCCATTTTTTAGCGTATAGCCTGAATTTATTGTCGAGTGATCCCCCGGTTTTTCTCCCGAATTTCAGATATTTATCATTTCCATTTTCAAAACTGATATTCAGTTGGTAAGATTTTGCTTCTACGCAAACTCCGGGCGTTTTCTTTTTGATAATGATTTCCTCAATGATTTTACCTTCCTCTATTTTTACGGCTCCTGAGCTAACACTTAACTCTTCGGGTTTTTCCTCGGTTCGTTTAAGTTTAATTTTGTCAGAATTGTAGAATTGGACGTCTTTCAAATTAATATTCTCGTTTTCAAGTTTATTCCTGAGCTTGGCGGTAAACACGATTTTTTGTGAGCAAGAAGCTGTAATTACTAATAAAAGTATGAGGGAAAGGTATTTCAGCGCCCTTCTTCTGTGCATAATATTTTTTTTAATTGACCGTCTCAAAGATAGGTAAAAGCCTTTCGAATTACAAATCTCTATAATGGAGTACAACTATGAAGTAACTATTCTCGTTCTATTCTATGTCGGTTTAATTGAAAAAATAAACTGAAGTTTCCCATTTTTTTGAATCTTGAATTATTGGGGTTAAAGCTTTATATGTTTCATGCCTACGGCATTCAAATACCAATACAAACATTTTTCCCCGGACTATCATCCGGGGTTACAAAATCGAACATGCCTACCGGCATTTTTTTTGGAATCATGCATCAAGAGATCAACCAATTCATACATTCCGATTAAAGGGGCGAAGCCTTGGTCCCATAAAAGCACAGGGTGGAATGAAATGGAGCGTTCTTACAATAATGCTTGTATATGGGTTTGGGCAGCCAGAGGCTGCAATAATTCTGTGTCAAAACGAAGACGTTTTGACTAACCTCTCTAACTTTGATTGTTTGACCTAAACCGTTAGGCGAAGCGTCTTCGCTTCGCCTTCTTTCATTCTTTGAGCCTCTGGCTCTTGCATAAGGATTTTTCGAAATTCCTTCTTTCAATTAAAGTAGCCGGTGTTTGATTAATTTCTAAACTTAGAACGCCTTACCCGCTTCATGGGACTAAACATTTGGGCCTAGAGCATCGTAAAATAACATGTTGCACTGTTTTTGTAGATGGATTATAGGTATTTATGTTACGCTCTTTCAGAGCTTTGATTGATGCGATTCCTTATTTCACAGGGTTTCGCTGCACTTCATCCCTCGTCCGCCTAAATCACAACTTTAGGAATTTAGGCGGGCTGTGTTTTTATGTCGATGCCTTTCAGGCATTTTTTAGATTGCTAAGAGGTAATTATTTAGGTCTTGATCAGTGTGAATCAGTATCCTCAGTTAAATCAGTGTGCCATTATTGAAAAACAATAGAACACTGATGACGCAGATTGAACTGATTTTCACAGATATTTTATGCCAGCTAAATAATTACGCTAAGAGTTTCTATCTGCTTACTATGAAGAATTATGAGCGTGTGAATCGATAACAGGGCTAGGCTACCACTGTACGCTTTCACGTTTCAGCGGCATGGTCATGCAGCGGCATCCTCCACCGCCGCGGGGCAACTCCGATCCTTCGATGGTAATGACATACTTTTGGTAATCGGCCGGATTAACTTTATTCCGGATAATATCTTTGGCTTTTAGGACTTCGTAGCCCCGGTTATTGAGGGTTTCAATCGTATGGACGTTTCTCTCGTAGCCCATTATCTTGCCCGGTCCAATCGCAAAAAAGTTGGCTCCACTGTGCCATTGCTCTCTTTCCTGGGTAAAGATGTCGTGGGGTCCTCCGCAAGGGATGGGCTCCAAATCCATTCCCAGTTTTTTCAGGGCTTGCAGGAGATTTTCTTCCTCCCGGATGTCTACCTTCCCGTTATCAATGGTGATATGGATGGTGATATACTTGGTGTAGCGAAATATCAACGGGTCGAAGGTCATCACCTGGTCTTTATCCAAAAAAGAAAAAACCATATCCAGGTGAATAAACGATTCGGGATTATACGGCATTTCCTGCACCAGTATGTGCTGCTTTTTCTTCTTCCGTTTAAAACGCTCGATGAGGTAATCCACTCCCTGCGTGGAGGTGCGGCTTCCTTGGCCAACCAGGAGAATGTCATCACGAGCTACAAGAACATCGCCCCCTTCTATCATTAGCTCTTTTTTTGCACACCGGTTATCAACCGGGTTAAATGTTGTGCCCCCTACCTGGCTGCTGAAATCAAAGATCGTTTCCATGATGATAGATTCCCGGTCTCGTACCATGCTTGCCATTCGGCCGATGAGTACTTTGTCGTACAGGCTGACGGCGGAATCGCGGGTAAAGAAAAAATTGTGCAGCGGCATGAGGGCATAGCGTTGCTTGCTTAGGAATTTGGTAAGGTTGTCTTTCTCCATGACCACCCCTTCAATCAACTCGGTAACGAGTTGACGTGGTTCCAGGGACATGAGGTAATCGTGCAGATATTGTACATTTTCATTATTGGTGATTTTGCTGACAAGGTCATATTTCACCTTTTCATTGCTCAGGGCGTCTTCCAGGAGATCCTTGATTTCGTATGTCGGGGTAAGCTGCTCCAACACTTGCTTAAACTGGCTGTATTCCTTATCAACGATGTTTTTGTTCAGAATGTCACTGTAAAGTGCCTTCTCAGCATTTCCGGGGGTCATGTTCTCTATCTCTTTGCCCGGTGTGTGAAGGATGACTCCTGATAAGTCTCCAATTTCAGAGTATACGCTACTTTTTATTTTGGAAGCCATAGTGTCTGATTTTTAAGTGATTAAAAGCATTAAAACAATCAAAGCCGCAAAGATAGTTAAAAAGCGCTGTTATCGGTTTCGCCGGAGAGAAAATTGATATTTCTTTTCAGCCCCTGGTATTTGGCTCTTTTGACGGCAGATTTTTTGAAAAGCTTCCGGTATTCTTCCCCCGATAATTCATGCCACTTTTCTTTGTTCATCCCGTAAAGGTCGGGATGCGGAGAAAATTCTTCTTCATTGGTTGGTTGAGCGAAACGGTTCCAGGGACAAACTTCCTGGCATATATCACAACCAAAGATGTTATCCCTGAAGGCGTCTTTAAGATGCTCAGGCATAAGTTCGCCACGGTATTCGATTGTCCAGTAGGGGATGCATTTGTTTGAATCGATAACGCCGTCTTTGATGATTGCCCCGGTAGGACAAGCTTCAAGGCAACGCGTGCAACCCCCGCATAGGTTATTCATAGGGGTGTCGTATTCCAATTCTAAATCGGTGATAATTTCCCCGATAAAAACATAGGAACCATGCTTTGGACTGATGAGCATACCGTTTTTACCGATCCAGCCTATGCCGGCCAATTCGGCCCATGCCCTGTCTAAAACAGGGGCGGTGTCGACAAATACGCGGGACTGTGTTTTACCGGTTTGCCGTTCGATCCTTTCAAGAAGTTCCCAAAGCCTTTTTTTCATCACAAAATGATAATCCTTCCCATAGGCGTATCTTGCAATGTGATAATTGTTTTCTTTCGGAAGTTCTTTTTGCGGTGTATAATTATAAATCACGGAAATCACCGATCGAGCACCTTCCATGAGCTGGCGGGGGTCAAGACGCTTCTCCCTGTTACGCTCCATATAGTCCATACCCGCTTGGTATCCGTTTTCTATCCATTTATTAAAAGCGGGTGCATAATCGGCCAGGTAATCCGCCCGGGCAATGCCGCAAGCGATGAATCCCGTTTCTTCGGCCTGGTTCTTTATATAGGTTGATAATTCGTTTTTATCCATTTGAAAATAAATCGGGTTGGTTCCCCGGATTGTTCATTCCGAGATGGTTGTAGGCATGCTCGGTCACCTCTCTGCCCCGTGGTGTTCGCATCAGGTAACCTTCCTGGATGAGAAAGGGCTCGTACACTTCTTCTAGCGTCCCCGGGTCTTCGCCGACAGCGGTAGCAATGGTTGTGAGACCGACCGGCCCGCCTTTAAACTTTTGAATGATTCCCGACAGGATTTTATTGTCCATTTCATCCAGGCCGTTTTTATCCACGTTTAAAGCCTCCAGGCCGTATTGAGAGATTTCAAGGTCGATATTGCCGTTGCCTTTGATTTGGGCGAAATCACGAATTCTGCGCAAAAGTAGATTGGCTATCCTGGGAGTGCCACGACTTCGACGCGCTATTTCATCAGCAGCATTTTCAGCCAGGGGAACTTTCAGAATTTCTGCCGACCGGATAAGGATAGTTTTGAGCGTGTTGACGTGGTAATAGGATAACCTGGAATTAATTCCAAAGCGGGAACGTAGCGGAGCGGTTAACAAACCCGAACGGGTGGTGGCGCCCACAAGCGTGAATGGATTCAGCTGTATTTCTACACTCCTGGCATTCGGACCGGATTCGATCATGATATCGATTTTATAATCTTCCATGGCCGAGTAGAGATACTCTTCAATGACAGGACTCAGCCGGTGAATTTCATCTATAAACAAAACATCGTTGGGCTCCATATTGGTGAGTAACCCGGCCAAATCTCCCGGTTTGTCGAGCACCGGTCCGGAAGTCAACTTCATATTAACATCCATTTCATGAGCGATAATGTATGAAAGGGTAGTCTTGCCCAATCCCGGCGGCCCGTGCAACAAAACATGATCCAAAGCTTCACCCCGCTGCTTAGCCGCTTGAACAAATACCCTCAGGTTATCCACGACCTTGCCCTGCCCGGAAAAGTCATCGAAACGCTTTGGCCGCAGTACCTTCTCAAATTCTCTCTCGTCATTACTTAACCGTGATGGATTCGCATCCAGGTTTTCGTTCATCGTTTTTGTATTAAAATTCAGGTACAAATGTAAGAATAATAGCATTTTGTTTTAGGGGATAAATCATAGGTGAGGTGTGAAAAAAATTATAACTTAGCCCATATATTTTAAAATCTGGGCTTATGAATAAGCTGCTTGTCGGTATGGATTTCTCCAAAGGATCGTTGCATGCATTTGAATATGCCCTGGGAATAGCCAGGGATACAAATGCAAAAATAAGAGTAGTTTGGGTGGATAATAATACCAATCGTGAACTGGCTTTCTCTAAAAATGTCAATGAGGATAGAGTAGAAGCCAAAAAAAATATTGAAGAGCTTTTCGAACAGTACAAAAATCATCCGGTTATCCGAAACATGGATTACACGTTACTGAAAGGAAAGGTAGGGCCTGAAATTTCCCGCCATGCAGGCGAATACGGGGCTGATCTTGTTGTGACCGGATCGCACGGGGTAACCGGCTTTGAAGAATACTGGATAGGAAGTAAAGCTAACAGGATTGTGATTTACAGTAATTGCCCCACGCTCACAGTACATTACAGCTATTCGTTTAAAGAAAAAATCGACACCATTTTAATGCCGATTGATAATACCTCCGAAACGATTCAGAAATTGCCTTTTACTACTGAGTTGGCTAAAGTATATGATTCTAAAATTTACCTCCTGGGCATTTATTCAACCGTATTAAAGTCGATGCATAAAAAGGTGGATAAGATGGTGCAGCAGGCACAGGATTACCTTGAAACAAGAAATATTTTTTACGAGAAAGAATGTATTGAGAGCGACAATATTGCGCGGGATATTCTGAATTTCTCCCTTGAAAAGAATTTTGGATTGATATCGATTATGACGGAACAGGAAACGACGGTCAACAATATGTTACTGGGAAAATACGCCCATCAAATTGTGAATAATTCAAATATCCCGGTACTGAGTGTCCATGCCTCCGAAAATTTTAGTTTGAGTTCATAACCTATCGCTTATCTTTGCAATGATCAACCAAAATATCCGGTAGAATGAAAAAGTTTTTTTTAATTGTAGTAATGCTTAGCTATATGACGGTATGGGCCCAAACCGACCCCGCTAATGGAAATGTGGAAATCCGGGGAGACCCCCGGATTGATTCGTTGGTGAAGAGACATATCGCCATGAATAAAAAATTTCCGGGCATTGACGGATACCGGGTCATGATATTTTTTGATTCCGGAAATAATTCCAAAGACAGTGCGAAGAAGGTGATAGAACGCTTTCATGAAAAATACCCCAAAGTTCCGGCATATCTGAGTTATCACTCGCCTTATTACAGAGTTCGGGTAGGTAATTTCAGAGAAAAGATGAAAGGAGAGCGGTTTTTAAATCAAATAAAAGGGGATTATCCTAATGCATGGGTGATACAGACCACTATTGAGCCGCCGAGGCTTGAACCCGAGATGAAATTGGAAAAGGAAATTTCACCGGAGAAGGCGGAGGAATAGCATAAAAAATGGAGGTTTTATGGAAAAGTTACTGGCTGCCGTTGATTTTTCGGAATGTTCAATGAATGCATTCCGTCATGCTCTGAACTATGCCCGGAAACTAGACGCTGACTTGACAATGGCTTGGGTGGACCCGGAGACTTTTAAATTTATCAGTTCCGAGGAAGAAAAAATAGAGGCTACCACCCGGGCAAGAGAAGCCTTTGATGGCATCTGGAAACAATATAAGAATGACCTCCCTTCCGGTGAGCTCAAATACCTCATTAAAAGGGGACAGGTGTACGAAGAAATTGTCAAGACGGCCGTTGAAGAAGAGGCTGATTTAATTATAGCCGGTACCCATGGTGTGAGTGGCTTTAGAGATTTCTGGTTGGGGACAAATGCCTTCCGGCTTATCATGGCCAGCCCGCTCCCTGTTTTGACTATCAGGGAATCCGCCCCGCCGGTAGAAAATATCGACAACATCGTTGTCCCCATTGATAGTACGGTCGAGACCAAGCAGAAAAATGAAATCGTTGCCTTATTGGCTAAACAATTTCGTTCCACAGTCCATGTGATTTCTGTGTATTCTTCTAAAATGGGAGAATTGCGGAAGTTGGTGGATACCCATACAAAAGAAAGCCTTCAGTATTTCGAGCAACAAAATATTCCACATGAATTCGGCTACAGGGAAGGAAGCAACGTAACAACAATGGCCCTGGAGTATGCAAGGGCTAATAGCGCCGATTTAATTGTGATTATGACCGAGCAGGAGATCAAAGCATCCAATCTATGGATGGGACCCTATGCCAAACAGATGGTCAATTATTCCGAGATTCCCGTATTGAGCATAAAACCCAAAGAGTTGGTACGCTCGCTGAAAGAATGAGCGGGTGAAGTCGGCACCCTGTTTTGCTAGAGAAAAGTTTTTTGGTGGCATTATAAGCCATTGAGGGTATTTTTTTGAACCTCAGGACGCCTGACCTGTTTATTGATAATCAAGCATTTAAGCTTAAAATATCGTAAAACCACATGTCGCATTGTTATCGTAGATGAATTTTTGATTAAATAGTTAAAATCAGACTATCAGTTTTCTATGCGATTTAATAATGATTTTTTACTGTTCTCCCGGTAAAAAATGAGAGTTTGCTTTCTATAGCTACCGTCCTTAATTTTTTCAAAAGACTTGTGAAATGTTATTCAACAACGTCTTACAAAAGTCTCCCCTGCTTGCAGGGGGAGATTTAGAGGGGTAAACAGATTGTTGAGCTTGAAATAAATGGCTCTAATCAATTGTTATTGGTGGTATGTTCGCACCTCAACTTTTGTCTCAGGAAACCTTACATCAACACCGGTTCAAATTATTGAGATATTCGAAGGCTTCTTTTAAGCGCTTTACCAGTTGTTGTTCCCCGCTGCGCAACCATTTTCTCGGGTCGTAAATCTTTTTGTTGGGCTGGTCCTCTCCTTCCGGGTTGCCGATCTGCGTTTGCAAATAGTCTTTTTTCTCCTTATAATAATCATGCACACCTTCCCAAAAAGCCCACTGCGTATCGGTATCAATATTCATTTTAATGACGCCGTATGAAATCGCTTCCTGGATGTCTTCGCGCGAAGATCCCGAGCCGCCATGGAAAACAAAGTAAATAGGCTTTTCCGGTGTGTTTTTATGCTTAGCCAGGTAATCCTGCGATTTTTTGAGAATGGAGGGGCGTAGCTCGACATTGCCCGGTTTGTAAACGCCGTGAACGTTACCGAACGCTGCTGCCACGGTGAATTTATCCGAAACTTCCGAAAGCTGTTCGTAAGCGTAAGCCACTTCTTCAGGCTGGGTATAAAGCTTTGAACTATCCACATCGGTGTTGTCCACCCCGTCTTCTTCCCCCCCGGTAACGCCAAGTTCTATTTCGAGGGTCATGCCAATTTTTGCCATCCTTTCCAGGTATTTTTTACAGGTAGCGATATTGTCCTCCAGGGTTTCTTCCGATAGGTCGAGCATATGTGAGCTGAACATGGGCTTGCCGTATTGTTCATAGAATTCTTCACCGGCTTCCAGCAACCCGTCTATCCAGGGGAGAAGCTTCCGGGAAGCATGGTCGGTGTGCAGGATGACCGGCACTTCATATATCTCGGCCATTTGATGGATGTGCATAGCGGCCGAGACCGCCCCTGCCACAGAAGCCTCATGATTATCGTTAGCGAGTCCCTTGCCTGCATAGAAAGCAGCTCCTCCATGCGAGAGCTGAATGATGACCGGCGAGTTTACGTTTTTGGCGGCCTCCAGTACCGCATTGGCGGTATTGGTTCCCGTAACATTTACAGCCGGAAGGGCGAATTCGTTTTTCTGGGCTATGCGGAAGATTTCCTGCACTTCATCACCGGTTACCACACCCGGATTTACCTTGTCTAATACTTTTTCTGCCATAGGTTTATACTGTTTTGCGATTAAAATCTTAATTATGTTTCTCACTTATAGTGGTTCCCGGTAACGTAAACTTATTTAGTTACCAACCAATAATTTTTTCTGTTACTATATTAAAAATGAGTAACAAAGGTAACGAAAAACAGATTGGGGAAGACTCTGATTAAGTTAAAAAAAATTGTATATTTGCCCCGCAATTTTGTGGTAGGAGTTCTTAAAGCGGCTTCACAAGGCCTAAAAAGAAGCTGCAACGTTTGCATAATCATAAAGACGGCCCCGTAGCTCAATTGGATAGAGCATCTGACTTCGGATCAGAGGGTTGAAGGTTCGAGTCCTTCCGGGGTCACGCAATGAAACCCGGTAAAAAATCAATCACCGGGTTTTTTAATGCAATGAAGTTCACAAAAAATACGGAGGAAGGACGAGAAGTTTATCCCGCCAAAGCGAAGCGGCGGCGGGAAGTCCTTCCGGGGTCACAGAAAAAGTAGCCCGGTGAAAAATCAATCACCGGGTTTTTTAATGTTTGGGAGCGTCCTTTTTATAGCTTCTGATGAATCGCTCTGATATTTTGTGCCCTACCTGTTTTGTGCCTATCTCAATAGGAACACGGTATTTTGAGCGCAGCAGTTTTACATAGTTTTCCTCCGTCTTCCCTTCACAGAAGACCCATATGTGGGGCTTTACCTTTTTATTTCGCGGCGTTCTTCTTTGACGTTTACCCATGAATGATTTGCTTTAGGTTTTCTTCGGTATCGTCCACAAAAGGAAGTGCTTCAAAGCGTCCCTGATAATATGCTTTTTCCAGATCCATCGTATCCCTGAAATCGCCATAATCATAAAGGGAATACAAGTCGCTGGCACCATCGTCGGTTTTGTTGACAAAAAAGATTTGGTCTTTCCTGAATTTCTTTAAATCGAGAAAATTGGTATTGTGAGTTGTGCAGATGAGCTGGGCTTTCTCGCCGGTTTTAAACAAGTTGAAAATATAATCAATGATTTCTGTATGGAGGCTATCACCGATTTCATCTACTAGTAGCACTTTATTTTGTTTCACGATGTAAAGAATGGTTAGGATATCGGTGAAAAGTTTGATGGTTCCGGCAGATTCCTCTTTGAAAAAGTCAAACTGAACCTTTGGAGCTGATTTGTGGTAACTAACAATTTCCAATTTTTCATCCATAACCTCTTCGGCTGAGAGTGACATCTCCTTCAGGTTGGCATTAAAACGTTTCCCGGGTTTTTTAACCTTATTTAGCTTGATGTCTGAGATGTCGCTGTCTGCCACTCTTAAAGCATTAAGCAATGGCGTCTTATAATCACTAAAGAGGTTTTCTAAGTGCGGGGCATTGATCCCGGCATAACCCAGAATAAATTGGTTATTGAAATAATTGAAGATGCGCTTTCCCATCTCCCTGTCCATTTGACTGGCTCGAGAGATGAAAAGTGTTTTTTCTGAAGTATTTTCTGCCACATCCTTCGGACGTTTGATATCTTCGCCAAAGGAATACTTTTCTTTTTTGGAACTACCAGCCTTTTCATCCCGCGTAAAAACTTTTTTGATCCTACCTTTGGGATAATAGTGAAGGCTTTCCGTAATTATTTTATTTTCCATCAAGGAAAAGGCGTATTCATATTCCACACCTTCAGCCACAAAACGGATGAAATAGGTACTGGGCTTTTGGGCATAGCCTTTAAACTTGTACTTTTTATAGTTAAAATTCGTGTTCTCGTTGTGATTGTGTGAATTAAGCACCATATTATGACAAAATCGGATAGCTTCAATGATGTTGCTTTTGCCGGAAGCGTTGGCGCCGTATATCACCGCTGTTTTCAGTACATGCGTTTTATTGTAAGGAAAGATATTTTGATGCAATGCTTTGGCGTTTTTAGACCGTATATTCCCAGCCCGCATATCAAGTGTTATCGGTTCTTTGATGGAGAAAAAATTGCCTATTTGTATTTCTAATACCATTTTAAAAGCTTTTTACGTAAACATTTTGCAATATATACATTTAAAACGGATTTTTCAAACTTTTGTTTCGGGAGCTTCCCACAAAATTAGCTTTCTGGCAGTATCATTTTTCATTTCCTGATTTGACTGGCCAAAAGTGCTTTTGTTTAATAAGAAAAAGAGACAGAAGATTAGATAAATGTTTCTCATGTTTTATGGTTTTTGAATCAGCTTTTTTACTCAGCTCGAAGTATTTTATTCCTTTTATTTTCAGAAATTCATTTGTTTTTACCCTATCATACATGCCTGCTGTATTTTAACCTACACCTTAAAAATTTATTCTTCCGGATGACGGCATCGTTAACACAATTTCCTGCTGCCGGTTTATTTATAGCTCGCTCTTAGCAAGCTTTGCTGTTTAGATCTAATGGTTTAATTCTAAACATTCAATATAAAATTTTTAAATGGCGAAAGACTTTAAAAACATTGGTATAATTCCCATAAATAAAAAATTTAAAAATTTTTTTAATTAATTTAGATTATTTTAAAATAAAATGTTTAAATTTGTAGCAGTTTATTTGAACATAAAAATCGAATAGAAACGGGACGATAAAATAATACTACTATGAAAACAACAGATTTTAACGAAAAATTGCTGAATCTCCAGGATAACCTGACATATTTCGCTCGTTCTTTAACTGCTAATGAAGAAGAAGCTAAGGACCTGGTCCAGGAAACTTACATCAAAGCGCTGACGAACCAGGAAAAATATCAGCCCAATACCAACCTGAAAGCCTGGACCTATACGATAATGAAAAATACCTTTATTAATA
>JAIPAH010000163.1 GCA_021740175.1 Bacteroidales bacterium
ATAACGGGTTTTATTACGACGTGGATTTCGGGGATTACGAAATTTCCGAAGCAGATTTGCGAAAAATAGAAGACAAGATGCTCGAGCTGGCGAAAGAGAAACAGGTTTTCCAACGCCGGGAAGTGCCTAAAAAGGAGGCGCTGGAGTATTATAAGAATAAAGGTGACCAGTACAAAGTCGAGCTGATCAATGAGCTGGAAGATGGAAAGATTTCTTTCTATCAATCCGGTTATTTTACCGATTTGTGTCGCGGCCCGCATATACCGCATACGGGTTTTATAAAAGCCGTTAAGCTTACCAATATCGCCGGAGCTTACTGGCGAGGCGATGAAAATAACAAACAGATGACCAGGATTTATGGTATTACCTTCCCCAAAAAGAAAGAGCTCGATGAATACCTGGAAATGCTGGAGGAAGCTAAAAAACGTGATCATCGAAAGCTGGGAAAAGAACTGGAAATTTTCACCTTTTCGCCAAAAGTAGGGGCCGGTTTGCCTTTGTGGTTGCCTAAAGGAGCTCAGCTTCGGGAACGGCTTGAGCAATACCTAAAAAAAGTACAGAAAGAAGCAGGCTATGAGCCTGTTATTAGCCCCCATATCGGGGATGTTGACTTATATAAGACTTCCGGCCATTATGAAAAGTATGGGAAGGATTCGTTTAAACCCATAGAAACCCCGGTAAAGGATGAAGAGTATTTCCTCAAACCGATGAATTGCCCGCATCACTGTGAGATTTACAAGCATAAACCTCGCTCATATCGCGATTTACCGGTAAGATATGCGGAATTCGGGACAGTTTATCGTTACGAACAAAGCGGTGAATTGCACGGCCTGACCAGGGCCCGGGGTTTCACCCAGGATGATGCTCACATATTCTGCACTCCCGACCAGGTAAAAGATGAGTTCAAGGGAGTCATGGATATTGTGATGCGTATTTTCAAAGCCCTTGATTTTAATGATTTTGTTACCCAGATTTCCCTTCGCGATCCCAATAAACCTGAAGATTATATCGGTTCGGATGATAACTGGGACAAGGCGGAGCATGCCATTATGGAAGTGGCCAAAGAACGGGAGCTTAATTATGAGGTGGAATATGGTGAAGCGGCTTTCTATGGCCCTAAAATGGATTTCATGGTCAAAGATGCCCTGGGTCGCTCCTGGCAATTGGGAACAATCCAGGTCGATTACAATCTCCCGGATCGGTTCGACCTTAAATATGTAGGCGATGATAACCAGGAGCACCGGCCGGTGATGATCCACAGGGCTCCCTTTGGATCAATGGAGCGTTTTGTGGCTGTATTGCTGGAACATACCGCAGGTAAGTTTCCCTTGTGGCTTATTCCTGATCAGGTTATCATATTACCTATCAGCGAAAAATATCAAAAATATGCAGAAAATATTTTATCTTTGTTGAAGAATTATGATATTCGCGCCCAAATTGATAACCGGAGTGAAAAAACGAGCCGGAAGATTAGGGACGCGGAAGTGAAACATATTCCGTACATGTTGATTGTGGGCGAACAAGAACAGGCTGATAAGACCGTATCAGTACGTAAACAGGGAGAAGGCGATAAAGGTAGCATGGGAATGGAAGAGTTTGCCCTGAAAATCAAAAAAGAAACAGAAGGTGTAATGAGCTAAGCCTCATTATACGTTTATATGTTGAAAATATAAGATGTCAAACCAAAAAAAAGTGAGGTAACTATAGGAGCACCTAAGAAGAAAAAGACCGACAGGAAAAACGCCTACAAAATTAATGAAGAGATTAAAGCACCTATGGTCAGGGTGGTAGGTGAGAATGCAGACGCCGATATTCACGATATAAAAGAAGCTCTTGATATGGCGGAACAGCAAGGTCTGGACCTCGTAGAAATATCTCCGAAAGCTAAACCGCCGGTATGTAAAATCGTGGATTTCAATAAGTTTCTGTATGAACAGAAGAAAAAAGAAAAGGAAATGAAGGCCAAATCGGCCAAAGTGGAGGTGAAAGAGATACGTCTCGGGCCTAATACAGATGATCACGATTTTAACTTTAAAAAGAATCATGCCTATAAGTTCCTGGAAAGTGGAGCAAAAGTTAAGGTCGATGTATTTTTTAAAGGACGTTCTATTATTCACAAAGACAAAGGCAAGTATCAGCTTCTACGTTTTGCCCAGGAACTCGAAGATGTGGGGAAAGTAGAGCGGATGCCACGTATGGAGGGGAAAAGATTGATTATGATTCTATCCCCGAAAAAAGTGAAATAAAACAAAGATAAATCTTGAAGTATAACAAAAATTAGAGAAATGCCCAAAATGAAGACAAATTCCGGTGCCAAAAAACGTTTCACAACAACGGCTACCGGTAAACTCAAGCAGAAGCATGCGTACAAAAGTCACCTTCTGACGAAAAAATCCAAGAAACGTAAAAAACGTTTGACGAAGGTAACAATGATGAATACAAGTGATGCAAGACGTATGCGCAGTCTTCTCGCTAAATAAATGAATTGTTTAACTTACTGTATGCTTAAAGACTTCTGTGAAGAAGCGCTGCAGTAAAAAAATGTAAGTAAAATGCCAAGATCAGTAAATAATGTAGCTTCCAGGGCCAGAAGGAAAAAAGTAATGAAACAGGTGAAGGGCCAGTTCGGAAGAAGGAAAAATGTCTGGACGGTAGCAAAAAATGCATACGAGAAAGGACAACAGTATGCATACCGTGATCGCCGTAACAAAAAGAGAGATTTCAGGAGATTATGGATAAGCCGCATTAATGCCGGTGCCCGTCAGAATGGCATGAGCTATTCGCAGCTTATGGGCAAACTCCATCAAAATAATGTTCAGCTTAACCGAAAAGCTCTCGCCGATTTAGCCATGAATCATCCCGAGGCTTTCAAAGCGGTGGTGGATAAGGTGAAGTAACACCGTAATCCTGTTAAGATTTGAAACGTCCTGTCGGTTGGCAGGACGTTTTTTTTTGTGTTGTAAGTGTGCTTAAGTGCGTAGGTGTTTAAGTGCGTAGGTGTTTAGGTTTGTAAGTTATTTTAAATCAATTTTTTGAGGTGTAAAAATAAATCCTTATTATCATTTGAGTGTGAGTCATGATTTAGATTTCTCAGTCGCTCCGCTCCTTCGAAATGACTCGTTATAGGGGAGTAACAAAAGAAAAAGGGCGCGCGGACGTAACTAAAATATACTATGGTGTCCGCGCGCCCTTTTTCTTCACTTTCCTCTATAATTCGCGTCATTCCGAACAAATCACGGAGCGATAGCGGAGTGATGCCGTGAGGAATCTGACAGATATTTGGCCGAACGTACCCTACGTGTATGGACGGGAATCTCATTGTTTTCACTAAAATGTTTCTGGAAGTATATAGGTTAACACCTCAATCAATTTTTTTTCAGGTTTCAGTTAACATCTCAAATCAGTGCCCGACTAAGGAAGAGTGATTGAGATTGAAAAGGAAGATTGATTGGGATGTTAATGCTAGCGTGTGACCGGTGAAGATACGAACCTATAAACTTAGAAACTTATAAACTTACATACAACCATTCATTCATCCCATCACTCAATCTCGCTTCCGTCACTTCCTCTTCCTGATTCTACCTTCTCCGGATTCCTGGTTTTCCTGGCGCCGGATGATTTTTTTCACTTGCTTGGTAAGGATACGTTTGCCGATGATTTTCTTTTTATCATCCAAAAGATAAAGCATCGGGGTGGTATTGATATTGTACAGATCATGGAAATTCTTGGTATAACTCCAATAACCATAGACGTTTGTCCAATTAAGATTATGTTTGTTGATAAAATTTTTCCATTCCCTCACCGAAGTATCGGTGCTAACGGCATAAGTGGCCAAATTCCATTTTTCCCGGTTATTTTGATAAAATTTATGCAGTTTGGGAAGTACTTCCTGGCAATGGCCGCAGTTACTATCCCAGAAAATGAGTATCGTATAATCCGCCTCGAGTTCATAGAGGGAGACGGCATTCCGGGCCGAATCCATCATTACTAATTCAGGAGCCTTTTTCCCGATGAGCAGGTTTTTTAGTTTTTCGCCCTTTTCCACAATATTTTCAACGACTTGGTCATCCAAATCGCCCGTCCGTCCTTTTTTGTAATAATTCATTGCTAAGTGCGTAAAAATAGCATCGAAACCCATAATTTCACTGCGCTCGTATTTGCGGGTGGATTTCCAAAGGATGTATTCGAAAAGTTTGCTGCTGTCCGGGGCGGTGTTTAACATCCGGTCAAGAGCTGCGGAAATGGAGTCGGGATGTTGACGAACGACCTTATCGAGGTATTTTTTGTACCGGTCATGAAATAAGGGAGTCCGTAACATACGTGGGTCTGACAGGGGCATGTTGTTCCAATAATGTTGCTTGTAATATTGGTATTGAAAGGCACTATCGGTTTTATCCTCGGGCTCCGGGACTTCTATCTCCCGCGAGGCTTTTACAAAAGCGGCAGCAAAGGTGCCTTGGTTTTCTTTAATGAAATCTTCCTGGAATTGTTCGACTTGCTTATTTAACGCTTGCATCTTTTGCTTGGCTTTTTCACTTCCCGATTGTTTAAGCTTTTGTAGTTTTTTGCGCTTGTTGGAAAGTTCTTCCACATAATCATAAAAAAGTTTATTTTCTTCGGAGTCTTTTATTGTGAGAGTTTTCATCATCCTGGAGGGGGTAAAGGAAAAGGAAAACTGCTGATCCCGGTTTATCAACAAGTCCATGATTTTATTATTTGATTGGCCTGCCACAACATACATCCCCGCTGGCAGAAGACTGTCGCCCCTGAAAGCAAACCGGCCTTGGTCTACCCTGGCGGTGTCTTTAACTACGATTTGATCGCCGTAATATTGAGCCAGGTAGCTAACCGTATCCTGGAAATTTTTTAAATCGAATTGAATATCATAGCCCTTGTCCTGAGCATATAATCCCTGGCTGAAGAGCAAAATCAAAAATGCAAGTATTTTGAGTTTCATACGTTTTAATTTAGCACACAAAAATAAGTTTTTTCGACGTTTACCAAACGGAATTCTTTGACAGGCTGTTTAAGGTATAGAAAAGTTTTTAAATTAAGTTGCATTATTGTACATTTACTTCACTAATTGGAATATCCTTATGAGAAAAGGCACTTTATATATCGTCTTGCTTTTATTTTGTCATGTAACCATTTTGTCTGCCTGGGGGCAGTCAGGCGTGGAATCAACAGTGCTTGAAAGATATCGCTTGTACAGAACGTACGACAGCCTCCGGCAACTTCCTGAGGAGTCACGATCTGCTGAGGAAATTAAACAAACACGGCAAAAGCTGAAAGAATTAGACCGTTTTTTACCCGGAACGTATATTCCGGCAGGGGATACTAATATTTCACGGCAGTTACTGATAAAGGAAAACAACCGCATAAAAGCAGAGAATGAACAATATCATTCCAGGATGATTTATCTCTACATCGGTGGGGGCCTTTTATTGTTATTAGCGATAATTTTTGTCACCCTTTTTGTAGTCAACTATCGGAAATACCGACTTTCTAAATCTGAGGTAAAGAAGCTCAACAACATCATTGATGAAAACCGGGAGCGGAACAAGAAGGAAGAAGACAATGAAGATAATGTAGTTGAAGAATTACGGCGGGAAATAAAAAACTACAAAGATGAACTTACTAAAGCCAGCGATTTTATTGTGAACCTCAGGAATGAAAAAATACGGCTGGATAGCGACCTGGAGGAGTATAAAGCGGAATTGAACACGCTCAGGGATAAGAAAAACAAGCTGGAGAAAAAGGCACAAACCTCCGACCAGGAAAATCAAAAAAACTTTGATGAATTGAATCGGCAAAAACAGGAGGCGGAAGAAAATTATAACCGGCTTTATCAGGATTACCAGAAACTTGAGAAGGAGCACAGGGAGATGAAGGAGAAGATCCAATCGGTGGATGAAAATATCCGTAAAGAGCAGCGTGAACGGGAAACGGTCAGGGAAGAGTTGATGGGATGGATTGAGTCCAAAAACGAGGAGATACAATCCATGAAGAAATCCAAAGTTAAAAATGAGCGAAATCTGAAAGAATTGCGGGAAACAATATCCTCCCTGCTTAAAAAGGAGTTAAATTTAGACAACCCACTCAGCAAAAGAGCGAATCTTGATATGAATGACCATGAAAATATGGGAAATAATCTCAAGACCGTGATGAAAAACAAGGATGACGAAATTGCGATGCTTCAGAAAGAAAAGGAAGATCTGAATAGTGACAAGAAAAGCCTCGAAAACCGGATAGAAGAGTTAGAACAGGATTTGAAAAGCATGAAAAATGATCTTTCCGATAAAGATGAATTGCTCTCGGAAGAGTTCAAGAAGCGCAGAGATCTGGAAGACCAACTGCAGAATATGCTCAAGAATCTTAAGAATTATTAATTAAAGTTCCCATTTCTTTTAAAACCATGAATATTAATCTTTAATTAAAAGATTGTTTTGTAAATAATTCTATACTAAACTTCAATAATTTCGCATCATACTAAATGACTCTCTTGGTGAACCTTTGTGCCCTGGTGCCTTAGTGGCCTTCTGGAACTACTGCCACCAAGGCTCAAAGACTCAGAGAAACACAAAGAAAGTAAGAGTTTATTGATTATATATTATTGAAATTCAATATTTAACAAGCCCAAATTTTAAGTACGAAACTTTAGTTCTTTACAATAAAAACAACCTGCCAATCGGCTCCTCATACTGGAATAGCTACCTAACCTATTGAACTAATAGGATTAATAAGGTGTTTATTAATAAAATCAGAAGTATGAAATTGGAAGAGATTAGACGGGATTACCTTAAAGGCTCCCTTGACAGAGAACATCTTGCAGATGACCCGATTCAGCAGTTTAATGATTGGCTCGAGGACGCTTTAAATGCCGGCATACAGGATGCCAACGCGATGACATTGGCAACGGCCGATGCGTATGGGAAGCCCAGTGCACGGATCGTATTGTTAAAAGGATTTGATAAAGACGGCTTTCGGTTTTTTACGAATTTTTCGAGCCGCAAAGGAGCCCACCTGGAAGTGAATAATTTCGGAGCTTTATTGTTCTACTGGCCTCACCTGGAACGCCAGGTAAGAATTGAAGGTGCGGTGACGGAAATTTCCGCGGAAGTATCGAGAGCTTATTTCAATGAGCGTTCCTATGAATCACGTGTTTCTGCGCTTACTTCACCGCAAAGCCAGCCTATCCCCGACAGGGAGTACCTGGTGAGAAGAGTGGATGAAGCGATTAAAAAGTATGGGAAGGACGATATACCAAAACCCCAGGAATGGGGCGGATACCGGCTAAAACCCGAATATTTTGAGTTCTGGCAGGGACGTGCCAACCGCCTTCATGACCGCTTTCGCTATACTTTGGTGGATGGAGTTTGGAAAATTAACAGGCTGGCGCCCTGACCTATTCAAAATCCTCACAAAAAGGAAA
>JAIPAH010000164.1 GCA_021740175.1 Bacteroidales bacterium
TTTTTTTCGGGTTGGTTATCAATATCCATCACTAATCCTACAAATTGACCATTTCGCTCAGCTTTGGAGGATTTAAACTCATAACCCTCTATAGGCCAACTTCCCACAACCGTGGCTTTTTTCGCTACCATTTTGTCGTATAAATCCCCAAGGGAATCAGCAAAGGCAAACGGGTAGGCAACCTGGTCGCCAAGCCCGAACAATGCCACTTTTTTGTTGCTGAGATCCACTTGATCAAGTTCTTCAAAAAAATCCGCCATATCATCCTGGATCTCACCGGCTCCCCATGTCGATCCGCCGATGATAAGATAATCATAAGCGCTAATCATGTCCTTATCGGCGTCGGCCACATGAATCACATCCGCTTGCTCATCCCCGAATTCCTGCCGCAGGTCAAGAGCTACCGCTTCAGTATTGCCCATAGCTGAAGCATAAAAAATTCCTATTTTACTCATTGGTTTTTTATCTTTTGTTTGCTTTGCACTTTATTAACAAGATTCCCTCATATCTGTTCAGCCAATTATGGCCTGATGACTCTCTGATATTCAAAGGAGGGGTAACCTTTTCTCCCGTTTTCATTATAAAAATCCGTAAAGCTTAATTTATAAAAAATATTTTTATCATCTTCACGGATAATATAAGTAAGCGGCGAGCGAATCGTATAGGTTACATCCCCCGCTTCAACATCTCCCTGCAAAATTTTCCAGTCGTAACCAATCAAATCAGCATAAGGAAAAAAAGCCGCGGTATCCGTAACCACTGGATCGATCTCACTGAACGATTGCTGCATTTCCGCAGTGGAGATGCGCTCCCGATTCCCTAAAGCACCTACCACCAAATAAGGATAGGGTTCGCCCTCATCGGAGTAAAGGGTTTTTGTGTATTGGGTGAATACCAAATCCCAGTCGCCGGAAGCCGGTTGAAGATATTTTACCTCACCCCCATTTTCAAAAGAAAACATCACCAGGTTCGATATGCTATCTTTGGGAATAGAAGCTTCATGCCTTTGTGTTCCGTCAAGATTCGCAAATTCGATGGTATACCGCCCCCTTTCAAGGGTTTTAAACTTAATCTTTTTGTAGCCCAGTGAATTTCCTTCCGCATCCACTCCGCGGTCTATCACATACACATCCGGCTCGGCTTTCCGCCAATTTCCGATGGCTGTGGAATCGCTGCTCAAAGACGAATGATCAAAAATCATTTCCGCGTCAGCGGTAGATGTAACATTTTCAAAATCCTTTTTGCCTGTATTTCCTGCATACATAAACTTAGCGCTGTTAAGAAAAATCTTGTCCCTGCCCGGGAGACTTTCAAAAGCCAAATCCCATGCAGTCTTTTCATGACTTGCTACTACCCGGTTACTGCTCAAATCGTAATATTTCCTGTAAACATAATCCGGTGTAAGTTCCACCACATCCAGTTTCACTTCATCCGGGATCTGCTCCACCGGATAGGTTTTATCCTCTTCCAAATCCTTCATGCAGGAAGTAAAAGCCAATACTCCCCCAATCACAAATATCAACCATCTCATCATAACTAAAAATTATAACTCACATCCATAAAAAACGTCCGTCCCCATCGCACCGGTCTTGAGCCTCCCGATTCGGAATGCACCCCGCCGCTAGTGCCCGTAGTTCGGATATTATTCACATCAAAAATATTTTTAACGCCGGTGACGACATCCAATTTGTTTTCAAAAAAACCCTGATTCAACGAAAAATCGAGCATATGATAATCCGCTTCCGTGTATTTAACGTATTCATCATCAAAAGTAATTTGATACCGCTCCAGCTCACCGGTGTATTTATAATCCAGGTTAAACTGCGTTCCGAAAGGTGTAAAATCATAACGCATCTTCAAAATCAGCTCCGGGGAAAATACAAAGTCTTCGCCATTTGATAATCCATTGGCAAACTCATTATGACGCCCTATGCGTGAATAGCCCAGCGTAAAATCCACTATATCCTCATGTTCATAATGAAAGCGTATACGATATCCCAGGGTTTTATAAACATCATAATTCTGATAGGTATAATACAGGGAAGTATCTACCTGGCCGCCGCTATTGTTGAGCTCTGTCTGTTCTATAAGTCCAATGCGGTTTTCGATAGAATTGTAAAAGAAATCCGGTTCAACCTTAAATCCATAGGAGTCGGTTTTTCGGCTAAAAACGGCGCTGGCCTTGTAATTATCCGAATATTCCGCCTCCAGGTTGACATTTCCCCTGATATCATGATTCAAATCCTGGAAACTCAGATGCAATTCTTTAAGCGAGGGGGCTCTAAACCCCTGGCCATAAGATGCTCTCAAGTGAGAATGTTCTGAGATATCATATTTAATATTTAAAGACGGCGTAATGGGCGCATCGTATTCCGTATTGTAAGCAAAGCGGGAGCCTGCCTGAACAAGCAAATCATCAAAGAATCGGTATTTCAAACTGGCAAACAAAGCATAATCATTAATCGACTGGTCATCTTCATCAATTTTTGATCCGCGAGCCGATTCCATTTTGATATCATAACCGATTTGATATTTAAACCGGGTTGTATCTTTTTTGTTCCTGCTCATAGTTCCCCTGAAGTTCCATGCATGAAAGGTGCTGGTATCATGGTCATCAGGATTGTCAACAAGGTTTTGTTCCAGGGTATACAGGTTTTTTTGATAGACTTCCTTATTGCGCCTGTAGTAAGAATAAGAAACACTTAAATCCACATAATTCCGACTCGAAATATTTCCTGTAAGATTAGCTTTCTGACTGGCGCGCCAGGTTTTATAATACCCGTCCCGCGCCCTGTAATAATAATAACCTTCTTCTGTATTTACTGCCCTGACAGGTATGCCCTTGTCCAGCACCGTCTCTCTGAAAACTCTTGAGGCCAGGCGAAATCGCAGCTCATCAAATTCATGCTTGTATTTAAAATCGCCGAAATACTGTTCTTTGGGTTTCCACTGTACGTTCCGCGAAGTATCTTTCACACTGTAACCATCAAAGAAATTTCTCCCCCCGGAAAAAAGATAGCTATCATCCTGTGGGGAATATGCTACACTTACATCCGCATTATACCGCCCAACCGATTCATAATAGGTGTTGATTGTTCCTTCCGGGTTACCTGTAACATGATCTTTGGTGATAATATTGATAGCCCCGGCCAGGGCATTGGTTCCATAGCTCACTGACATCGGCCCTTCGACTATCTCAATGCGCTCAACATTATTGAGATTCAACTGGCTTAAATTCAGATTCCCATTCATGCGCCCGATAACCGGCACTCCATCAATAAGGATTTTTACATTTTCACCGCTCACGCCCTGCAGGCTCAGACTGCTTCCTAATATATTATCCTGGCTAATCTTAAAATTCAACTCTGAAGACAACATATCCCGCAGATTATTGGCGGCTTTCATTTTAATTTTTTTAGAATCCAGCACTTTTATTTTATAAATGCTATTGTCAGTACGCTCGGGCGTATATTGGCCTGTAATTACGACCTCCTCCATATCCAGCGCCGATGGCTGAAGGTAAAAAGTGGTTTCTCTACCCGGGGCAATTGTATCATATAGGGTCTTATAGCCAACATAAGAGATAGTCACCTGTGCTCTCTGTTTCAAAGAAACTCTAGCATTGCCCTGCTCATTGGTAATGGTCTGCTTCTGAAAAGAACCATCCAATGCATTCATTTTTACATGAGCATATGAAACAGGTTGCCGGCTTTCGTTATCAAGCACAGTAAGCTTTGTTTGCTGAGCTTCAATGGATGAAGGCATCAGCAAACAAAGAACCGTTAAAAAAAATAGCGTTAATCGCAATTTAACCATTCATTCGCTATCTAATCATCACTTTTCTGGAATTTATTTTGTTGCCTTGAACAATGTTAAGCATGTATACACCTTCCCGGATATCGCTGACAGGTATTTGGGCCTGGTGGCCATTAAGGCTTTGCTCGATGATCAATTTCCCCGTTAAATCGTAAAGACGGGCCGTTGTTTTACGGTTAAACGATCCTTCCAGTTTCAGGTGTTGCCTTGCCGGATTCGGATAAACCTTAACCATCCTATCCTTGCCGCTTACATCTTCCACATCAGCCGTGGACACTTCTCCTACTTCAAAAACGGCTTTTCCCGTGCTGCTTCCTTCAAATTTTGTAAAGCGAAGTTTATAAATGGCACCTGACTGGGATGTTGTAAAGAAAAGCGTGGAATCGTCCACAATATAGGTAAAATTACTCATGTCAAACTCTTTCCAGTCGTGCCCAATAACCGAACGCGAGGTATCAAGGTCTCCCATATGCCACTGTTCAAAATCCGGATCAACGGAAGTGTATTCGGCCACGCCTGTATTAAAATTACTCTGCACTCCTGTTACGGGGTAGGGTGTTGCCCCCTGGAGCATAGCTATATAACGCGTAAAAAGGATATCCCAACTATCGGAGGCCGGTTCCCTATCGACCACCTGATCGTTTGCTAACGAATAATAAACGAAGTTTTTATCTGTGTATGGACTGATATTTAATTCAACATTCTGCTCATTCGCACCATCTAAATCCGCATATCGAAAATAATAAGTGTTTTCGGTAGATACTTTTTTCTCTATCCATACCTTTTTAAAAGATCCATCACCCGTTTTTAAGACATAAAGCGAGTCCCCGATTACATCGTGGGTATTCATATCATACTTCCCCCATCCGTAATCGGGATGTCCCAGGGCAAAACGTTCAAAAGCGCTCTCCTGCCAGTCATTCTCATGATTATACATGGCCGGCCATTGGGAATATCCTGCAGTGTCCAAAGTACTCCAGTCAGATGTATCACCCTCCGGATACGTCTTCAAAACGGCTCCGCTTCCGTCGTTAATGAGTATAGAAGAACTGAAGGAGGCGGTTTGAAAAGCCAAATCCCAATTTGCCCTTGGTTCGGATTTCACTTCACCGTTTTCGAATGAGTAAAAAACATCATGGGCATAGTCGGCTCCCATGGTTATAGAATCTTTCTCCTGTCCTAAAATAAATGCCGGTATTATCAAGAATGCGATTGTTATTAATCTGAGTTTCATAATATAGTTTTTTTGTTTACAAATTTAGAAATGCCATTTTCAGAATAATGGCTGAATTTATTAATTGAGATAAAGGAAATTAAAAAAGCCTGTTTATGAATGGTACTTGGGCGGCCCTCGCTGGCTAATATCAAAAATCAAAGGCCAAGTTTGGGAAATTAGCTGATAGCGAGTCTTTTCAAAAAACAGGGGCAAGGCCATGACACCGGAAATAGAGGTCTGATCATCGATATCTATATCATAGCCCGGTAAAAGCTCCTTCGGCCCAATCTTCTTAAAATCCAAAACAAATACTCCTTTCTTGGATACATAAATAGGCTGAAGTTGTTGGATGAGCATCTTTCCAAAGAGTTGATGCTGATGAAAATTAACAAGCATCCCGACGAACATCCATCCTATTATTCCAGCAAAAAAACTCGTTATCAGTATTCTATGCTTGGCGCTTATTCTCATACGATCATACTTAAGGTCTCATTTATTTTAAATTATCAAACATAGTTTAACTCCAAAGATCATAAAAAAGTTTAATATAATACCTATTAACGCCACAAGTTCTTTCATCCTGTACATGTAAACAAAAGTGGCCTTCTTATTGGTGTCCTTAATCGGTAGCTACTTGTTAACATCCGAAGGATTTATCAAGTTGTTGATCAGCGCATAAACCGTTAACCCGGACACCGTATATACCCCCAGTTTCCGGGTAATATTTTTCCGATGTGTAATAACCGTATGGGGGCTTAAAAACAAATCTTCGGCAATTTGTTTGTTGGTCTTTCCTATAGCCACTTGTTTCAATACGTTTATTTCCCTATGGGTTAGTTCCCGGTCATTATTCCCGAATAACCGTTCATTCATCCAGCTCTCCTTCCACGCTTCCAGTTTTCTCATCATGTCTTCATCATTAATATTCGAGGATATAGCATCATGGAAAAAAGCAGGGACTTCCCGGTCTTCCTCTTCAGGAATAAGGGCAATCAAAACCATATCAGAAAGTTGTTTCAGCATATTTTCATCTCCGGCTATCTCTCTGAAAAGAGCATTCTGTACAAACAAAACTTCAAACTGGCTTTTCCTGTAGCTATCCAGAAAATCTTTCACTGAGCGAAATTCTTTCAGCATAGTGTGATCGAAATATTCACTCAGGAAACTTCGCAAGCCTTTTCGAAGTATTAATGCATCCGATATGATAGCGATTTTTTGCCCGGTCATGCTATTGCTAATTTTGACGATCCCTGTTATACAACTTCTCCAGCCTTTCCTCCTGCTCGGCAATAATTGGAACGATAAGTTTATCTTCCAGCAATGCATGATCATTCAAGTCTTTCTCCAGATTAAATAATTCGATAAGAATTTTATGACAGAGAAGAGAATTCCTCACTGGAGGAAGATATTTAATGATAATATTTTTCAGATCATACAATTTTTGCTCCACGTTATCATGCTCGCTGGCGTAGTCATTAATATCGTATTCATTCATCTTTTGATAAAGCTCATCACTAATCTCGCCACTATGGAAAGCTTGAGCAATCTCAAGCACATAAGGGAACACCCTGTCTTCTTCCCGTTTGATATGATCGGTAAGCTCCTGCTTGTATACATTGAAAAAATTATTTAAAACCTCGACGTTTTTCCTGTCCAGTTTACAATTCGTCACCATTTGATTAATAAGTCCCTCTATTTCGGGAACTTTATCTTCCAGGTAATAATTATGTGTATTTCTCAGGTAATCGATAGCTAGCTGGGCAGGAAAAGTATTGATATTACTGCTTGGCACATACTCCTCATCAAGAAAAGAGTTGGCAACCTCTACAAAGAAGTCAGCATCCACTCCATATTCCTCGCAAACCTCCAGGATGGTTTTATCCCCAAAGCCAAGCTTAATTCCAAATCGATCCAAAACAAACAACAATAAATAGTTAAGATGAACAAGGTCTGCCATCTTCATTGATTTTGCTATCATTTTCCCTTCCATAAGCCAGTATCCTTTGACGCAAAAATAATTATTTAAATCGTTTTTTAATTATGAAATCCAAGTAGAGCTTACCACTTCAAATATTTAATTAATTTTGCAATGTATGCAAGTATTTAAGAAGATCAATCATATCAGAGATTTTGTCCACACCCAAAAGGAAAAAGGGGAAACCGTAGGTTTTGTTCCCACTATGGGAGCTTTGCATGAAGCGCATCTTTCCCTGGTGGATTATGCCAAACAAGAAACCGATATTGTTGCTGTAAGCGTGTTTGTCAATCCTGCCCAATTCAATAACCCTGATGATCTTCAAAAGTATCCGCGTGATATGGAAGGAGATA
>JAIPAH010000165.1 GCA_021740175.1 Bacteroidales bacterium
CTGTCGAATGTGGTGAAAGCTTTCGGAGAAATTACCCTGCCGCCAACGGGAGAGGCTACGGTTAGCCCCTTTATAGGAGGCGTCATCACGGATATTTCGGTGATTGAAGGGGATTATGTGGAAAAAGGCCGGAAAATAGCCCGCATCGAGCATCCTGATATTGTTGAACTGCAAAGGGATTACCTTGAAGCGAAGAATAACAGCGAATACCTTGAAGCCGAATACAGGCGGCAAAAGCAATTGTATCAGGATAGTGTAAACGCAGCCAAAACGGTTCAAAAGGTGAAATCGGAATATCAAACCAACCGGGCTCAGCTGCAAAGCCTGAAAAAGAAACTGGAGCTGATTCATCTGAATCCGGAAAACCTGACTTCCGAAAGTCTGCAAAAAGGCTACCCGGTCAGGGCACCGATTTCGGGTTATGTGTCCTCAATTTCGGTTAGTACCGGAGATAATGTTTCTCAGCAACAACAACTATTTCACATCACGGACAATAAAAAAGCGCACATTGACCTGGAGATTTACGAGAAGGATATCGACAACGTAAAGAAAGGTCAGCGACTGACTTTCAACCTGGCCAACAACCCACTGCCCGGTCCGATGAAAGGCAGCATTCTGAAAAAATCGCAACGTTTTAACCGGGATAGCCGCACAGCGCTGGTTCACGCAGATATCGATAAGATAAAAACCACGCTGCTGCCCGGAATGTCGGTAACCGCCCACATCCAAACCGGCGGAAAGCAGCAGTTTGCGCTTCCCACTTCGGCGATTATCTCCGACCAAGGGAAGGATTATGTCTTTAAGTTGCAAAGAAGCGTTGCAAAGGAATCCGGTCACGAGCACGAGGAGCATCAACATGAGAATGAAGAAGCTCACCATGATCATGAACCAACCGGGAAATACTTTATCTTTAAAAAGGTAAAAATCAGTAAAGGTATGTCCGAAGCCGGTTTTACAGGAGTCAATTTTAAGGAATCTGTAGATGACAAGACCCGGTTTGTGATTGACAATCCGCAGGCCGTTCTGTCAGAAATGAAATCCGGCGGCGACGGACATGGTCATGCGCATTGATGTTTAACGTTGAACAAATTCAGAAAAACTATGAAAGAGATCAAAGCATTTGTAAAACCCTTTAAGGTGATGGATATTTTTCATCACCTTAAAGAATCTGGTTTCCCGAACCTAACCGTTTCTATGGCGGAAGGAACCGGTAAGCTCAAAAGCGAAGAATCGGCAGCTCCGCATCAATTTTCCATTACCGACAGCCGGGTAGCTAAAATTGAAGTAGTTTGTGAAAACCAGGCTCTGGATACAATTGTTCAAATCATCACAGAAAATGCATATACCGGCAATTCCGGAGACGGGATTATTTATGTATCGGAAGTGGAGAAAATTTACAGGGTCAGAAATGGTATTGCCTCAGGCAAATAGCTAAACAATAAATTACACGACCGGTTAAAAAGCCAGTGTCTTAATTTTTAACAGATAAAAGATAATGATAGGAAAAAAAGTGGTTTTGTTTTTTGCTATGGGGATATTGTCAGCTTTTGTGTCTGTAAGAGCCCAGGAAAACGCAAAGAATAGTTACAAACTTATAGCAGGTGCCAGGGTAAATCCGCTGGTTATTTATGACTTCGAAGGAAACCGTAACGAAGCGGTTCGCCTGCATGGCGAAGTCGGATTGATGTGGAACAAACGCTGGTATTATTCAGTCGGTTACACACCTTTCATGAATAGTTATTATACGTTTAACGAATACTGGTTTTCTGGTATGGACGAGAAATTGCCGGTTTCCGTGGTGGCTTCCGCCGAATTTATACCCGAAAAAGATAAGCTTATCCTTCAGGGCGGTCCGAATTTTAAACTGAAAGGCGGGAATGTTTTTGCTTTTTTGTTTACCCCCACCGATAAAATTAATTGGGGACTGAAAATTGGGGCTTTTATTCCGCTGAATGTGGTTATACAGAAAAGGAAATAATAAGATTATGGCACATTCACACGAACCTACAAATAAGATAAAACATAAAAACGCTTTTATAATAGGTATAGCCCTTAACGTTATTTTTGTAGGGGTTGAAATTTTTTACGGACTATTAGCCAACTCATCCGCCCTGTTAGCCGATGCAGGCCACAATGCAGGTGATGTGCTGAGCCTGGCGTTTGCATGGGTAGCAGCCTGGCTGGCAACCCTAAAGCCTAAAGGAAAGTATACCTATGGTTTACGAAAAACCACCATATTAGTATCAATTTTAAATGCCCTGCTGTTATTCGGAGCGGTTGTCCTTATTGCCCAGGACGCCATAGGTAAATTTAAGAATCCCGAACCCGTTGCCGGTACGCAGGTAATGATTGTTGCCGGAATCGGGATTGTCATTAATACCATAACAGCCCTGCTTTTTATGAGAGGTCAAAAAGAAGACCTGAACATCAAAGGGGCATTTCTTCACATGGCTGCCGACGCCAGTGTTTCTGCCGGAGTGGTCATAGCCGGTCTACTCATCAGCCTGACAGGCTTGCAATGGATTGACCCGGTGATGAGTTTCGTTATCATAGGGGTGATACTTTGGGGAACCTGGAAATTGTTTACCGATTCAATTGACCTGGCCCTGGATGCTGTCCCCAAAAATATTGATATTGAAAAGGTAAGGGAATTTCTGTTGTCGAAAAAAGAGGTGGAAGATATTCATGACCTGCATATCTGGGCCATGAGTACAACCAAAGTGGCTTTATCGGTTCATCTGGTCATTCCCGGAAAAATCGACGATGAGTTTATTTCACATGTGCAGGACGAGCTATATCAGCAATTTGGTATTGGCCACGCTACCATTCAAATTGAGAATAAAAAAATTGAGGAGGAATGTAATACGGACTGCTAACCGCTGGCCGGTGGCATCTGCCTGAAATCAAAAACACGCTGCCCGGGTTGTCGGTAATCACTTATGTCCAAACCGGAGGGGAACAGCAACTTGCGCTTCGAAGGAAGTTAAAAAGTAACCCCCAACTCCCTGAAGAGCTCAATCATATTCTTATACGGAATTCCGAAATAATTACAAACTTCGGGTATTTTAATCCTGTTCTTTCGTTCGGGCTGACTGACCTCTTGAGTAACAATTTCCATATCATTTTCAATGGCATAAGCTACCAGCCAGGCATCGGCTACATCAGCTAATTGTTTTCCAAAATCCTGTAACCACATCCAGCGGATAGTTGACTCTGTGAGCCTGGATAAACAAATTGCTATCTACCAGGTAATGGGCCATTTAGTAGTAAAGTTGGTTAGACATTAATTCACGAAAAGTCGAACCTTTTAGTCCTGTTAAGTGGTAGGCATCTCTAACCAACAGGTAATTCTCTCTGACCGCCCGGTCTACATGTGTCAGAAAACTTCTGCTTAATCGCTTTTTGGCCGTTTTGTAAAAGTCACCTCCCGGTTCCTGCCGGTTCTTTTTGTTTCTGACCTCTTCCAAATAATTATTATAAAAACTGAAAAAGGCTGTTTTAGATATTTTACCGGTATCCAAAGCTCGCCGGGCCACAACAATCGGGCTTACCTTAAAATGTTTTGCAAGGCTTTTGAAATCATGAGTAACCAACCACTGTTCATTGAATGTATTTTCCGGTACAAGTAGTTCGGCAGCTATTTTGTCACATAGTTTTTCAACTGGATCAGCTGCCGGTTGCATCTGTCTAAAATCAAAGCCGGCGCTTTGGCCGGTCCAGATATGTCCCAGTTCATGGACTATGGTAAACATTTGCGCAGCTTTGCTATCGCGGGAGTTAACAAACATAAACGGTGCCGTATCATCCACCAAAACAAAACCGCGACATTCATCCACGGGAATTGGCCTTTTTGTGTTATTGCCCACCACACCGTTGAATGCAACGATTATCCCTTTATTTTCGATAACCTGTGTCAGATGATCCAGAGCTTTTTCCCAATTGGGTTGATTCCCGGCCCATTCCGTATTAAGATTCAATTCCGAGCGTATATCATCAACAATGGTCCGGAAATCCGTTTCTCCTTTGAATCTCCCCACAAAATCGGGCTTGTCGAAATCATTATCCCGAAAGTACTGCTGCAGCCATTGCTGCCTTTTTTGATAAAGCAGAATGGTATCATAAACATTCAGGCTAACCTTATCGGTGCGTGTTTGATAAGTTCTGAAAAAAGGAATGGGGACTTTCTATTCGGGCGGTTCATCCAAAAGCAAATAACCGAAGGGCAAATGAACCTTCCGGGCAAAATCCTCCAGTTGCCGGACGGTGGGCTTTTTTTGTTGCTCCAGCCATTCCGAAACCTTCGGGAACTTCACCTCAAATTCCCGCACATCATAACCCGCCCGCTCAATGGCCCAGCTAAGGATGTCGGTGTTTATGTCGACTTCGGTTTTCACAGGGTAAAAGATAAAATTTTTAAATCTTAAAATGGAATTATTTATCCAATTATTATCATTCCGGTTTCTGGAAAGGGATTACATTCAAATCTTATAATTTTATCTGAAATAAATACCACACATCCTATTAAGGGTTCATTATTATTATCAATGATTGTCACATGTGGATAATATCCCAAATCATGTTCCAATTCATAGACTTCACGACCGTGATTATCAATTATTTGCTTTGCTGAATTTATGTCATAAGTTTTGTTCATAATTTAAATTTTAATGTTATACAATAATTAAATGGATTCTCAATAATCATTCAGTTCCAATAATTTCTTTAAGTTTTTTAAAAAGTACTTCAAAACTAGAAAACTTATCTTTATCTAATTCCTTCACTTTTTCTTCAGAAAACATCTTTTTGGCCTTCCTTATATTTTCATGAATCTTATAAACCTCTGTATCAAGAATTGGCTGACCTTTTAAACCTGCCTCCTCTATAACCTTATCATCAAAATAATGCTCAATCTCAAGATATCTTTGATTGATATCATTATGGGTGACAAACTTCGATCTATGTGAAGGTACCGGTAAGAGAACACCATAAATAGATTTAGACTTATGTTTTCTTATAAATTTATAATGTGAATATTCTTCAAATATGTTTTTATCTAAGCCTTTAAATTTAATATTTCCTTCCGAATCATTATCAAACAAACCAATAATTGGCTTACCTATTCTATCAAGGTTACTTATTAAATCTAATGTCCTTTGTAACTGATCTGCATTGCCTTTTCTTTTATTTTCATCTTCATTAATCCCCGACGGTACGATCTCAAAAGGCAGTTCTTTATCCCCAAATAATTTTTCCCATGCAGTTTTCAATATATATTTATCCGTTTTGCCTTCCGTAACTATTATTGGCTTAGTGGTATTAAAAATTAAATCAATATTAAAGGCTTTCTTAATTCCTACTTCAGGTTTCCAATCAAAAAACTGATTTTTACTTTTTTGCTTAATTGTACCGTCATCATTCTTTTCTAAAATAATCACTGTATCCTTAGCTTCTATATTATGTACAATGAAAGGAGAATGTGTCGCAATAAAAAGTTGTGATTTTTGATTATTATGAATATCAGTAAACAAATTTTTATAGAATTGAAGTATTTTTAATTGCCATGTAGGATGCAAACTTATTTCAGGCTCATCTATCAATATAAACTCTTCATTCAAGCTGTTTTGATCTTTAAGTAAGAAACCTCCTCTAAATACTATTTGTTTTTCACCTGAACTGAGGTTTTCAATAGGCATTTCATAATCACCCTCCTTAAAATATATTTTTTTTGAGTTATTCTCATTTCTAAAAGCATATAATTGCTTATTTTCAAACATATAGGAAAATGCATTTTTAAACCGATTAATTCTCCTATTTAAATGAGGAGCAACATCTATTCCACGTTTAATTTGTGCAATATTTTTTTCTGACCAATTTTTATAATCACTTGCATCAAGGGCTTCAATATCAACAAGCAATTGAGCTATATTTGTAGCCAATCCTGCGCTGGTTCTTTCGCTTTGCCCTGTGTTTTGATCAGTATCATTAGACGTAACATTTTGTATTTGTCTTGGCGTATAATCAATTCCTATATCAGAAAAAAACGATCTAAATATTTGGGCATTAGATTCTTTATATAAAGCAGCTGGCTTAACGCTTACTAATTCATTTTCATTATTTGTGAATGAAACATTAATTTGATTCCAGTTTTCCTTAGAATAATCATATTCAATTTTTAACTCTTGATTCTTTATATCTTTCTGGAAATAGCTATAAGTACTCGGATTGTTTTTTAAAATATCAATTTCCTTCTTTGATATAGTTACTTCAAAAATCCTTTTTTCTCTATTTCCTTTATTCTTTCTATTTGTATCTGGTGAGTAATTCGAAAACTCATAAAGAATGTTTAAAATTAATGATTTTCCACAACCATTTTCTCCGGCTAAAATGATACTATTTGCCGGTTCATCATATTCATTGCTAAAATCTAAATACAAATTACCAAGTATCGGATTATTTTGAATTTCTAATGAACAAATTTTCATTAAGGCAATGTTTTTAAGGTTTTATTGACTATTCCAAAAATGGATTTCTAATAATTCTAATTTGTTTTAAATTGAAACATTTCCAAATATACCAATTCTCCACTTTTTATCAAATCATTATTGTCAAATTTCCAGTAAAAATTTCATTATGGTAGAATGTAAGGGAGTAGCGAACTTTGTCAGGTAATCTGATTAATAATTTTAGATAAGCTTTTCTTCATTCGTGCCTGCCCTTGACCAGTCAGGCGGGCATTCGTGACAAAAATTAAATGCACGAATTTGTACTAATTGATCAATGGCGAATTATAACTGAAAAGAGATATTTTTTTAAACAGGTAGTTTAAAACTGAAAATCCCTTGATTTCATTTCCATTTTTCCATAATTTTACGGATAAATAGAAATAAAATGAACTTTCTTCAATTCAGAGAAGCTTTTTTTGAGCAGGGGATATTCTCCACTCGACAAGTACGCCTGATGTTCCCCGGGTTCAACCAGGATAACCTGCTTTTCTGGCAAAAAAAAGGGTATATCAAAAAATTACGAAATACCTGGTACTGTTTTACAGAGTTTCTTTCACAACCCGATGCTCAATTTATTATTGCTAATGCTATCTATTCTCCCTCCTACATAAGCCACCAACAGGCGTTGATGTATTACGGCATGATCCCGGAATTCATTGTGGATTCCACATCCGTAACAACAAGAAAAACAGCCTCTTTTGAGGTAGAGGGAAGAACCTATAAATATTACAACATCAAAAAGGAGCTTTTTTTTGGTTAT